>CAMDSZ010000283.1 GCA_945906945.1 Akkermansia muciniphila
GCCACTTTGCCGGATCCGATTTGCAGGTCATTTGGCCATTTGACGCCGACATGCCTCACGCCGATTTCCTCGAGGGCGCGGGCGACTGCCAATGCTGCAGCGCCGGGCAATCTGCTCCAGTGTTCAACGGGCAGCTTGGGTCTGAGCATCAGCGAGAACCAGATGCCCTTGCGTGGGGTGGAATTCCAAACACGTCCGAATCTGCCTCTGCCGGCGCTCTGGGTTTCGGCCAGCACAACACTTGGGCCGTTGCTGCCGGCAGTTCCCAGTTCCATTGCACGGTCGTTTGTTGAGGAGGTTTTTTCAAAAACGAGGATCTCCTTCACCCAGTCGCCTGCCAGCCTTGACGCAACGTCGTCCGCAATCAGTCTGTCGGGGCATGAGACGAGGGAATAGCCGAGTATAGGGTGTTGCTGAAACACAAATCCTGCAGCTTCAAGTAGAGAAATTTCATGGAGAATAGTCTCCAGAGAGACCCCGCACTTCGCTCCAAGTTCGGCTGCAGAGGACTCCTCGTTTCTCAGGCAGCGCAGGATTCGGGCAGAAACGTTCATCAATGGGTTAAACGTTTTTAGACCTTACGATTGAGGCCTTTTTGGAATTTAGAAATTGAGAGTCAAATCTGCCCACCTGAAGACACAGACCCGCTCACCCGAGCGCCTCTTGGCTCCCATTTTTAAAATGTCATCTTCAATACCGGGCATGTGGGCGGCCCCCCAAGGAATGCCGATGTGTTTGAATTCTAGAAGGGCTCCCTTGAGGGCCTCGTTGACCCTTGTGTTTCTTTTGTTCAGCAAGTCCTCTTTCATTAAATTTAGATCCGGACTTCTCATTTGCGACAGCTCTTCGAGGCACGCAGCGTGATCCCCGGCAGTCCACCGCTTGAGGCACTTACTGATGCTATTTAAATCTCTTAGAGTGCTTTCGGAGAATTCGCTGACATCCACATCGCAAGGTCTGAAAGCGAGCTTCGACATCTCCACAAAGGATGGCTGCGTCGAAAGACCTGCCGATTCCGCGGGACCAGAGTAATCGAGTCCGTCCCGGATCAGATTCTTCCGGTCTGTTACCCCTTCGGGAAGGATCACGGTTTCACTTTTTGGTAACTCACGAATTAAATTTGCGTAAAAATCCGGGGAAGCGATGTGCACCGTGGGGAGCAAGTGAATCTCTCTGCCGTCATAATCATAAATGCGTTTTTCTGTGTAAAGACCGTCACTGCGGATGCTGATGAATCCGTTGCTAACCTTTTCAAGTGTCCAAACCAGGGAGATGCAGATTCCGACTATAAGACTTGGGGCGACGATAAAAATTTTGATCAAGGTGGACCAAAAAACTCGAGCTATCGAAAATGTACTGCCCGCAAAAACCTGCGAAGGAATCTGCCATGGACGGTTTGGAAATCGCGTTCGCATCGTCCAGAAGCAGCCGCCCACGACCATAAGCTGAGCCAACCCCGCAAAACGGAAGATTTTTTCGAGCGAAACAAATGCAGGAAGCGGAATGAAGACGAGGGATCCCCAAAACACAAAAATAAGAGGGAGAAGCACTAGACGCCACGGAGTCTTTTTATAGCTGCAGACCGCAAGCAGTACTATGAGGGCCACGATCGCCGTAATGGTGGCGACGGTAGCGTGTAAACTTGCAAATAAGGTGCTCTGGGTTCCTGCAAGTGCCTGATAGGCGTCCAGCGTTGCAGTAAGTCCAGCGTCGAGCGCGAACAACCAGAGAAAGACATTAAAGAGGTTAGGCAGCCACATTGTCTTCTGATGTTTGATGCGGCTGTCTACTTCTCAGAGTTCTAAAGGGTTGGTTCAAATATTTTGAACTACCCGTCAGCTGAGTCTTTCGGACTCAGTTCTCATTTTGCAGGTTGGTGGGGGATTTGCAGATAAGTGTAGCCCTTGAGAGCCTTCTCATAGCTAGCCAACAGCCGCATAGCCTCGTTAGGCTTCAGCCTGTCAGTTTTGATTGCGGCGTCCACCTGCGACTTCATTTGGCGGGTTAGTTCCGCCTGATCCCACTGCACCATCGCAAGAACCTCACCGATGGTTGAACCTTCGAGCACCTCCTCGATGTACCAGCCGTTCTCCTCGTCCTCCTCTAAGAACACATGGGCCTCGTTTACGCGGCCAAACAGATTGTGAAGGTCCCCCATGATGTCCTGATAAGCGCCCATCAGGAAAAAACCTATCCGGTAAGGCTGACCCGGCACCAACTGGTGAAGAGGGAGGGTATCTTTGACATCCTGCAAATCGATGAATTTGGACATCTTGCCATCGGAGTCACACGTAATGTCGACCAGCGTCGCGTTTCGGTCTGGGAAGCGCTCCAGATGGTCAATCGGCATCACCGGAAAGAGTTGACCAAGGGCCCAGTGGTCCAAAAGCGATTGGAAAACTGAAAAATTGCACACGTACTGGTCCCCTAGACTGATCTCAATCTCTCTTACTTCGTCGGGGGTGTAGCGCATCCCCTTGCATAGAATCACGATCTGCTGTGCGATCTGCCAGAAGGTTTGTTCGATCTTGGCCTTGGTTTCTAACTCCATCATGCCAAGCTCAAACATCGACTGTGTTTGCTCCTTGATTTGTTGCGCGTCATGGAGCGTTTCCATCCAATTCTGCAATGTGATGGACTTTCTCAGCTCCAAAATGTCGAGCACCAGCTTCGGGTCTGTCGCGGTCGGCTCGATCGGCGTGAGAGCCTTGTTTTTCTCGATCGATCCGAATGCATCGACGACGAGGATGGAGTGATGGGCGACGATCGCACGCCCGCTTTCCGAGACGATTGTGGGATGCGGCACTTTCTCGGAGTCGCAGATCTCCATGATGTTCCAGACAATGTCCCGCGCGTACTCGGCGACTGTGTAGTTCATCGAGCTTTCAAATGCGGTGCGGGATCCGTCGTAATCCACTCCCAACCCGCCTCCCACATCGATGTAGCCCATCTCATGGCCCATTTTGCAGAGTTTCGCGTAAAAGCGGGCAGCCTCCCTGACTGCTCGCTTGATTGTGCCGATGTCCGGCACTTGAGAGCCGACGTGAAAGTGTACGAGCTTTAGGCAGTGTGCGAGCCCAGCCGTTTTCAGCGCATCCGACGCTGTAACCAAATCTGACGTGCTCAACCCGAACTTAGCATTCTCCCCGCCGGAGGTAGCCCACTTTCCCGCGCCTTTCGACGCAAGCCTAACCCGGACCCCAATCATGGGCTCCACTCCCACTTCTTGGGATACTTGGACGATCTGAAACAACTCCTCTAACTTCTCTACGACCAAAACCACTTTCTTCCCAAGCTTGCTGCCGAGAAGCGCGTTTTGAACAAAAAGAGCGTCCTTATATCCGTTGCAGATGATCAGGCTCTCGGGATCCCTATGAATGGCCAAAGCAGCGAGCAGTTCGGGCTTGGAGCCCGCTTCGATCCCAAAGTGGAACGGTGCTCCGGCATCAATAATTTCTTCAACCACTTCACGCAGTTGGTTGACTTTGATAGGGAAAACACCGCGGTACTCTGCTTTGTACCCCATTTCCGCTATCGCTTCGGCAAAAGTGGAATTAATTTTCTCTACACGGTGTCGCAGAAGATCTTGGAAGCGGAGGACCATCGGGAAGCTCAGCCCCCTCTGCTGTGCCTCTTCTAATAGTTCGACGACATCGATAGGGGTGGCGGGGTTTTGCGTTGGCAGAACGCTAACGTGTCCCTTCTCGTTAATTGAAAAATATCCGGAACCCCACCGGTCGATGTTATAGAGTGCAATTGAAGATTGGACATCCCATGGGGTATTCATTGGCGTTGGAATCACGAGGGGCGGGAGTGTAGGAAACTATTGGATGATTGCAATCTGCAGTTCTGTTGACGTGCAGATTTTAACAAACGAGATTTGCCCCGATCTCAAGAGGCGCACTAAGCGGAGGTTGCCGCCTCTAAAATCCTGTGTTTTTGAGTCCCGTGAAGTTCGTACAATCGTACAATGGTGTCTTCTATGAGGTTGTTAGGGCAACTAGCGCCGGCGGTAATGCCGATGGTCTTTCTTCCCGCTGGTAACCAGTTAACCGCTTCCACCTCAGCTTTTTTGTGCAAATCGTAATGGACGATTTTGTCTGAAGACTCGAGTTTTTCAGCGTTCCGGATGAAGTAGGTCGGCAGCTGCTCCTGTCCCATCTCAGCCAGGTGCGACGTGTTAGATGAATTGTACCCTCCAACCACAAGGAGCAGATCCATTTGCTGGGCTAGCATTGATTTTAGCGCGTCCTGCCTCTCTTGGGTCGCACCGCAGATGGTGTCAAAGAACCGAAAGTTCGCGCCCCCCGACTCCCCGTCACGCCTTTGAATGGCCGCCGCGATTCTGCGTTGAACTTCCTCAGTCTCTCCCCGGAGCATCGTGGTTTGGTTAGCGACACCCACCCGTTTGAGGTGCAAATCTGGATCGAACCCCTCGCTGTAGGCGCCTTTAAATCGCTTCAGGAAGAGGGCCTTGTCGCCGCCACGTTCGATGTAATCGCATACAACGTCCGTTTCCTGAAGAGTTAAGACGATGAGGTAGTGGCCCTTGCCTTCAGAGTTGGCCCTTGATGCGGTCGCCTTTGTTTCCTCATGCGAGGCCTTGCCATGGATGATTGAGGTCATATCCTCGTTGGCGTACTGCCTGACCCTCTTCCAGACGCTCATCACGTCACCGCAAGTGGTATCTACAATCTGGCATCCTATTTGTCGGATGATCTTCATTGTATTTACCTCGGTCCCGAAGGCGGGCACGATCACAACGTCATCGGGCGTGAGGCTCTCCGGAATCACTTGGCATGATTGGTCGAGGATGTTCACGATACCCATTTCCCTGATCTGCCGGTTGACTTCAGGGTTGTGGATGATTTCCCCAAGGATGAACAGCCGTCTGTTGTTGAATACTTTGTGCGCGGCGTAAGCGAGGTCAATCGCGCGCTCAACTCCGTAGCAAAAGCCAAACTGCTTGGCTAATCGCACGGTGAGTCCGTCGATCTCCATTTCGCCACCTCGTTTCCGCAGGCCGTCTACAATTTCGCTCTGGTAATGCGTTTCCACCTGTTCCTGAACGCGCGCCATCACGTCGGGGGTGCGCAAATTGACTCGGGCGAGGGGTGTTGCAGGGGCGGTATTCATGATGCTTGGGTTGCTCGCTTTAGAAATGACCTCCAAACTACCAGCCTCGGGCCAAGACGGACATACCTATTCCGCGTCTTGTCACTGCCCTCTTTGCCTCATGTACGGCAATCGTGCCGGCAACTCCTCGGCGGAACTGCGCTCACGGACAAGGGGCTTCACTCCTGTGGATCGAGATAACTTTGGCTTCGGTGAGCGCTACTCGAGCAGCGGGCCCTGCGGCTTTTCAAACACCTGCGCCGAAATCATGTAGGTTTCAGGGGGGTCATCGTCCAAATAGTCCATGGGCCTAGGGATATTTGCCCCGTGGATATCATCCTCTGGCTGCGTCTCCTTGATCGACACTGGCGTGCCTTGTCGGACAAGCGCGAAAAATTTAGGGGCCACCAATTTGTGCAATCTCAGGCATCCGTGCGTGCGGGGGTCGGGGTGCACGTACC
>CAMDSZ010000284.1 GCA_945906945.1 Akkermansia muciniphila
AGCCATACCAGCATCGGCTACCGACCCCGCGCGATATCAGTCCGAAGCCGCTCCAGCAGCCCAGCGAGTGACTTGTGATTCTTCCACTCCGAAACCGGCAGCGCGATCCTCTCGCTCCAGTTGGAGTCGGCGACGGCTCCCGGCACGTTGAATCGCTGCGTGGTTCCAAAAAGGTCCGTCACCATAAAGACCACGATCCATGAGTTGCACGCGAGCAATCCGCGCAAAAACTGCTCGTGCACGTAGCTGAAGGGAAGCATGCGCGGCACCTCGAAGCCGGCCCACTTTGCCAGACGCCGCACTTCCCACCAGGCCTGGTCCCGCTTCTGCGCAGCCCCAGGCATTCCCGATTCGCCAAGCGCGATGGTGTCCATCCAACGCTCCCACATCAGGCGCAGCGGATCATGGTCGTGCGTCGCATAAGTCGCGACCGAAAGCGGCTCGTAGGCCCCACCCGGCGTCAGGCTCGAGTCCCATTCCTTTTCCCACATAGGCACCTTGAACCCGCAGATATCCAACGACCGCAGGCTAGGCCTCACATAATCAGGCACGGTCCCGAGATCCTCGCCCATCAAACGGTATTTACCGGTTTCCTCGGCAAGCGCCCCCAGTAGACGCTCGCCGTCCGCCCGGTTTGCGGCCCGCTCTTCCGGGGTGTTGTCGGGGCGGGGTTGGAACCTCGGAAGCGGACCGCCGGTGCGCTCCTGCGCCTCGCCGTCGGTGAGCGGCGCGAATTCCGCGTTCTTCTCAGGCCGCCATGGAAAGCCATAGATGCGGTAAAATCCGAGCACATGGTCGATGCGGAAGAAATGGAAAACCTCGCGGATCTTTCGCACGCGTTGACGCCACCAGTCCAGATCGCATCGCGAAAGCACGTCCCAGCGGTACAACGGCACGCCCCAGTTCTGGCCCCAGCGCGCTGTAAACTGGTCGCCTTGAAATGCCGGCTCGGGAGGCGCGCCCCCGCTCCACTTGTCGTCGAAAATCTCAGGTCGGCAGAAGTAATCGGCGCTATAGAGACTCACGCCAAATGGCACATCGCCCATCAAGGCGACACCCTTCGAATCGGCATACGCCTTCACCTCAGTCCACTGGCTCCAAACCATCCACTGCACGTAACAGATCTGGCGAATCTTTTCCTCCCAGCTGCTCTGCACTTCCTGCGGCTGCTGCTTGAGCCAGTCGAGCGCAGACGCAAGGGTGCGGTGCGCTGCGGGCCAACGGTCCCAGCGTTCGCTATTGGAATGCTCATCCATGAGCACCCGAAACATTGCGAACCCCGGAAGCCAGTCGGACTGCGCCTCGCACCACTTCTCAAACGCGATCGTTCGCGGCGCCTTGGGGTCGGAGAGTACGCGCTTAAAGTTTTCGAACGCCCTCTGCATGAGCGCGCGTTTAAGCGGCTTCACCAGCTGGTAAAGCACCGGCCCGTCGTACATGTGACGGAAGAAAAACCGCTCCTTCTCCGTTTTGATTTCGGCGGCACTCAGGTCGGGTATGGATGCCGGAGTGATTTCAATGGTGATCGGATCCAGGGCCACCGATGAAATCGCGTTGTAAGGGGAGTTATCGTTGCCCGTTTCATTCACTGGCAACAATTGTACAACATGAAAACCGTTGGAGGCGGACCAATCCACCAGGTCCCTGAGGGCACCCACGTCTCCCACGCCCAAGTCATTGGCTCCTTTGAGGGCAAATAGCGGCGCTAAAATTCCTGCAAGCTTGCGTTCCGGTAGCAATTCCATTGCGGGAAATTACACCACCTTCCGCGCATGTCCTGCAAGCGCGGGCCCTGAGACTTCCTGTTTTTAGATCAGATGCGATTCTGGAGCGTCGCGAGACCCCCCGATCTTCGGTGGGGAGAAGTACGGTGGTGACAGGCTTAAGACTGCCTGCTCATAGCGGTCAACCCGATGACACAAAACCAATCACCCCCTGGGACCGCGTAGCCCGAGCTGCGCCCATCGCAGGTTGCCCCGAAGAGGTGGCGTAGCAGCGAATAGGCCAAGGCGGGGGGGCAACACATCAGGATGTGAGCGTGTCAGCGCAGCTGGGGCTACGCGGTCCCAGGGGGCAGATTAGCTGCGAGCGAGGCGGTCATCCGCTCGCGCCTCTCGCGCCTCTCGCGCCTCTCGCGCTTTGCAGCCAGCAACTGCATTCACCCACTATTGGAGCCGAATTTTTAGACCTCTCTACCCACCAGCACTGGCAAAGATGAAATCCAAGCGTCGGGCTTAATGGCCGATCATCACCCTACCAGGGCATACCCTTCTTCCTGTCCTTATATTTTTGGCGCTCGCGGGTCGTCATTCACACCCCCATGCACGCAAAAATCCTTCCCCTCCTCACGATACTTATCGTCCCACTCCCGCCCGGTCTATTCGCCGCCCCTGATCCATCGGGACTCCGAGCCGGAGCCGCCGCTTCCGACATCTCCCCCGTCGAGTTCCCCGTGAACATGCCCGGAGGCTTCAGCGCGAACATGGCGCAAAGCTGCCACGACCCGCTGCACGCCCGTACGATCGTTTTAAACCGAGAAGGCACCACCGTCTCCCTCAGCGTTGTAGACAATCTCGGCGCGGGGCCCGACGTACTCGATGAGGCAAAACGGATCGCCTCCGAACGCACCGGCATCCCCATCAACCGGATGCTCGTGTGCTCCACCCATACCCATTCTGCTCCGTCTTCAGGATCCAAAAACAACTCTGCTCAGACCCAAGGATATCGTAAGATTTTTGTGGAAGGATTAGCGGACTCCATCGCCCGTGCCCACGGCGCTCTGCAACCCGCCCTACTCGGCGCGGCGGCGCGTCCCTTACCGGACGAAGTCTTCAATCGCCGCTGGTTTTTGAAGCCGGGACGCATGGCTCCAAACCCCTTCGGAAAAATGGATCAGGTTAAAATGAACCCTCCAAACTCCTCCGAGACACTCGATCGTCCAGCGGGCCCCACCGATCCAGACATCACCGTTCTGTCTGTCCAAACCCAAAAACGCCAACCCCTCGGCCTCTTCGCCAATTATTCACTACATTACGTCGGCGGAATGCCTCCCGCCCAAGTGTCCGCCGATTACTTTGGGGAGTTCGCCCGCCTGATGCCCTCCCGCTTCAATGCATCGCCGGCCTTCGTGGCCATGATGTCCAATGGCACTTCCGGAGACATCAACAACATTCCATTTGGATCCTCACGCCCTCCGCGCGAACCCTTCGAGCAAATCCGGATCGTGGCGCAAAAAGCGGCAGACACAGATTGGCGCGCCGTCCAAGACATCGGCCAACACCAACCGACACCCGCCATCGCCATGCTGGAGAAAGAACTCACGCTTCGTTTCCGGCGCCCAACTCCCGAGCAGATCGAGGAGGCAAAAGCCTTCCTCGCCATCAAGGATAAGGAAGCCATCGAACGACTGCCGCGCCTTGCCCAAAACTACGCCAGAAACACCATCGCCTCAGACGAACGCCCCGAGGAAACCATCACGATCAAACTGCAAGCTCTACGAATTGGAGACCTCGCAATCTGCGGCATCCCATTTGAAACTTTTGTTGAAATCGGACTTCAACTCAAACGCGAGAGCCCGTTTCCCAAGACCATGGTTGTTGGCCTAGCCAACGGAAGACACGGATACCTTCCCACTCCCGAACATCACGCCCTAGGCGGGTACGAAACTTGGCTGGGAACTAACGTGGTCGAGGAAAACGCCTCGGTGATGATTACAAAGACATTACTCGAAATGCTCGGCGAGCTTTCCCTCCCAAACAAATAACACCAAGCGATTCTCGCTGCCGCCAAAACGATGGATCTGCTAAAGCGGTTCTCCAGCGGCAAAGATCGACAGCCAAATCGTTGATTATTGTGGCGCAGCGAGATCAAGGAAGACGATCGCAGACGGGTTTCCCACCGCCGTGTAGTGGCCGGTGAAATTTAAAGCACCGGATTTCGCATCTACACGAAATGCCGCCACGTTGTCTCCTCGCTGATTGCACGAGTAAAGAAATCGGCCGGTCAGATCGAAATTAAAACTCCTTGGATAATTCCCGCGCGTCCATTCCTCTCCCACGAAACTCAGGGCGCCCGAGTTGCCGACGGAGAAAATCGCGATGCTATCGTGCAATCTGTTGCCGGCATATACGAACCGTCCATCGGGCGAGACCAAAATCTCCGAGCAGAAGTTGCTCCCAGCAAACCCCTGAGGCAGGGTCGAAATCGTCTGTTTTTGGGTTAACCTACCCTTATCCGAATCGTAGTCAAAAACCGCCACCGTCGACCCCTCCTCCTGAACCGAATAAAACCAGTGTCCACTCGGATGAAAGGCAAAATGTCTTGGTCCATCGCCGGGAGGCAGCGCAACCCAAGGCGGATCATTCGGCGAGAGGCGCCCATTTCGCTCATCGAACTTCCATACAAAGATCCGGTCTAAACCGAGGTCTGCGTGAAACACATAACGCCCCGAAGCGTCAGCCTGAATCATGTGCGCATGCGTACGGTCGTGGCCACTGAATGCAAAACTACCAGGAGGCGCATGCTGGGCTTTGCGTGGCCCGATCGTTCCCTGATCCGTCTTCACGTCGCTTGCCGGCCCGAGTTTTCCGTCAGCCAAAATAGGCAAGACCGAGACCGATCCTCCAAAATAATTGGCCACCAGTAAAAATCTTCCAGACGGATGGAGACTAACATAGGTCGGACCCGCGCCGCCCGATCCGACCGTATTCAGCATGGTTAATTGCCCCGTCTCCGGCGCAATCGCGAACGCGCTGACTGTACCCTCCCTTGAGTCACCCTGCCGGTCCGTTTCGTTGCTCGAATAAAGACGGTTTTGCGTCGAGTTAAAGGCCAGACAGTTTGGACTCGTACCCAGCTCAAAAAACCCAGCAGGAGTCATCGCGCCAGTCTCGCGGTTCACCTTGAAAAGATGGATCCCGCGACCATTGCCCGGCGGCAAGTCAACTTGGGTCGGCAATACATCCTGCAAAGGCGAACTAAAAGTCCCGACATACGCCATGAGCGGCCTTTCGGAGGATGCTGCCTCAACTGAAAGACCCGTCAGGAGGAGGAATGAGACACAAAACCAGAGGGAATACGCCTTACGGCGGGGGAAAGGGCGGACGGCCATAGGTGGAGAATAGGGATATATGGATTAGAAAAGCGATGCTACGCATCGAAAGGTAAACATCTCCGACACGCATCGAGTTGCAACTATCCTTAAGGAACTCGGGTACGAGCGCTACACTGAACGCGACGGAAGAAAATCAGCGGTTAGATTTCGTAGGTTACAGCCGAGCGAAATTGCCGTTCATCAACAGCCGCCAACTTGGGTCAATGCACTAGTAGGCAGTACAGCGAACACTGTCGGATTGGTTAATCGCCCGTGGAATTGTTGGACGTGAAATACCTCAGGTTTCCGGAGCAGTGGTGGTGCGATTGAACCGGACTCGCACGAATCACGGCATCCCCTGGGAGCGCGTAGCCCCAGCTGCGCCCAGACGAGGATTACACCAAAGAAGTGGCACAGCAGTGAAGAGGTGCAACTCGTCT
>CAMDSZ010000285.1 GCA_945906945.1 Akkermansia muciniphila
GGGCGCTGAGCTCCTTGAGTGCGGCGATGCTGAAGTTTCCGCCACGGGCGTATTCTAGGGCATGACGCCACAGTGCATGTTCGGGTACGACGGAGCATCGCTCAAAAAGATGCTGCTCCGACCATTGCAGCCCGGCTTCCGCTCCCGGGCCATGGTGTGCGGGGAGGGCTTGTCTGGATTGCCGGATCAGCTCGATCTCCGCCGATGTCAACTGGCTGCGCCACAAACCTCGTATTGCGGCATGGTCTGTCGAGGTGACTTTTCTTGAGCGCCTGTTCTGGGCCATGTGCTCTCGAACCTGCGCAAGATTGCCTTCAAACGGCACGGGTCTTGATGCAAGGAACTGATCGGTTTGACGCTGGATTTCAATATGGCGCTTTGAGAATCGGTCGAGCAGCATCTCCGGGAAACCCTCCAGTTCAAAATCGCCGCGGGGCTTGTTTTTGATCCGGTATCCAAGGGCGGAAAGCCTGCGCGAGAGCTCATGGTAGTACGCGTTTTCGATGAACTTCTGGGCGCGCAGGATTTCGCAGTTTTGCAGCGATTTCCATCGGTTTTCCTTTGTGTCGAACGTTGCATTGAACACGATGCAGTGCGTGTGCAGATGCGGATCCAGAGCCCTGGAGGTTTCGTGTGTGAATGTGGCGCAGACAAAGTTCTGGGTGAGACGGTTTGAATTTGCGCCGGCGCGTCGCACCCGCGTGGCTGCGAACTGTTCCATCTCTGAAACCGCTTCCTTGATCGCCTGACCGTGCGCGACCGCGATTTCGGGGTCGTTTCCCGCGAGGCAGGCGATTGAAACGGATTTTGGCGGGGAGATTGTGAAGTCGTAGAAAATTCTGCGCTTTGGGGCGTGGCGTTGGCGTGTACCGGGCTTCAAGGCGGGCGTGCGCGGAGACTGCTGGGTTAGCCTTGCCCGGCTGTGTGGGTGACGGTTCTCGCACAGGGCGTGGAATTCCTCCTTGGAAACCTCCCCATTCAAGCAAAGTCGCTGTGCTCCGGCCCCCGTCCATTCGCCGCGCACCTTCTGTCCTTCGGAGTAGTAATCGCCGCTTCCCAGGTGTTCCTCAAAGTAGGTCCGGGCGTTCGCGAGGTTGTATTGTGTTTTCGGTGAAAGCACTTTCATAGATTAGAGGGCGCGATGCGAAGTTTGTCATGGCGCCATGACAACAGACGCGTGGCCTTCGGGTAGGGTCAGTGAAAGTGAATAAAGAGACGCCCTACCCCTCGCTCAAAAGCGTGGATTGCGCCGCGCCTGTGCCGCGCCTGTGCCGCGCCTGTGCCGCGCCTGTGCCGCGTCCGTGCCGCGTCCGTGCCGCGTCCGTGCCATTTCATGAACATTGTCCCGTTGCATCATGAAGCCTGACGCGCCTGAGGAATTTCAAGAAACCGTGCAGCACTTTCAAAAAACTGCGGGGTTCAAAATTGACACTCTGAAGCCGTTTCGGGTGCAGATCGACGAGCTCAGGCACAAGGGTGCCTCCTTTCAGGTCATCAGCAGGCTGCTTTTGAATCTGGGCATTTCGGTCTCGGCTGAAACGGTGCGTCGGTTTTGCAAAAGCATCGCCCGTGAGCAAAGCCTCGCAACTGACATTCCGAGTGCAGTTCAACCACTTGCAGGCAAAACCCCTCTGCTGCGTTGCCAGACCTTTAATCAGCGGATCCACGACGGTCCGGCACAGGAACGTACGGGACCCCGCGTGGTGGATCCGTCCGCACTTTGAAAAACAAACAAATGAAAAAGCTGATTCTTGTCATGAACGGGAAGGGGGGAGTGGGTAAGAGCACATTCGCCATCAACTTCGTGCAATTTCACAAGGACCACGGACTGGCTCACGCTGCGGTGGACACCGACAACGAGAACTCCACCCTCAAGCGCTTTCATCCGGAGGCAGTCTTTCTTGAAATCAACAAGCCGCGCGGTCTTGACGGTTTGTTCGACCTGGTTGACGCAAATCCCGTGGTGATTGTGGACTGCCGCGCAGCCTCCACAGATTCCATCCTGAACTACCTGACCGACGTGGATGGATTTTCCGTACTTTCGTCGCTGGGAGCGTCGCTTGTGGTGGTGTCACCAGTCACCCATGAGCCGGACAGCATCGAACAGGTGCGGGTGATCAGCGCCGCCATCGGAAGGCGTGCGGGTTACGTGGTGGTTAGAAACCGAGTGCACGGCGATGGCTTTGAGATTTACGACCAAAGCAGGACTCGAGCGCGGCTGCTGGATGAATTGAATGCTGTGGAGATAAGTTTGCGAAGGCTTCCTGACTGGCTTGTCACGGCGCTTCATCTTCGGAGCATTTCAATAACCGCTGCCGCAGCCTCCGGTTCCTTCTCTTTAATCGACCGGCAGCGGTTGCTGAATTGGCAGCGCGAGTTCTACGCGGAGATCAAGTCGGCAGGGGTCCTGTTTTTGCCCGACTCGAGTGCGCACCGGGACTTTCAACAAACGGTTCCTGTGTCAAGAATGGAATCCGGAGGCTGCTCGTAGTTGGAGGGGACATCATGGATTCTGCGCGTGAAAAAATGCTCCTGGAGTGGAAGCTCAAGTACGGAGTTCGGGAAGGCGATCCGCTGCTGGGCATCGTCGAGCTTCTCGACATGTCGGCGTTGGCTGTGGAGACGAACGGTGCGGCATGTCCGCTATTGAAGTTCGAGGAACTCCGCCAGCTCATGCAGCATGCCGAAAGGCATTACAACGCGCTGAACGGTCTGCTGATCGAGACATCGACGTTACTGCGCGAGGGTAGGGTAGGCCCCGGGGCTCCGGCCATCACCGGTGTCGTTCAGGCTTTGGTGGGGGCTGGGCTCGCTTTGAGCGGGTTCTGGGCCGGGAGGTGGTTGCAATGAGGTGGGATACTCTCTGGGAATTGACCTGCGGGCTGTGCGCTGAGTCTTTTTCGGTACTGAAATCATGCAAAGGCGGTGTTGCTTTGGTCTCAGCGGCGGTTGTGTGCGTCTTCTGGTGGCTCGTGCTTGGAGCACGCAGACGTATTGTTGAGAAGGTTGTCGCCAGGCTTGGCGGCTTGGTTTGGACGCGCAGCGATTTCTGCCGTGGATGGCTGATTACGGGGGATACAGGTTCAGGCAAAACGCGGTCCGGCATCACGCCGTTGTTGTTTCAGGTTTTCCAAAATGAACCGCGTTGGGGCGGAGTGTGCATTGACGACAAGGGTGTTTATTGGGAAACGCTTTCGGAGATGGCGTTGCATTTTCAGCGGTCCTCCGATTTGGTGTTGGTGCAAGTGAGACCAGAGGGGGCGCCTTCGGATTGGGTGCCGCCGCAGCGTTTCAACCTGATCGGCGACCGGAGCATTCCACCAAGCACGCATGCAAAGTTTGTGGTGGATACCGCTTCGAGCCTGGGACAGCGCGGCGAAAAGTCATTCTTTCGAAGCCAAGCGCAGACACACATCGGCAAGGCCATTGAGCTGCTTGTTGAGATCGGCGGTGAGGTCACTCTGTCCAAGGTCTATGGCGTGCTGCTTAACGACGGGGAGCTTGTCTCTGCGCTGCGGGAACTCAGCGCGCTTTACCCGAGCGAACGGAGGCATGCATTGGTTGATCATTTTGGAAACCGTTTCATCGGCCAGCCCGCCGAGCAGATGGGAGGTGTAAAGGAAACCATCGCGAACTATCTGCAGCCGTTTCTGGCACCCGAGATCGCGGAAGTCTTTTGCACCTCTGAAAGCAGTTTTGAACTGGCAGCAGTCGATCGCGGTAGGATCCTTTGCACGGCGATGCCGCAGAAGTTCCAGATGGAGCGCCGCTACATCAATACGTTCTTGAAGATGCTGTTTTACACCCACGTGCTTCGACGTTTCGACAAGGGGCGCGTCGAGAGGGCGGGGGACAATCTCCTTATTTTGTGGGCAGACGAAGCGCAGCGCTTCATGACGGCTAGCGAAGACGGGATGAGCGACTACAATTCGGTCGATATCATCCGCGAGGCCGGTGCGACCGTGGTGGCCGCCGTGCAGTCGTCGACCTCCTTTATTCCGCCGCTTGGCCGGGACAAAGCGCGGGTGCTCACGCTGAACCTCCGGAACCGTATGATATTCCGGGCGGCGGACGAGGAGGGGGCGTTGGAGGCGGCTGATTTTTTGGGTCGGAGCCGTGTGGTGAAGCGGAGCTGGGGGTTCGCAAACGGGAGGCGTTCCACTCACTACAACGAGGTGGAGGAGCATAAAGTGAAACCGCATGTGCTGCGCAGTCTTCCGAGGCACACTTGCATTCTTGTCCATGCCGAAAGGGGGCTTCGTCGCAGGGTGATTGCTCCCATTGATCCGGACGGCCGTGTTTGCGGATGGTTCAGGCGGCCCTGGCTATAAGCGCGGCCGGAGGGTGGGGGACAAGCAACGAAAGATTTTTTCGGAAAAACTCTGGGGTTCGCACTTTGTGGTTTTGATCCGCGAAATGGATGCACGTGCCGCCCTATCAGAAGGGGGGCTGGGTGTGTTTGTGCGCGGGGTAACAAACAAAAACGACCGCCGTATGACCACCCTCGCTCTTGATCTGTTTTTAGAAATGCGTGCAGTGTGCCCCGGAATGCTCGCTCTCGCGGGCGTTTGCACTTGGGCAGCCCTAATGGGCGCTGGGATGCTTTTGATAATCGCTTGTATTAAGGAATCTTATTAAGCGATCTATTTCTTGAGCTTGGCTAAGTTTAGCTTATCTGAATGGCCTTTAGTTTTACTGGGATTAGTTTTGCGTATATTTAAGCTGCCTGAAGCGGGGGCGAAGCAAAGTAAGCTTCGTACTGAGGTACGACTGCAATATTTCCGATCGACTGGCTACTCAAAGGCAACGGGCAACTTTCTATTCCCTCCAGCATTGCTGGATGGGGCTCTCAGCTGGATGTCCACAACAATTCGGAAGTGGAAATAGATCGGGTGAATCAATTTTTCGGCCGTCTTTGGTACTACAACAGCCACCTTGACGAGACCGTGCGGTTTTCAACTCGTATTGGCGTCTGGGGGCTATTCGTCGGCAGTTTGTCGATCTCTCTATCCTTGGTCTCGATTTTTAAGTCTTAATTTAAACACAAAGGGCAAACTTTGCTTGCATGGCATAACCCTCCTTTTGACTCCATCGTCAGTGCTGTCTGCACTTGAAAAGAGCGGTGGACAGACTAGGGCTGTCTGATGCCCCTGCTGAATCAAGTTGATGTCCCCACTTCCCACGGTTGGCGTCGGATCGAACTTCGGTCCGGGGACATCACCCAGCCCGACCCGGGATGCGAGCCGGACGTGCTTGTCGTTTCCTCATTCCGGAACAGTTACGCTCCCACGCAGGGATCGGTGATCGGTCAGTTAAAATCCCGGTTTGGTATTTCGGTCGATGAGCTTGCAAAGAACCCTGCGCATCGGATCGATGATAGAGACGCGTGGCTTAGCTTCCGCTTGCCTGAGACGGCCCCGTTCAAGCTGCTCGCTTGTGTGGAGTTTTTGTCGGGTAACAGTGACCCGAGTGCGCCGGTGGTCGCATCCATCGAAAAC
>CAMDSZ010000286.1 GCA_945906945.1 Akkermansia muciniphila
CGCTCAAAGCGATGGCGACGGATCGCAACAAGCGCTACGCAAGTGTGGATGCTTTTGCTGGTGACATTGAGCGATACCAGAACGGGTTTGCCACTCAGGCGGAGGACGCAGGAACCTTCAAACGCATCAAACTGTGGGTTGGGCGTAACAAAGTGCTGGCAGGATCTGCCGCTGCCATGCTGGTAGTGGTTAGTGGATTTACCACCCGCGTGATTCAAAAAGGACGTGAAGCGAGTGAGGCGTTGCAGAGTTTGCGCGAGACTGCGCCCACATTTGCAGTGCGCGCTCAGGATGCGTTGCGGGAGGGACAGTTTGAGGAGGCGCTGAAGGCGGCAACCTTTGCGGTCAAACTTGAGCCTGCTAGCTGCGAGTACCATGCGTTGCGGGGAAATGCACTGCAGGTGCTTGTCAGGTGGCCTGATGCTTTGACAGCCTATAAACGTTCGCTGGAACTTGGAGAAATCGAGGAGGCAAAAGTAAACCTGAGGCTTACCGAGGAGCTGATTGCATTGGCCAGTAAGGACGGTGACGCAAAAGCAAAAGCTGCCCTGTTCGAAGCGCTGAATAGTCAAGGGCGGCAGTACGAGGCGATGGCCCTATCAGGCACGCTTGGCGATTTCTGGAAAGATCGTAAGAAAGATCTCAGCGTGATCCCTGAGCTGGTTCGTCGTTTGGAGGCGAAGATGCTGCCTGTGCCTGGTACTAAGATTTTGCTGAGCAAAACAGAGTTCACCGTTGGCGAATGGAAGTTGTATCTGAAAGCGGAAGGACTGCCTGATTGGAAGCAGCCCAGGACGGAATTTGAGCAGCATAACGAGCATCCCGTGGTAGGGAATTGGGGTGATGCGAAGCAGTTTTGTGAATGGCTGAGCAAAGTGACTGGCAAAGAATGGCGCCTGCCAACTAATGTAGAGTGGGAGGCAGCCGTGGGCACCAGCAAGTATCCGTGGGGGGAGTATTATCCGCCGAAGTGGGACGACGGGAATTACGCGATACTTGAGGATGGTAAAGATGATCCAAAGAGAGTGGGCGCGGACGGGATATTTGGGACGGCACCAGCGGGGTGCTTTAAACCGAACGCGTTGGGCTTTTACGATCTTGGAGGGAACGTGACTGAATGGATGGGAGACGTTGACGAGAATACAAAAAAACGAGTGTTCCGAGGCGCGAGCTGGGTTAGCAACGCCGCTGCGGGCTGCAGAGTTTCCGACACTCACGGCGACCCCTCGGGCCGTAGCGACGGCCGCACAGGCTTCCGGGTGGCCCTCAGTTCAGTTCCTTAGAGCTAAAGCGCGGAGCGCTCAAGCCCCGACAGATTTTGTCTCTCAAACGCACCGCGAAAATCCCGCGTATGCGATCTGCACAATGAAATCCTAAGCCCATTTACCGATTGCAGGCGAAAAAAGCGGTCTGCTTGCGTACAATGAAGCCTCCGCTAAGCTTCCACCGTGCCGAGAATTTTCGAGAAAGACGGATACATATTTTTCTTCTACAGCAATGACCATGAACCCATCCATGTGCATGTTCGTAAGGGAAATGGGGAGGCTGTTTTTATCGTGGAAGATGACATCGTGCTTCGGGAATCCGAGGGGCTAAAAATAGTGGAACTTGCTAAAGCAGAATTTCTTGCGGAAGCAAATCGTGAGCTTATAATAAGAACTTGGCATGAGCACTTTGACCGCCCCTGAACGGACAGCCCATTACGATGGTGGCTATGTCACCGTCCGTATCGCAGGTACGGTTGAAATCCGGTTCCCGATCCGTGCCAGCGCTCGTCTGGCAAGTGGTAGCGAAGTGCAGCTTAAGAACATTGAAGTGTCCCCCTTCGGTTTGCACTGGCCAGATTTGGATGAGGATTTGTCTTTTAAAGGGCTTTTGAAGGGCGAGTTTTAGAGTGGCTTTTTGGCAGGCACTTTTCTCTTATCGTCTTTTCCTGTCCTCAGGTCGTTGATCCGACGCTTGCAAGCTGATCGTGTGTATTTTGCGAATGCATCATGATTTGATATCTGGTATCTGCAACCGGATGCAGACTTGGTCAATCACCCTCCATGGACCCGCAGGCACTCTCGGCTCGGTTGACACCGGCGAGTCGCAGTTTGTGGTCGGCACGGAACACGCCTCGGATGTGTTCACCGTGGTTGGCGAGGGAGTGAAAGCACGCCATGCATGGATCTGGATTAGCGAAGCAGGAATGCAGGTGGAGGACCTAGGCGAAGGAACACTGGTCAACGGTTACCAGATCACTGAGCGCGTTCAGGTGGAGTATCCAGCCAGTGTTCAGGTGGGTGATGTCACTCTGGTTGTAGAAGTGAAGGCAGTGCAACCGGTGGCGGTGTCGCCTACTCCGAGTTCCTTGGACATCACCATCCCCCAGCGGGCAGTGACCAAGAGTAAAGCTAGCCTGGAGGTGACGATTCCGCAGAGGACGCCCACACGAGGGAATGTTCAGAAGACTGCATCAACAGGAACAACCGTTGCCCAGCTAGGCTCCACTAATGAGGCTCCGCATCAGGGCAAGTACACCCTAGTGCGTGAAATCGCACGGGGCGGCATGGGGCAGATCTACTTCGGCGAAGACCCACAGCTCAAACGCAACGTAGCGGTAAAGGTCAGCAGCGTGAGTGAAGCTGGAGAAGATCCTCGATTTTCAAAGGAAGCAGAGGTCCTCGCCCAGCTGGCCCATCCGAACATCGTTCCCATTTACAACATCGGCGTGGACGCCCAGAGCAGGCCTTTCTATAGCATGAAGCTGATCAAAGGCCGAACGCTGCAAGCGGTGTTGAACCTGATCCGTGATGGCGATGCTGTTGCTGTCAAAGAGTACCCAAGGGCCACCCTGCTCACCATCTTCCGCAAGGTGTGTGACGCGATGATGTTTGCGCACAGCAAGGGAATCCTTCACAGGGATCTGAAGCCAGAAAACATCATGGTGGGCGAGTACGGGGAGGTGCTGGTGATGGACTGGGGGCTTGCGAAGGTGTTGGGTGAACGTGAAGAACAGGGCTCGAGCGTTTCACGAGTCAACGACACGGGTGACTATGGCATGACTATGGAGGGCGAAGTCATGGGTACTCCCCAGTACATGTCACCTGAACAGGCTATTGGCATGGTCGCTGAACTGGATGCGCGTTCTGACATCTACAGCTTGGGTGGGATTCTTTATGCCATCCTCACGCTGCGGCCGCCCATCGAAGGCACCACCTTGGACGAGGTGCTTACGAAAGTGAAGAATGGCACGATCAGCGCGATGGTGACCAAGCGCGGGGGCAAGGGTGGCGTGTCGGTGAACGCGCCCTCGGCAATGGGCGTTGAGGTGCCGGAGGCGCTCCGGGCAGTCACGATGAAGGCGATGGCCACGGAACGCAGCCAGCGCTACGTCAGCATTGAGGCCTTTGCCGGGGACATCGAGGCGTATCAGAACGGCTTTGCCACGAGCGCCGAGCAGGCGGGGGCGATCCGGCAAGTGGTGCTTTTCATCAAGCGTAACAAGGGGGTCTCTGCGGCCGCGGCGTTGTTCTTGCTTGCCGCACTCGCTTTTACGTTGAAGTTGGCGGCCAGTGAGCGTGCATCCCGGAGGTCGGCTGCAGCGGCGGAGCTCCTCGCCGCAGAGGCTGCGGAAACCAGCGGCAACGCGCCTCAGATGCGGGACTCTCTGTTGAGAATCCCCGAAGACCTGCGCTCGCAGACATGGGACTATCTGAATCGGCGCATGAATTCGATGGATGCCGTGATTGAAGCGCCTGAAGGTTCTCCGTGGATTACCATGGCGCCGGCTCCGGACCGTCCGGGGGTATTTTACACGCTGCAACGTGACGGTAATGTCCGTCTTTTGGACGTGAACACGGGTTCGCTGACACTTTGTTTTCACGCTGGCTTATCGGGAGCTCCAACGGGACTGCTGCTTTCAGGGGATGGCCGCCGAATCGCAGTCGCCTATGTCAACAAGGTGAAGGTGCTTAATGTGGCCGACTGCAGTTTGGTTTCAGTGTTGTCAATTAAACCGATGATCTCTGCAACGTCGTCGATCGAAGGTGGCAACCTTAAGATGCACGGCTGCCTGAATCACGATGGCAGCATGCTTTTGGGAGTCGATTGGTCTTCGGGGTCAGGCGTTGTCAGAGATTCAAGTTTTGAGATGTGGGATGTGGACGCAAAGAAGTTGCTTTGGAAATCCCCATTCAAGGAACGCTGCGTTGCAGAGTTCACGGCAGAAAACCGCCTGATGCTGCTCACTGATCAGGGTCTTTCCGAGCTCGATCCCAGCACTGGGAGCGAGCTACGGAGTCTTTCCAAGATAACCTATCCCTCGCACGGGGCGGCTTCTACCGCGAGTTACGCGACGGATGCCCGATGGGACTCCATTTTTACAATGTGTCAGGACGGCATCCTGCGCAAAACGATGAGTAAAGATGGTTCGGTTGCATTTGGGATTTCAGCATGGGGGAACGGGTTGGGCGAGTTTCAGACGTTTCAATACCTTGCCAAATCCCGTGTGCTCATGACGCTGGTGGCGACTTCATCGGAGGGCGGGCGGATTCAGGCGTGGGATCAGAGAGGCGTGCTGAAATTCTCCATGCCAGTGCTGTTTGGTCCATCCTCGAAGCTCGGTGTGCATCCGGCCTCTGATGACCTTTGCTTGATGCGGCAGAAGTCGATTCTGGTCTGGCGACTTGGTAGCGCTGTTTCTTCATCCAAAGATAGCTGGAAGGAGTATGGAAGCGCGAAGTCACGTGCAGCGGCTTTCATTCAGCCGGGAGACAGCCGAGTTTCCTCAAGCAGGCAAGGCGAGACAATTTATTTGAATACCACTCAAAATCAAAAGCCCCGTCAGAAAATTCCAATTCATGATCCAGATGGATTGTTAAGCTCAGTATTTAAGCTGCCCTCACTTGCATCAATTTTTTCAAAGAACCCGACTGGAGAATGTGTTGATATGGCGTTTTTGTTTGCCGGCGGTATCCACATTCGTTTGCAGGTGAAAGACACGGGGGTTGAAGTGGACAAAATCTTTAAAATAGACCCGAAGCGGGTGCCGAATTCGGCTTCATGTCCCCCGAGTAAGTATTGGTGCATGAGTCCGGACGGACAGAAACTGTGGATCGGCAACATGGTTTGGAGGGAAGAATCCTCAGACACCCTGGAGGTAAACCGCGAAGGACTGGAGTATAGGCGTGTTGGCGGAATCCTCGCCTGTTGGGCGGGGAATAAAGCTGTAGCCGAAATCGCAATGCTCAAGAACCAAGGGGAGGCTGAAGGAGTTGAAGTCTCTGGGAAAACAATTCTTGTGCTTTGGGATGTCGCAACAGGAAAACAAAGTAAGACGGTTGAAGCCCCCATGGCTTTGACGATCGAGGGATCGCCCGATGGTAAATGGATTGCAGAGGGCGGAATCGATAAGCGCATCCGCATCCGGGATGCACAAACTCTGTCGGTGGTTCGCGAGATCCGCGCTCACGACGCGCCAGTGGAAGGCTTGAAGTGGCACCACTCGA
>CAMDSZ010000287.1 GCA_945906945.1 Akkermansia muciniphila
GATATAGATGCTTTTTTCGCCCAAAAACCATCCGCGCCCGAGTCACCAGGGCTGGCTCATCGGAGACCGGATCGCTGAAATCAAAAACTCGAACGTTCGAAAGCCGAGCGAGCGCGGAATCGCGTCTTCAACTTCGGAGTTCAGGTTAATCGGAGATTTTCGATAACGCATTCGACAGAGTGCGAGAGGGGCGGCCCCCTTTTCAGCGCGGTTGGCGACCTCGCAAAGAGGATTTCCTAGACCTACCCCCAAATACACAAGCACCTCTTTGGAGGATTGGGAGGATTGGGAGGATTGCCCTACATTGGGCTTCCAACGCCCGTTTCATGCCTCTTTGAAGCGGCGGCAAAATGTGGCGCTCACTCCTCCACACCCGTTTCTTCCTCGGATTTGTGAGCTAATAGCATTCGCTCGTGTTCTGCTTCCTCCATGCCTTCTCGCACCAGTTCCTCAACCACACTGATCTCGTCATCGGGACGCAGCGCTCCGTGAGGCCTTTGGGACTCGTCCCCCTCCGCCTCGGTCCTCGCAATTTCACTGCCAGTGCCTTCAGGCAGGCGGTGCCCGTGCAACTCCCTGCTCGCCTCCTCCCAGTCGCTGAGGTCGGGGATCGCGTGCTCCTGAATTTGCGCGATCTCAAATGCGCGCTTCCTCAGTAAATCGGGATCTGCAACACCAAGTCCCTTGGAACCCACAAGAATTTTGCCCGATACGGGTCGGTTCATGTTCATGGGAAACTGGTACTCGGAATCATTCTGACCGCAAGGGGCGGACGGTCGAGTCCGGCTCCGGGCGGATGCCGTCCAGAGTGCGGGGGAAAACCCCGATGCCGTTGATCCGTGCCAACCCCGATGCTTGATGCCGTGCAGGTGGGGGGAGCAACGCCCTTCCTTTGATTTCCCAGGCTACTCGGATCGCGATCCCGCGTGCTACATCTCCTTTGCCCACTGGGGACGTGCCCGCAAATGGAAAAGTTTTTCTCCAGCCTTTGCGACGTGCAAAATGCCTTCTGCCTCGCGGTCCATGTAATCCTCGACTCGAATACTCCGCGGGTCCCGATACCGCAGGTTGATGGACTTGCACACGTCCTCCGGGATGCCCGTGGCGAGCGTCACCTGGATGCGGCAGTTCTCCTCGCCGTTTTCAAATGTCCCGATGCCTCGCAAGTGGGCGCAGTGAGCCATCACCCCCCAGGGGAAATGCTTGTAGCGGTCCCATTGTTTCTGGAAGAAGTCACGGCAATGGTAGCCCAGTTCGCGGATGTAATGCCCGTGCGTGTGGGAGACTTCACGAATGTGCGGAGCGTAAATAATCAGTTCGCCCCCGTCGGCGACAACGGGCTCGAGCTTGTACATGCATTTTGCGCCGACCCAGATTTCATCGTACATCGGTGGCGCGCAGGAAAGCACGGTGTGGAATGGCTTTTCGCGGGTCTCGATATGGAGTTTCCGCGAAAGCTCGCTTGCCTGATCCCATGCATTTTCGGGCGTTCCGCCAAACAACCCCGCCAAATGACCCTGATGCACCACCATTGCAAGGCAGCTCTTGGGCACATTCACCAATGCTGCCGCCCTGTCGACCACCTTGCGCACAGGCGTCCACTTATTTCCGATAATCATCGGATTGGTCACCACCGCCCCTAGCCAGTGGAAGAAGTCCAAAATTTCGCGCCCGCTCACCCCAGGGAACAGATACTTGTTCCCCCCGGAGAACCCCACCACCTCGTGGGGAAATACCGGGCCGCAGATAATCAGATGGTCGTATTCGAGGACTTTTGCGTTGATGTCCACCGGCACGTCCATCCCAAACAGACCGCCGCTTAGCTCGTGGATTTCATCCAGTGAAATCACTCCGATCCGCTTAAGCGCATGCGGGTTGTCCCATTGATGGTTGTGAAATTCCACCGACGCGTACTGCGTCCTGCGCTGCTCCAGCGTGATTTCAAGGCGCGTGCAGATCGCCTCCTCGCTCATCGCCTGGTGCGTTCCTAGCGCCACCATGATGTCCATTCGCTGAGCCACCCCATCGAGGTGGGCGTGAAGCAGCTGAAAGAGAAGACCTACCGGGCAAGTGCGCGTTGAATCTGGAATGATCAACAGCAGCTTTTTCCCGCGGAAGCCCTCAGCGGGAAAAGCGCTGGTGATTAGATTCGCGACTTCCTCCGGGGCGAGTCCGGAGGAGCCTAGGGCGGTTTGAGCAAACGGAGTAATGGTCACCTAGGGAATCGGTCTAGGCGCGCACCCTGCGCGTTAGTGTTTTGAAAGGTAATCTGCGACCCCCTTGAAGTCGGCTTTCATGCCGTCTTTGCCCGCGGACCAGTTCGCGGGACAAACCTCGCCGTTGGTCTCGAAGAATGTCAGAGCGTCCACCATTCGAAGCGCCTCGTCCACGTTCCGGCCCAGCGGCAGGTCGTTCACCAGCTGGTGGCGAACCACCCCGTTTTTGTCGATGAGGAAAAGCCCGCGGTACGCGATCATTTCGCTCGATGCGGACAAGTTTCCGTCTTCGTCCACGCCGAACTCACCGTTGAGAACGTCGTATGCGGAGGAGATGGTTTTGTTTGAATCCGCCACCAAGGGGTACTTCACGCCTTGGATGCCGCCGTGGTTTTTCGGAGTTTGCAGCCACGCCCAGTGGCACTGCTCGCTGTCGGTGGAAACGCCGATCACTGCGGTATCGCGCTTTTCGAATTCGGCGAGTTTCTCCTGAAATGCGTGCAGCTCGGTTGGGCACACAAAGGTGAAGTCCTTCGGATAGAAGAAGAGCACCACGTTCTTCTTTCCCTTGAACTGGCTGAGGGTGAATTCTGAAACAAGTTCGCTACCGTTGATGACGGCTGCGGCGCTGAAGTCGGGTGCGGTTTTTCCTACAAGTACGGACATAGTGTGTTTTGGTTTGGTTGTTGAGGGTTTGGAAATAAATCCTGAGTGAATCGCGCTCTGGTTTGAGCTGTGCGTTAAGCAGGTAAAGCTTTATCGAGCGATGATAGAAGTTCTCCAACGGATTCGATAGTTTCGTCGCCCATGTTCGAAAGGCGGAACGTCTTTCCCTTCAGCTTGCCGTAGCCTCCATCGATGATGAAGCCGCTGTTGGACTTCAGGGTCGCGAGCATCGCTGCCACATCAATGTTCCGATTGTTGGCGATGCAGGTGAGTGATTTCGAGCGGTAACCTTCCGGCGCGAAGAATTCGAACCCTTTGTCACGAGCCCATTGGTGCACCAGAGCATTGGTTGCTGCATGGCGGGCGTGACGCGCGGCGATGCCCTCGTTGAAGATGTCTTCTAGTTTTGAGGCCAGGGCGTAGATGTGTGAGATCGACGGAGTCGACGGAGTCATGTCTTCGGCCTGATTCTTTTGGAACTCAACGAAATCAAAATAGTAGCCGCGCCCCTGGGTGGATGCAGCGCGGGCCATGGCCTTCTTGCTGGCCGCGAAAAGAGCGAGGCCGGGGGGCATTGCCAGCGCCTTCTGCGACCCGGTGAGCAGGACGTCGATCCCGAGTTCATCCATTGCGATGGGCACCACCGAAAAGGAGGAGACGCTATCAACGATCAGTTGAACTTCGGGAAATTCGCGCATCACTTCGGCGATTTCGGCGATTGGCGACATGACGCCAGTCGAGGTTTCATTGTGGATGAGGGTCACCGCGTCGAACCCGCCCTGCTTGAGGTACTGGCGGATTTGCTCGCCGCGGATGGGCTGACCCCATTCGACCTGCAGTGCGACCGCGTCTTTCCCGCAACGCTTGGACACGTCCAGCCATTTGTCGGAAAACGCGCCGCACATGCAGTTAAGAACCTTACCGGTGCCCACCAAATTCCGGATCGCGCCTTCCATGACCCCCCACGCCGAAGAGGTTGAGAGGAACACGGGCTGACTTGTTTGGAAAAGCTCTTGGAGGCGCGGTTGGATGCCGCCGTATAGTTTCTTAAAATCCCCGCTCCGATGCCCCATCATGGGTTTGCAGAAAGCGGCGAATGTTTTGTCTGAAACCTGAACGGGACCTGGGATAAATAATTTCATGGGTGGAGTTTCTTTGAGAAAAATCAATGCAGTGCGCCGCAATGTCAGGGGGCCAACGCGAGCCTCTATCAAACCGGAAAACACATCAACGCATCAATCTCATACTGCCGCGAGCCAGCAGTTGGCCCCAGTTGGCTAGACCTCGGTCTTCACCTGAGAGAAGAGCGCCGCATGCCGACGGTTTTGGAGCCTGCCGCCTGGGGCTCCCCGCGCGCATCGGGGCAAGCGTCCTCAGACGTCTAAACCGGCGGCTACAGCATCCAGTGCTCCAGTGCGTAATCTCTCCTCGTGGGGGCGAATTCGATCGGCACCCGCTCCGGGTAGCACTCCCGCTCAAGCCCTGCTTGGAACGCTTTCACCTGAAAGCGTATGAGCGAATCACCCGAAAGCCCGAGCTTCTCAAGCGGTACGGCGAGCTCCGCCACATCTCCCACCGCAAGCCTCGCAATGTCCTCTGCCGCGCCCGCGCCCGAGATGAGTCGGTAGCTGCGAGGCTTGGCGTCGGGCTGAGGCGAGAACTCGATGGCGTCCGCGGCTGCTCCGTGGAATTCAATCCGGAGTGTAATGTCTTCTTTCCGAGCCAAGTCGAGTCGCAGGAACAAAAACTCCGAATTATTCCCGAAGAAAAACTGACGCACGATCCGCTCCGAACGATACATTGCGCCCTGTTCGCTGCCAGCGACATAGGAGCCGGCGCCCATCCAGTCAAAGAACGAGGAGCGGCGCCCGCTGAGCACGCGTGAAACGGGCCGCTCGGGTTTGTGGTAGAGTGGCGCGACGCGCATCGCCGTGATGGGTTCCTCGAGCGAGGACGGCGGCAGTTCGCCGCAGAGGGCGTAGACGTTCTTAAGATGCTGCCGGAAGAGGTCGTCAAAGAGCGCGTCGTTCTCGGTTGAGAAATCCGGGCCGTACCACCAAAACCAGTCGCTGCCCTCCGCTGCATAAATCTCCTGCAACGCGGCCTCCTTCGCCTCCGCTGAGAGCTTTCCGGAGTCCAGATGGGTTTGGAGGAATCTGCGCGTGTCACCCAGAAGATCCCAGCCGCGGTTTTCCTCGTCCTCGCCGATCCAAATGTCGAAGTTGCTGGAGATCCAGGAGCCTGTGTGGAGGTTGCGGACTGTTTTTGTGGGAGGCTCGGCCCGGAGATATTGTTCCATCGTGGCCGTGGTCAATTGCTTGTCTTCCAGAATGCCGGAGTAAAGCTCGCGCAGAAAGGCTTGTCCGCCGTCAGGAAAGGTTTCCCATGCGTTCTCGCCGTCCAAGATCAGGGGAATCACCCCGCGACCCTTCGGGAGCGCGCTCGCGATGGCTGAGAGGTGGTGCAGAAGATGGTTTGCCGCGTCCTTCGGGGAGTTTTTGGCGGCCATGAACCCGATGAAATCTGACAGGGGTTTTTCCCTGAAAAGCGCGTCCACGTGAGCGCCGTCGTGCTCCACGCGCCATCCTTGGAAGAGCTCCAGG
>CAMDSZ010000288.1 GCA_945906945.1 Akkermansia muciniphila
GAGCTCTATAGTAGTGCCTCGCAGCCTCCTCGAACTCGCCCTTGTTTTTAAGAACATTCGCCATGTTATTCACGCTCCTGAGCGTATCGGGATGCTCCATGCCAAGCACTCTTTCCCGTCCCTCGAGAGCCCGACGATGCAACAGCTGCGCTCCCTCGTAATTCTTTCTATCCAAGAACAAATTCGCAAGGTCGCTTACACTCCACAGCGTATCCGGGTGATTCACTCCAAGGACTCTCTCCCTTCCCTCAAGCGCCCTTTGGTAAAACGTTTCAGCACCCGCAAAATCCTTTCTGCGGGCAAGTGACTTGCCTAAACAGTTCGCAGTCCTCAACGCGTCCGGACTTTCCACGCCCAATACTTTTTCCTGCTTCGCCAGCGCCTCGCGATAAATTTTCTCGGCCTCATCATAATTCCCCTTTCTTTCCATTAGAACTCCGACGCTGCCCAGACTCTTAATCGTTTCAGGATGCTCCTCGCCTAGATCCTCAGTGCGTCCTTCGAGAGCGCGACGAAAAAGAATCTCCGCCTCTTTATACCGCACTTGTTCTTGCTGGAACTCGGCAAAATCGGACAGGTCGCTCCAATCGTTCCACACAGGCATCACAGGCAAAAGTTCCAGCAGCCACTCCAATACGAATTCCTCCCACTCGATAGATCCGGTCACTCCATTTTCATCGACTTCACGCCCCTCGAAGCAACGCCACAGAAATTCACCCAATCTCCTTCGAGAACGCTCGCTGTCCGTGAAAAAGACTCCACTCGCCTCGCTCCCGAGCCATTCCCCCAGCGTCTTGTGAAAGAGGCTCAATCCGCCAGTGCCCTCCACTAGATACGCTCCTAGGTGCAATCGCATCCTTCGTGCCTCCTCCTTCCCACAGCCTAGAATTTCCGCGGCAAGCGCCAACGGAAGCGGTCCTGGTGCGGCTATGACGAAGCTGAGCATCCGTTGAACAGTCGCCTGATATTCAGAGCCGAAGCGGTGTTCGAACGCCGAATAATAGCGGCTGTACAACCCGCCCAGCCCAACCTCCATTTGCCCCAATTCCTCCAATCTCATGCTGCCTTCCAGCAAACCATCCACGACCATCCTCAAGTAAAGCACCATCCCTGCGCTCTTTTTCACCAACTCACCGCACAAAACCTCACGCTCCTCCTCACTCATGCCGGCAACCATGGGCAGCCTTCCTAAAGCACGAGTGCAGTACAAAGAAAGATCCGCCGTATTACGGTTGTCATCTGCCGCGATCTCAAACGGCTTGAATCGCTGCAAATGCCCCACAACCGAGGCGTCCGGTCGACTGGTTGCAACAAAACTAATCCACTTTGGCAGTTCCAAAAAACGTCCGCTGATCAACGCGCTTAGTTCGTTACGCCCAGTCTCATGTGTCGCCTCATCTAGGGCGTCCATCAGGATCACCAGCTTGTGTTCACGCCAAATTAGTCCGGCCAGTGGTTCCGAGATGAGGTGAGAAAAGGTATCGGCCAGGTTCTTCTTCGCCAGTTCTTCAATCGCCTCCTTGATCTGCCCTTCCCCAGATCCCGCGAACAATCCGAGCCTCGGCATAAGCCGCGTGCGGTAATCGTCCCACCGCAATGCCAGTTGGAAGGCGATAGTCTGCACGGCACGCACTGGATTCGTCAGTTCAACGCTACCTTGTTCACAGAACCACGTCCCCACCACCGTCGCTCGGTACCGGTTTGCAAGATTCACCGCAAAAGCCGTCTTCCCAAAGCCGGGTCCAGCCTTGAGCCAGAAAACGCGGGAGTCCGAATTGTGGTTTACCCACTGCTCAAACTCGTTAAACAACCACTCCCTCCCCACGAACCCGTCCAGATGCTGAGAAAACTTTCCATCAGAACCGGCGGGACTCAACACCCTGCGCAACGCCCCAGCCTCCGAGGCGAACCGGGTCGCCTCCCCCTCCACTTTGCTGATGATCTCCAACAAACGCTCCTCGTAAAAACGGTCAAACTCAGAGGCGTCGGCATGATGCTTTTCCTGCCAGTCGCTCAAGTCCGGCCACTGCAAATGCTGGATCGTCGATGGAATACTTTCCAATGGAACCTTCTCCACAAGAATGGGATATACCATACCAAAATGATGGAGTGCCATGGCGACTTCGTTTCTACAAACCCCTGGATCACGGGTCGAGTGTACCGAGAGAAACGCCACTGCGAGCTGCGAATCGTGAATCCCCCTCGTGATGCCCTCCTTCCAGTCGTCCCAGGTGCCAAGTTGTTTGTAGTCGATCCAGACGGAGTGTCCCCGTTTTTCAAGGTCGGCCTTGAAACGGTCGATGAGCGGCTTGTTGAAATCATGGCCGTAACTGAAAAAGATGCGCTTGGGGCTGGCTGCAAGGGTGGGCGCGGTTGGTTTGTCAGCAGGGGGAGCCTCAAACGTTTCACTGCAATCAGTGCAGAGCCATTTATTGAGCTTGGCCTTAAAGAGAGTTTCTGAGGAAGAGCATTGCGGGCAGTTCATAAGGTGAGTGATGCATTGGCATGATTCGTGTGTGACGCGATAACTTGCATGCAGACATAACTGCTTGTTGCGTTTTGAGAAATTAACTATAACTGAATAAAACTATCCACAACGTGCTTGGTCGCCAAGGCTGGACTAATGTCACCAAGTCGTCATGACTAGACCTCCTGACCTCGAACTAGGGATATTTCTGAGAACTAGCCGCGCAGACATAAAGTCCTCATTTCGAACGGAATGCCGCACTTCTCGAGTTGCGAAAACCAGCTTAGAAGCTGAATTCTTGCCATCAGGTTAGTCACGCTTGAGCTCGAAATTTCTCTAACGCTCGCGTGGAACACTCACCTACGGATTAGAGGCGCCCGTCGTACCGCATACTCTCGTGCGAAATACCCGAAACCATTTTTTACATCCCCCGCATTGACATTTTTTGAGCTGCTATCTACCCGTAGCCTTTATGGAAACCGAGACATATAAGGACGCCAAGATGCATATGTTCGTCGAGGTTGACTCCGACTTTGATCGACTATCACCCGATCACTTGCGTCTTTGGGTGTGCATTTTAAGCATCGAGCACTCAAGCGAAACATATGGGCTCATGCCTATACACTACGGAATGGCGGTTGGTTATGGAGGGGGAGGAGCTCAGGAATCGCTCAGTTTTGTCTTCAACGAGTGGCATATGGTGGGAATGGTTTCACATGAGCTGTTTCCCGACTCTTTCGCGCACTGGTTCGATCAAGAGGAACAGGGTGAGTTCGATGAAAACGAGTCTTGCCCGCCAGTATACGAGCCCGAGGACTGGCGAGAGTATTTGCCCGAAGAATTTCCAAACAGGGATGCAGATGCAGTCATCGGAGCAAAGTTCTCGCAGTGGCTGGAGGAGGACGAGACTGGCAGCCATGTTGTCGTCAAGGCAAATGCGATTGCGCAAATGAGTAACACTAGCGGGCCTATACTTAGGTACGCAGAGAATGAAGGCAAACTTCTCGCAGTCATTGATTCTGTCGCGAGTTTGTGGGGATGGCCTACGCATTTGAAGTACCAGAATGGTGAATTCAAGCACCTCTTGGACGGTTTATCTGATTAGAGGAAGCGTGACCGACAACGTACGGGAAGTTGAATCAAGCTTTAAAAGTCTCCCTAAGCACTAGCTTTAAGTTCACAGCCATCCCACAGCCTGATGGAAGCGAGGTTCTGAGGGGACTTTTACAGAGGGACGGCGGCGAAACTTGAGCGGAGGCAATTGCAGCTTTCGCGATCGGGATTTTCTTTCTCGGGCGGATGCTGTCCCATGAGCTTTACGCTGTGAAAGCGTTGTTTTGGCCTGCGGGAGGGGCCATCCCAGAGAGCCAGAGCTGCTGCCAGGCTTCATGAAGCGCCCCGATAAATCGTATTCGCCCCGATGCTGTCCCATAGCTTTTTAAGAGCTCAAGCAGGTCGAGCCGTTCCCAAACCGCTGAGCGCACCACCGCAAAGAGCCGCGTGAAGCTGTGCGCCCAGGCTGACAAAAATCCCTGGAAGCGCAGCAGCACGTACACCAGCAGGGCCGTGTACACCTGCCAGCGCACTGCGTTGGCGCTGTGGCCCAAAAAATTGCTCAGCTTCAAGGTCTGTTTGACCTGCTTAAAAAACACCTCGATGTCCCAGCGCCTCCGGTAGAGGTCGCACACCGAACGCGGACTCCAGCTCAGATTGTTGGTGATAAAAACCAGCAGGCGTTCTTCTCCGTTAATTTCAACCTGCGCCTCCACGCGTCGTAATAGCATGCCTTCGTGCTTGGCGTTCTTGAGCACAACGAGTTGGTCCTGGAGAATGCCTTGGACGCCTTTAGTCAGGGTCTTTTTCACCTTGTAGGCCATATTCTCTTTGGCGCGGCTCACCCACCAGACCTCCCGTTCATCCAGGTCCCTGAGGTGCTCGAAATCGACGTAAGCCTTGTCGAAGACGACGATTTCACCGGGGGCAATACCCGCACAGACCTCGCGTGCCCGCCGGTTGTCGTGATGGGCAGCGGTGTCCACAACGGCAAAGGAGGGAAGAAAGCTGTGCAGGTCGAGGCGCAGGTGCATTTTAGCAGCGGCCTTGCGTCTGCGGTGCTTGGCCCAGCCGATGCAGTTGGCGACCAGTTCCATCACAGTGGAATCGACGGAGTGAATCCTGACCTTGAAACGGCGCAGGAGGCCCTTGCCTTTTTTGCCCGAAGCAAAGCCCGGCTGGATGTTCTGAAGGTGTGCGAGAACCGACCAGAACAGCGTTTCGATGAAGTCAGCCGAACGCACCTTGTTGGCGTGAGAAAGAGTGTTGCGCGAGGGTGGTACGATTTGGAGCCGGCTCAGAGCCGCTGCCTTGAGCCGAAGCCAGTCGCAAACGTCGTTGAGACTGATGGCATGCGAAAGCTGGGCAAAGAGCATGGAAGCCAGGTGGCTCAAAACGCTGAAGGTGCGAGCCTTTGTGTCCACCCCAGTTTTGCGGGCGGTTTGATTGAGGACGCTCCTCGGTATGAAGTTGAGAAGCTGCTTGAGAACGATAATGTCGGTGCGGGCTGGTTTTTGGTTCACACCCCTACTGAGTGGTAGGGATCCTTTCTTCAGCCCAACTTTTTTTACCCTGCCAAGTCATTCCTGTGGGACGGCTGTGCTTTAAGTTTATTTATCGCGCTTGAAATCGGGTTTTTCTCAAATGTATTTAATCAGAAAAAGCGGATAAAATATGAGAGTTAAATTCATATCTTGGTCCTGAGATTGCGATTTCAATTCCAATGGACTGGTCGCAATCAAAACGGAGATTGTTTTAAACGAAGGGGAATTTGAACTGAACGCTTAGGGAGAGGAACGCTCGTTCGCAAAATGGATTTGGAATCTAGCAGTGTGAGCGAAGCTCCTAAATCACTACTGACTCTTCGGGGCAATAACTGGGCCGAGCTTCCGTCTTCGCCCGGCGTTTATTGGTGGTACTTCCCACAAATCGAACTCT
>CAMDSZ010000289.1 GCA_945906945.1 Akkermansia muciniphila
GTCTAAGGTCGGTCAAATCCTCGGCGACAAGCAGGCAATGGAACGGCTTCTGGCGCTTCCCTCGCTGCAGTCCGTATCGAAAAATCCAAAACTCCTGGCCCTCAAAGACGACCCGGATTTCATCGCCGCCGTGCGGTCCGGCAACATCATGGAAGCGCTCAAAAACCCGAGGCTGCAAGCCGCGGCCAGCGACACGCAGATTCTGACCACCATCGGCACTCTGGACGTTGACAAGGCCCTCGATCAGGCGCTTGCAGTCACCCCGCTTCAGGCGGCGCCGACTGAAAAACCGCGTCCCACCCGCTAAGCTTACCCTCTAGCCAAGGGACGCGATTTGGTACAGGCTCGCGCTTCGATTTTCCATGGCAACGCGCTACATACCCACCATCGGTCTTGAGGTTCACGTTCAGCTCAAAACCCGCAGCAAGATGTTCTGCGGCTGCCCCGTCGAATACGGCGCAGGCCCAAACGAGCACACTTGTCCCGTGTGCCTCGGCTATCCCGGCGCCATGCCGGTTATGAACGAACAGGCGCTCCGCTTCACCGCGCTCACCGGGCTGATGCTCAACTGCGAGATTCCGAAGATCTGTAAGTTTGACCGCAAAAACTACTTCTACCCGGACATGCCGAAGAACTACCAGATCTCGCAGTACGACATGCCGATCTGTCTCGGAGGCGGCGTTCCGCTGGACACGCTGGCGTATCCGAAGGACGCCCAAAAGGACATTGCTTCCCCGGGAAAAACCGTGCGTCTGGTGCGCATTCACCTCGAGGAAGATGTTGCCAAAAGCACGCACTTCGAAACGTCCACGGGGATCGACTTCAACCGAGCCGGCACGCCGCTCATGGAGATTGTTTCCGAACCGGACATCGATTCACCGGAGGAGGCCTTCGCATTTCTAACCGCGCTGCAACAAATCCTCGTTTACGGAAATGTCAGCGACGCGGACATGGAAAAGGGCCAATTGCGCTGCGATTGCAATGTCTCCGTGCGGCCCGAGGGAACAGATAAACTGGGCACGAAAATCGAGATCAAAAACATGAACTCGATCTCCGGCGTACGCCGCGCTGTGGCCTACGAGATCCAGCGGCAAATCGACATTGTCTCCGCCGGAGGCAAACTCCTTCAAGAGACGCGCCGCTGGGACGACATCAGCGGCCAGACAAACCTGATGCGCGTCAAAGAGGACGCTCACGATTACCGGTATTTCCCAGAGCCCGATTTACTCCCGGTGGACACTTCCGCTTTCATGGACGAAGTCCGCACCCTCAAGCCCGAATTGCCCGCGGAAAAGAAGGAACGTTTCGTCAAATCCTACGAGGTCACCGAATACGACGCCAGCGTACTGGCCTCCGACAGAGTGCTGGCGGACTACTTCGAAGCCGCGGCACGGACTTCGAAAAAACCGAAGGCTCTCGCGAACTGGATTCTCAACGATCTGCTCAACGCGCTCAGCGCGGCGGAAACCAATATCGCCGATTGCCCGGTGCCGGCAACCGAGCTCGAGGAGCTGCTAAAATTGGTCGACGCCGGCACGATCAATGCGCGCCAGGCGAAGGATGTTTTCGCTGAGATGTTCACCAGCGGAAAACCCGCCGCACAAATCGTAGAAGCCAAGGGCCTGCGCCAGGAGAGCGATAGCGGCGCCATCGAAGCGCTTTGCAAGCAGGCGATCGAGGCCAGCCCAAAGGCGGTCGAGGAATACCGTGCAGGAAAAACGGCCTCGATCAATTACATCAAGGGCCAGGTCATGAAACTTTCGCAGGGGAAAGCCAATCCCGCGGTGGTCGGCGACATGCTCACAAAACTGCTGAGCTGATTTCACAAAGACTGTCGACCATCTGCCACTGATCTTGCCGGTGATTTCCCACGGGGCGGCTTTTTGTTTTTATTCAGAGCGCAACAAAGGAAGCGGAGATGGTTTTACGCGCTTCCGAGTAGTGTGCAGTTTCCGCCAGAACGCCGAGGAAAGAGTCTGGTAGACAGTGAGGCGAAGATTGTGGATTCGTTGATCACGCGTGGATTTGTTGGCCGTGAGCCGGACTCGCACGAGTCACGGCATCCCCCTGGGACCGCGCAGCCCCAGCTGCGCTTACACGCTCACATCGGGATGGCTTGTCCCTCTTAGCCCCCTTCGCTGCTGCGATACCTCTTCGGTGTAATCCGCGTCTAGGCGCAGCTGGGGCTACGCGCTCCCAGGGGTTGTCGACGGATCGAGATCTTGAAAATTCAGACGTCTTGCGAAGCAACGCCGCACCTCTGGCGCTTTGGAGCCAGTGGCTGAATTTGCCAACAATTGGACCCGACTTTTTAGACCTCTCTGCCTACTACCGCGTTTCCGCAACTTGATGAGCAAGCGCGCCGCACGTTGGGCAGGGCTGGCCCGGAGTCACTGGATGCGCGTGCCCCGCCTTCGGCGCCTCATCCTCCATGCTCTCGGAGCCAAACAACGCGACCATCATCGCCTTGCCCACAATATTCATCAACATACCGAACAACGCCAACCCGAGAAACATCGTGCATGCCGCGACGATCCTGCCCCAGACCGTCACTGGATACATGTCCCCGTAACCCACCGTTGTTAGGGTCACCACGCACCACCACATCGCTTGGGGAACCGAATGGAACTGTGTGTCCTTCGCCCACTGCGCTCCGTCTATGGCGTCCGTTTCGACCTTTGTTTCCGCCGGTGAAGCCGCCTCGGCCACCTCTGCCTCTGTCACCACCACGTCAAAAAAGCCTTGCTCCGGCTTCCACTGCTTGATCTCCCAAGTGCCGTCGAATTTTGAATCCCCGCTGATCACCATCTTGCCCCCGGAAAGATCCCCATGCAGATCCGACGCCTTGAAGCGAAGGTTCCCGTTCTCGAGTCGCTGGACTGTTTCAACATGTCCGTGGATGAACTCCGCGTAGTAAACAAGCGTGCTGCTGATAATCACCACCGAAAAGAGTGCGAGAAAATAGATGGTCAAATTCATCGCTAGCGGATTGCGGCGCAATTCGGCCTGATTCGCCGCCTGCACCCGCGCCATGGCCTCACGCGCTAGCTTCAACACACGCAGCACCCGCAAGACACGCAGCACCCGCAGCACGCGCGCCGACTTCAATCCCGAAATATTCGCCAACTGCAGATAGGTCGGGATGATGGCCAGCAAATCAATCACACCCCAAAAACTGAAGATGTAGTCACGCTTCTTCCGGGCCGTGATCACGTTCGCGATGTACTCAAGAGTGAAAACCCCCACGATCGTGTACTCCAGCTTCGCGAACAAAGCCCCGTGCGCGCGCTTCCAATCCTCAACGGTCTCGAGAGCTCCCAGGATCGCCGCCACGAAAATGACGATGTTCAGGAAGTTATGGAAGACATGGTAGCTCTTGCCGTGCGGGTCATGCAGCATTCGGTACAACCAGGCGGGACCGACTGGAGTGGCGTGCTGATCGGGATTTGAAATTGGGGTGCTCATAAACCGGAAAATATTAATGAATCTCTGAGATAAACGTAAGCAATACCCTTAGGCTTTGCCCGTGGAAAGCCCGATTGTTCAGGCGGGGCGGGCTCAATTCCTCACGTTCCGCATCGGAGGCTCCGCCGATGGAGCCATCATACAAAAAGGCCCCCCTGCGAACAGGAGGGCCTTCGAGATCTGAGAGACTGACGCGGACTAGTAATTAAACTGCAACTGCAGCGTCAGACGGTCAACGTCTTTGGAGAGATTGTAAATGCCGGTGTTCCCGCCGCCTACAATTGGAGTACCTGTACCAGCAGCCGTGTTCGTCCGAACAAACGCCTTGGTGTAGACCAATGACACCTCGAAACATGGCCATGGCTGATACTCCACGCCGATATCAACTTCATTCACGTTCTGTGATGGCGCATTAGCAGCGAATTTGCGGGCGCCATCAAAGTAGCTCCAACGAGTGAACGGAATGACCGTGCCGTAATCCGTGTCAGCCTTGTAATTGAACAGCACGTATCCACCATGCAGCTTTTCCGTGGTAATTATCGGGGTCGAAACGTTTCGACCAGCAAAATCTCCCGCCGCCGCCCCCGAAAGGGCGCTCCCACGGTAGTTGCGGAAAGAGCCGCGCCCCTCAGAGTCATAATCAATGATCGACTCAGGCCCTTCGCCGACGGTGTACTCCACCTCCATCCCGAAAGGCTGGGGATACCAGACAAAGTTTGCGGCCACGCGACGATCTACGAACTGCTGGGCATTCTTCGCTGTCGAGTTGCCGGGGACAAACTTACCATCATAACCGCCCAAGCCGAGCTCGAAGAATTGTCCGCTCTCGAGCTGGAACGGATACGCCATACGCACGACCGTGTGCAAATTGCGGTTGCTGTCGTACCTGTTCAGGCCCTGGCCATTGTAGGCACCAACCGTAAACACGCCGTAGTCACCAGAGCCCTTCAGGCCAAGCCTATTCAGATCACGGAAACGCTCGCGAGCTGTTTTGTTCGCCCACATGTAGTAGAGACCAAGGTCACGCTCGCCTTCCACTGCACTGTTCAGAGCCTCGGGACGTTCAATCGAGAGACGGTTCTGGCTGGACTGCAAGTTCACAAATCCGTACGGCACTTTAGAAACACCGATCCGGAACCGATGCTCCTTGTCCTGATCTAGCGAGATATCTCCGTACATATCACGGGTCTGGAGACCCGAAGCTAGGGCCTCGCTGTAACCGCTGTTCACTCCAGCCTGCCAATCAACCTGGGCGTAAAGAAAAAGGTGATCATGAACGTCACCGCTGAAAATCATGCGCGCTCGGCGCATGAAAAAGGACTCGCGCTCGGCGATATTCGGCTCGGTAGGGGAAGTGAGGCGGTTGTTTAAGCTAATAGCACCAGGTCCCGTTAGAGTCCCCTCCGTGTCGTTCATCACATGCGTGTACCGAGTCTGGACGTACCCACGGATCGACATTTTTCCGAACCAGTCTTTTTTGAGCGAATCCTTGGAGAGCGCGCTGGAGACCGCAGATGCCTGCTTTGCGGCGTTTGGCTGCATGCGCTGGAACTCTGCTTCGCTGATCGAACCGCGCTGGCGGAGCACATTGAGAAGATCGGTCATGGCATCATCTGCTGCAACTGCTGGGAGTGCCCAGGAGCAGGAGGCGAGCAATGCGGCTGCGGCGCCCTTCTTGAACGCGCTGGTCTGCTTGTTTTGCTTGAGGTGTGTCATTGTGGATATTGTTTTTGTAATAAGAACGTCAGCAAAACCCCGGGCTGCCGGTTCGCGCTGACGGGGCTCAATATCGAAGCCCTATGTGACACCCACGTGGCCTCAATGTGACAATTACGGCACAAACCTTCGCATCTCAACTTACGCGACCTAAATACTGCCGCATCTCTATTACAATAAGCTAATTACACAAAATTAACGCCGTCCAAGCATTCTCGAATGGGAAAGCATTAACCACTGCAAT
>CAMDSZ010000290.1 GCA_945906945.1 Akkermansia muciniphila
CCATCACTTACATCGGCTGGTTTTTTTCAGGCGAGCGGGGCATTCCGGGTTGGAGATCGTTGATCTCCATTGCATTTATGCTTGGCGCGGCAAACCTGATCGCGATTTCAATTGTTGGGGAGTACGTGTGCAGGATTTATTTCCAAGCCAAGCAGCGTCCGCGGTACATCGTGGGCCGAATCATCGACAGCGCTGTAGGCTCAGGCCAAGGGGAAGTTTGATGTTGGGGTAGCGGCACTGGGTCAAGTTTATGCCGCGCGGTTGGCAGTTGGTTTGGAACGCCTTGTGTCAGCGGTTTGTTGCGGTGATGGCGGTGGAAATTAACCGGTGATCGCTGGCCTCGTTCCAGTTGACGGGGGAGTGTGCGCGGGTTTGTTTTCGAAGAATCTCAGGCAGTAACCCTCGGCTTGCCAACAGGAAGTCCATCCGCGAGTAAACGTCGGCTGTTTTCCAATAGTGGGTCCAGCATTCACCGCGCTCGTCGATTGCGTAAAGGTCTCGAAGCATTTGCTGGCTTCCGCGTTCTCCAATGAGCGACTGGAGGGCGGGTTGATCCTTGGTGTCGTTGAAATCTCCGTATACGAGGAGGTTTGCTTCGGGTTCACGTTCGAGGATTTTTGAAATTCGCTGGGCCAGCAGGTGAGATTCCATGCGGCGGATCATTGATTCGCCCTCCGGTGCGGCGATCTTGCTTTTGAGGTGCACCCCAATAAGACGCAAGCGGTAGGAGTTGTTGATTTGAACGACGACATCCAAAAAGCCTCGTCGCACCAGCTCGGGTGCTCCGTTTAACTCAAACGTCACCTGCCGATCGGATGACTTTTCCACAATGGGAAAGCGGCTCAGCAGAGCCAGGTGGCGGTCTGGATCCGGTCCGTCCACAAATTCCGATTCAGGTAAATCAAGGCCTGCTGACTTTAGGCGCAGTTGCAGATCCGCCAGAGCTTCGCGCGATGCCATCTCGCACACTCCGAGGATGTCGGGGCTCAGCTGGCTGACGATTGCGGTGAGCGCGGCTTTCGAGGCGGGGGATTTGGGTTTCTGGCCGCTTGCGTCTGTTTGCAGCCTGTAGTTTTGGAGATTATACGCACCGAAGACGATATTCTGGGAGCGGGCTTCGCCGAGCAGGCATGTGGCGATGAGAACGGAGAGGATTCGTCTGATGCTTTTGTTCACTTGGACCAGTCCTATTGAATTTGAAACTCAAAAAGAAAAGGCCCGCCCCTGTGAAGGGCGGGCCAATCAGAACGATGGAAAACGATGCAAAACGATGTTAGCGCGGAGAAGACTCTGCGAGTGCTGCAGAACTCTTTAAGCGGTCGCCGACTCTTTCGTCGTTGTCGCCGGAGCCGGATTCTGGGGAGCGGCCGCTACGGCAGGGTCCACGCTCGGTGCAGCCGCTGGCTGGTGATGCGGATCCGAATGCGAATCGCTGTAGCTAGAGGAAGTGTGGGAATAGTCGGGGATCTGCGAAGCGCGGGTGATCTCGTGGTTGACGTCTTCCTTCGCCTTGCTGAATTCCTTCACCGCTTGGCCGAGGCCCTTGGCGAGTTCTGGGAGCTTCTTTGCTCCGAACATAATGAGTACGATGAGAAATATGATTAGCATGTCCGGGCCGGCAAGATTTCCGAAAATGGCGAGAGTGTTCATGGGATTTGTTGCTGAAAATATCACTTCAATCACCCTAATGCAATGGACGATCCGCGATCAGGAGCAGATAAGCCATCCTTAAAACGCAGTTATCTGGTTTTTGCACAGGAGTGACGCTTCATCATTCCACTAGATTTCAACCCGTGTTGGCTGCGTTTATTTGGAAAATTCGGTGTTTTGGCTGTCAGTCGCGTTGGTGAGCCCAGTGCTCTCAGCCTCCAGCCGCTGGGCGGCGAGCAGAATCCCCGCCGCTTTGTGCCAGGTCTCATGCCACTCTTGGCCGGGAACCGAATCCGCGACAATCCCCGCTCCCACGTGGAAGTGCAGCTTCTCCCCGGCTTGGATGATGGTTCGGATTGCGATGTTGAAGCTGCTTTCGCCGCCCTCCCCAAACCAGCCAATCGCCCCTGTGTACAAACCTCTGGGCACGGTTTCGATTTCGCTGATAATTTCTCGCGCTCGTTTTTTGGGTGCGCCGGTGATTGATCCGCCAGGGAAACACGCTCTCAGGGCGCTCAGGGCGTCCACCCCGTTGCGAAGGCGGCCATCCACGGTGGAGACCAAGTGGAAGACTTGTTCATGGCGCTCAAGTTTGAGCATCTCGCTGACAGTGACGCTGCCCCATTCGCATATTTGGCCCAGATCATTGCGTTCCAGGTCTGTGATCATGATCAGTTCGGCGACCTCCTTTGGGGAGGTAATGAGGTCGAAGGCAGATCGTTCATCGGCGTGGAGGTCTGCTTTCCTTGGGCGGGTTCCTTTGATGGGCCTAGTGCGGATGGTGTTTCCGGATATTTTCAAAAACAGCTCCGGCGAACTGCTGAGCACGGAGCGATTTTTTTGTCGCAGGAACGCACCGTACGGCGCTGGCGAATAGTGACGCAGCGCCTCGTAAAGCTCCCAAGCGTCGCCCTCCGGCCAGTGTGCTTCAAGCCGGTGACTGAGGTTCACCTGATAGATATCGCCAGAGCGGATGTATTCTTGGGCCCTTGCCACCCATTCACAGAATGCTGCCTCAGTGACCATCGGTTCAAAGCAGATCTTCCGGTGTTGGGAAGTGCGTGCCGAGTTCTGGGCGGCTGGAATGTCGCGCCACCATGTGTTGGTAGAATACCAGCATCCCTCGCGGTGCGAGAAAATCAGAACATCATTGTAATGAGCAAATTCGAATCTACCGTCGTAGTCGATTGTGCCTCCCACGATGGAGCGGGGGAGCCCGTCGTCCATTCGCTCAGCGCTTGGAACCAACGCCTTGAGGGCTTCATCTAGGCGAATGAAGTCCTTTGCTTCAAATAGATTGCCCTCAATCCGCCGCCCCGGATTCGAGGCGAGCAGCGAAACTCCCTCCTCCGACTCGCGCGCCGAGTCGAAAAAAGCGATTCCGTCCAGAGTCTGAAGGCGCGCCGCCATCTCGGCCGGAGAAAAGTCGCTCAGCTCGGGGACGGTATGGAGGCGGGAATCGGGCATTGATGGATGGGCTGGTTGAAGCATGCGCTTTTCAAAAAACTTTTTCACGGTTAGATTCGTCCTAATCTCTAAATTAATGCACCCCTTGCCGCTTCGCATGCGCCCCGAAAAAACATTTGTCGACAACACCCTCGTGCGCGGGTTGTCTGCATGGCTTGCCGTGTGCCTCGCATCCGCCGCATCCGCCGCTTCCGCGGCACCTGCGGACGAGGCTGTTAAGCCCTCTGTCTCCGCTGAACCCGCTGGTTCGCCTGAGCCTTCCAGACCTCGGGCAGTTAATCCGGAGCAGGGGAAGCCCAAGGACGCGGCTTCGAAGCCAGCCTCATCTGGTTTTGGTCTGGGAATAGGGGCTGGGTTGCTAGGAGAGCCGCGGTTGATCCTTGGGCCTGGCGGTGGCGGACTAGGCGCGCCCAGCGGCCGCTCCTCGAACGCTCTCGGGCCGCTGCCTGAAGTTTCAAGCGACTTGAAGTTCATCCCTGCACCGGGTGCATCGGAACCTTCGGACGTGGATATCCGTCGCCGGGCGCGTCCAGATCTTTTGCCCGACGGCCCCAATCCGACAGAGGAGGCGGCCGTCGCTCTGAAGGAAAGAATCCGTTACCGAGTTTTAAAGGCGCGCGTGATTTCAGAGCCTGAAGTTGTGGCGGCCTTAGAGGCTGCGAAAAAAGCGCCGAGTGATCGGGAAATGCGGGCGGCGTTTACACGTCATTATGAGCTGCTTTTCGCCCGCATGCGGGAGCTTGATCCGTCCTTGGAGAAGCTCATCGCCGAGCGTGAGGCTGAAGCAAGTTTAGCGCTCAGGGTCGCCCTCCCAAGATGATCAGGTGTACGGGACGCGGACCTGCTTTTTTGGACCGGGATGATACGTGCCCACTCTGGTCTGGTCGATCAGGCAGGATTGCCTGAAGGCCGCTTTTTCTAAAATTCATGAATGTTTTAATTCTCGGCAGCGGCGGTCGCGAGCATGCGATTGCATGGAAATTGAGGCAGTCGGCTCGGGTGAGCAAAATTTATTGCGCACCAGGGAATGGCGGAATGGCCTCCGTCGCGGAGTGCGTTCCAATTAAATTATCCGAAATAGATCGCCTCATTAGCTTCGCGAAAGAGTTCCGTATCGGGCTCACCGTTGTTGGGCCGGACGATGCCCTCGCGGCAGGGATGGTAGACCGATTCGAGGCTGAAGGGTTGCGGATTTTTGGGCCGCGCCAGGCATGTGCCCAGCTTGAATCTTCCAAGGTCTTCGCCAAAGAGTTCATGCAGCGCTACGGCATTCCAACCGCGCGCTCGGCCAACTTCACCGACAGCGGGGAAGCCCGAAAGTTTGCGCGCTCAATGTCGCTACCCTTGGTAATCAAAGCTGACGGGCTGGCACTCGGGAAAGGAGTGATTATCGCGGAGTCCATCGAGCAGGTGGACGCGGCAATCCGTGAAATCATGGATGAGCGCCGATTCGGTGATGCTGGCCGTGCGATCGTGATCGAGGAATGCCTGGAGGGGCCTGAGTGCTCGATTCACGCCCTTGTCGATGGTGGAAGCTACCTCATGTTTCCAAGCGCCCAAGACCATAAACGCGCACTCGACAACGACGCCGGACTCAATACCGGAGGAATGGGGACCTACAGTCCAGCGCCGCAATTGACTGCCGAGCTAGAGGCGAGGGTGCGATCCGAGGTGTTGGACCGGTTTTTGGAGGGCATCCGCGCCGAGGGGCTTGATTTTCGGGGGATGCTGTTTCCGGGGCTGATGTTGACTGCTGATGGCCCGAAGGTTTTGGAGTTTAACTGCCGGTTTGGCGACCCTGAGACGCAGGTTCTCCTGGCGCGCCTGGAGTCTGACTTATTGGAACTGTTGGAATCCGTGATTGATGGGACGCTTGCAAAGTGTCGGCCGGTGTGGGCTGGAGGTGCTGCAGTTTGTGTCATTGCGGCGTCTGGGGGGTATCCGGGTGATTATGTTGTTGGAAAGCCGATTAGTGGCCTAGGGGAGGTGGGAGATAAGGCGATTGTCTTTCATGCGGGTACACGGTTGGAGGGTGCGGGGTTGGTTACCGCTGGAGGCAGGGTGTTTGGGATGACAAGTGTCGGGTCTTCATTGAGACAAGCGAGGGATGAAGCGTATGCGGCTTTGGCGCGGGTGTCCTTTGAGGGAATGCATTTCCGGCGTGATATCGCCGAAAAGGGACTGCAACTCGCTTAAGCTGAGAGGACCGTTAATTTTCTGATGATCCCTAAACCGATATCCTGTTTCCGATATGGCCGTGGTTTCGCAACCCTGCTTGTCTCGGCATTGGCGTTTTTGGGAGTTGGTT
>CAMDSZ010000291.1 GCA_945906945.1 Akkermansia muciniphila
TGATGGAACTTTGAGCGAAGACGTGGTTCGTCAAGCGATGATGCGCATCAATGAAACGCAGGGATTGGAGTGGTTGACTCAACAAGTCGTTTCGAGCATCGCACCGGAATTAAAGTTACCGTGGATTTTAGATATTGATGTCACCTTTAAACCACCTTACGCACATCAACAGGGTGCGGATTGGGATACAATCCACACAAGCCCGGAAGGCCCTGCCACATGTATCAAAGCTACTTTGTCGCGAACCTGAGGATTAGTCTTGGCGTAGAAGTGCGCGCAGGCGAGGAGCAGGCGGCCTCACATGGACTGCCCGGAATGTCGCGGATCTTGGAGCGATTGCCGGGCGAGAATTGACCCATATTTGTGCGTGGTGACTGCGGCGATGAAAACGAAGCGGTGATGCGAGAATGCGATGAACGATTTTTGCCGTGTCTTTTCAAGCTGCGGCATACGGCGGGAGTGAAGTAACTGGTTCAACCCATGATGCTAAAATGGGCTGGCAGGAAGGATTGTGGGGAGGGCTGGCAAGCGATGGAATGTGAACTCAAACTATCTAGATGGACACGCAGTAGGCGGTTGATTTTGGGGCTAGAGACGTCGGTGCAAGCACCGGTGCGTATGGAGAATGGCAAAAAGCGGCGCGGGAAGGATCTGCAAAGTTTGTCTGCAAATGGCGAGACAGAAGGCTGGGAGGCACAGGCGACGCCGTGGAGCATAAAAATCGCAGTGCTGGAGACATCTTTGGACGGGCGAGCGTTTCCTACGCAAGCCATCCCCCAGCAATATCGAGAGATAGCGGATGCGGAGAATAGTTTTGATGAGCTTAAAAATTATTGGGGTTGGGGCGGTTTTACTTCGCGCAGGCTTGGGCCGAGCCGGTTAATGGCGAATCTGGTGGCGCTGTTCTACAACTGGTGGAATCTGTATGTGAGGTTCTTTGATGAGGAGCGGCATCGGGAGGCGATTCGTAGCCGGCCGATATTGATGCAATGAATGAGGCGTCAAGTGCAGAGCGGAGGGCAACGCACGGTGAAAGTCAGCATCGTGCATGAAAAGGGCGATATGATTGCCAGTGCAGCGGCCAAAGTAAGCAACGAGTAACACCACATTCGCGCCATCACGGAGCGATCGAGCGCCAGCGAGTGTTGCGCGCTGCTTTTGACTCCAATATTACGCCGTTGGCTTGGAGGAAAATGGCTTTTCGAAGTTCCCCAAGATGTGCGGTCGCTGCTGAGCGAATAAATTTGACCTCGAAAAATCCGGTTTATGACCCCGTCACACTGCGGCACTCCGCGGTGACGTGCCGTCATTCCCATTTTTCTTTTTAGTATTAAAGAGCGAACCAAACATGTCGGGATGACGCATGGCGAGATGAGTGCAGCCACGTCCCCCAGCATTTCCTCATCGAGATGAAAGAAATCGTGCACTTGCGTGCTCGGCTCAGTGCAGCAGCAACGCAAACGAACCCGTGAGAAACAGTGCGTGGAGCCACAACGCGATGACCTGTAATTTATTGTAATTGCGAGCACCGGAGGTCTCCCTGGGAATATCCGGGTCTACACCAAAAAGCCGCTGGTGGTTCCTTAATATCCAGCCTCCGACGAAGAGGAGCAAGATGAAGACAGCTGCCGAAATGAGCCGAAGGCCGAGGAAAGTATTTTTTTGCATGCGGCTTCACCCTAACACCGAGGCTGCGCGCCACCAGATACAGAGCGCACGAATCCCAGCCGGCACAGATCCAGTGTCAGCGCAGCGTCTCCACCAGTCTCCCGAGCGTACCGATCGCACATTCAAGTCGCTGCGACCACCGGTGGCCGCAGTTGATCCGGATGTAATTCTTAAAGCCCTGCGACGCCGAAAACATCGGTCCAGGCGCGATGCTGATGTTCTGCGCGAGCGCGCGCTCATGCAACTCCAGCGCCGAAACTTTTTTCGGCAGCTCAACCCAGAGCACGAAACCGCCCGTCGGCCGCGTCACTTTGATCTCCTCGGGAAACGCTGCCGAAATCGCCTCGCTCATCCGTCTCATCTGCTCTGAGAAGTTGCGCCGTAATCCGCGGAGATGACGATCGTACCCGCCATTCGCCACAAACTCGGCGATTGCCATCTGCGGCAGCGACGCCGTTGCCAGCGTACTCGTGAGCTTCTGCGCCATCACTTTCGCGTGATATCTTCCAGGAGCAACCCAGCCCACGCGATAGCCGGGCGCGATCGTTTTTGAAAAAGCGCCGCACAGCATCACGCGCCCGTCGCGATCGAACGACTGCGCCACCCTCGGGCGCAGCCCGCTGTGAACCAGCGCGCCATTGATATCGTCCTCGATCAACGGAACGTCACGCCGCGCGAGGATATCGATCAGCCGCCGCTTGTGTTCGTCCGGCATCAACGATCCGAGTGGGTTGTTGAAGTTCGGCACGGCCAGACAAGCCGCCACGCGTCGGACTTTGAGCGCGCGTTCCAGGGCGTCGAGATTCATCCCGTCGCGTGGGTGCATCGGAATCTCGATCGCTTTCAGGCCAAGCTCCTCGATCTGCTGCAGCACGCCGAAGTAGCTCGGCGACTCGACTGCCACGACGTCTCCCGGCTTGGTAACCGCGCGCCAGCGCTTCCGTTCCACCACATGTGATGATGAAGGCATCTGGCGAAATCTGAGTGCCCCAGTCGAGCGAAAGCTTCGCCAGTTGCCGCCTTAGCGACTCGAACCCCGGCGGCATTTCGTAACTCACGCTTCGCGGGCCCGCGTTACGTGCCACAGCGGCCATAATCCTGTTTAGCTTCACTACCGGCAGATTTTCTTCACCCGGATACGCCGCACCAAACGGAACCACCTCCGGTAGTCGCGCAGCGTTAAAAATCCGTGCCTGCAAGCTCCCAACCTCGACTATCGTCGCCGCTCGCGATGTGCGTGAAACCATTGGCTCCGGCAGCCGAGCCCGCACTCGTGCCCGGACGAAAAAGCCCGACTTCGGCCGTGCCTCAATCAGCCCGCGATCTTCCAAAGTCAAATACGCTTGCACCACAGTCGCCACACTCACTCCATGTTGCCCGCTCGCCCGCCGCACCGACGGAACCCGGTCCCCCCCTCGTAGCGCGCCCGATAAAATCAGCGACTCGATCTTATCTGCCACCTGCCTGTAGAGCGAGTCGCCTCCAGCCGCTGAATTGTGTTGCATGGTATGTACCAATTTTTCCGAATTGCGCGCTAAAGACCCGGCAGGCTTGCTGTGGATGCTCAACTGTATCAGCTCAACGATTTTTTGCATCCGAGCGGATCCTATCCTTTGGTTCGAGCTCTGTGTTTGGAACTTTGGCGAGGATGGCATTGATGTTCAACCCCCTGCCGCGCTTTGCGCGTTCGTTCAGATACTGTTCGGCGTCCAGAGCGGAGAGTTTTTCAGCCAAAGTGCTGCTCACAAGCTGATTCACCGAGATACCCTCAGTCTGCGCAAGGCGTTTTGCATGGTGATGGATGGAGTTTGGAAGGCGGATGCGCAGCGTGCTCATGACCGGATTTTGTTTCGAATTGCGAGGAGTTTTGAAGGCGTCACCATCTTCACTCCTAAAGATTCTACTTTGAGAAAATCGCTTCAATTGTAGGTCACGATGTAGTGCGCTCTGGCCGAGACGGCACGTTCCGAAACCATGTCCTCTTTTGGATCCTTCATTAGCGGTCTCCACAAAAAAGTCGACTTTGTGAAGACTTGAAATGGATGTGAACCAGTCCAAGAAATTGATAGAAATTACTTTTTCACCGTTTCCGTAGGGTGGGCGCGCGGCCTCGTCACGAGGCGCGCCAAATTTTCTGGGGGTGAAAACAAAAACGGAGAGTGTCTCTTAAAAAGAAGGGCTGCTACCAGCGATCCGTCCGGAAGGGCTGCGCTGGCAAGCCATCGCGGTTGAAAAGGTTCGCCCACGGAAACTGGCTGCTCCACGCATACCGCACCGCTGCGGGCTCTGCGATCGAGGGGTGTGAAACCACCACGGTATCGCCGTCGATCCTCGCCTCGCCCCACACGAATTTCCGGTCGGGCCCTGCAATCAAAAAGCCCTGCAGCTCTCCGGCATGGCGGGCCTCCAAACCCTTGCCGGTGTGGGAGAATTTAATCCTGATCCCCGCGCCCTCAGCGGCGTGGGACTTGTACAGCGGCCCGTAGAACTCCGCCTTGCCGCCATACACCGCGTTGACCGCTACGTCACTGGCGCGCCTTCCGTACGAAGACTTGAGCACCGGATGCACCCCGGCGCCCAGATCCGTGGCCGTCACCATGTAGGTCTTTGGATAGTCCATGAGCCGCAGGTGCAGTTCGTGGGAATACTCCGGATCCGGCTCCCGCGGGATTGGCCCCGGCTGGGCCGTAAACTTTTCTGCCTTTGCATTAAGGACGTTTGCGGGGTCCCAGGCCACGCCGCCGCCGCTGGGCTTTTGCAAGTAAAGAAAGGGGAAGTCCTGCCCCCAGTCCTTGCGCCAGCCCTTGATGAGGGCCCCCATCACAGCGTACTGGTCGACGCACGCGATGTTGGTTTTACTCTCTCCCTGGTCCCAGAGCACGCCCCGGATCCCGAAGCCGGCATAAGGCCGGATCAAGGTTTCGTAAAGGAAGCCGATCTTTCCGCTGTGGGCCTCCCCGGCCATGCCGACGGGTCTGGGTGCGGCGGGGGCCCGGGGGGGAGTCTTGCCCGCGGCCTTCGCCTCGGCCTCCGCGCGCTTCCACTCGACCATGTCTGCATCCCACTTGGCTTTCTCCGCTTCGTACTTCTGTTTGAGACCCTCGTAGTCGTAGGAGGGCGACAGCTTTTTTACCATGTCCTGACAGGCGGCGTCCCCCCTGTACATTTCCTCTGAAAGCCAATAACTGGAGGGGGTTCCGCCCACCGCCCCCACGATCAGTCCCACGGGGACCCCCAGCTGGGCTTGCAGCGCCTGGCCAAAGGAAAACAACAGCGCGGAAAACTGTGCGTTGTTTTCAGGGGCGGCCTCCTGCCACACCGCCGTGGCCCCCTTGGGTAGCAGGCGCAACATCGGGTAAGTGGCATCGGCGAGCTTCGCCAGAGGGGCGTCGTCCGCCGTGTACTGTTTGGTGTGCATATCCATGTTGGACTGGCCGGACCCCACCCACACCTCTCCCACCAGCACATCCTCCAGCGCTTTGTTCCCCACCTTGAGGGTGTCAGGTCCGCCTGCGGTCAAAGGGTCCAACAACACTCGCCACTTGCCCTGAGGGTCCGCTTCCACCGGCTTTATCTGGCCCCGAAAACTTACAGTAAATTTCTCCCCGGGGGCGGCCGTGCCCCAGAGCGGTACCGGCATTTTCTGCTGCAACACCATTTTGGAGGAAAACACTTTGGGAAGGACCACCTCGGCGTTTGCGTGAAGGCACAAAAGGCTCGTGAGGAGGACCGTGGGGCAAAGTTTGGAAGTCATC
>CAMDSZ010000292.1 GCA_945906945.1 Akkermansia muciniphila
CGCTTCCTACGCAACCGAGTTGCTCGAGCGGGCCACCGAATCCGAAACCCCGGTGCCCGAACTTTTCGACCTGCTGCTGCGGGCGCTTCGATTTCTGAGCGCGTCCCCGGCCTCGCGCCGCGCCTTGTACCACTTTGAATCAGAGCTGGCGCGCCTGCTTGGAATCGCAGCCGAAAACCTTCCCGCGGACCAATCCCTCGTTAAAGTGCTGCATCGGCTGCCGTCTTCGCGGGAGGATCTGCTGACTCGCCTGTCGGTTTCCTAACCCTCCGCACTCAACCTTGTCCTTCAATGTTCCGAGAACTGTTATCCCACCTGCCCACGCCCGGCTCCGCCCAGGAAGCCGTCTCCCAAGCAAACGCGCTTCTCAAACAGGCGGGATTCGCGCCCGACCCCGTCACCCTGAAAACACCGGCCAAAGGACCGGACGGCTTCTCGGGGGCGACCCTTCGAGCGGACCTGCCCGAAGAGGCGCTTGGCGCACTGGTTCACGCTGCGGTGATGGAGGCCGCTTCGGAGCAGGGCGTCTCGGTGACGCACACCTCCCTGCAACTTAGCTCCGGGGGCCCCGGTAGCCTCCGCGTAGCGCTGCAGGTGACGGCGAAAATCTTTGTGGCTTCCGTGGAGATTGGAATCCGCGGCAGGGTTTCTATAAGCAACTCCGGAGCAGTGGAATTCGACTCCCTCCTTCTGGATGCAGGCTCAGGAATGTTCGCCAGCATGGCGATGGCGAACATCAAACCCCAACTCGACCAAATCATGTCAAAGAGGTTTGAGCTCGAGAAAATCTTCGGCCGACCACTAAAGGTCGCTCAGTTTGACTTCAAGGAATCACAAATCCATGGCGAACTGGATTTTGCATAGAAACCAGAATCCCACTCCGGTCTTATCTGCCGTCTTCCGCCGACTTGAGCGCCCCTCAAAACCACCTGTTTCGCTCCGTGCGCTCTTTTTCGTTGCTCTAGTGCAAGGTTCAGGTACTGTTTCGAGCCCTTTTTGAAGATATGAAAGCCGAGATTCATCCCCGTTACGAACTTACCGTTATTTCCTGCGCCTGCGGGACGAATTACAACACCCGATCCACGCGCCGCGACCTGAAGATTGGTATTTGCGCCGCATGCCATCCTTTCTTCACGGGCGAACATAAATTTGTTGATACGGCCGGCCGAATCGAAAAGTTCACCCGCCGCTACTCCTCCGCGCAAACCACGCGCCGGAAGAAGCTCTAGCTCGACAACTACGGAGTTTTGGGACGGTGAAGGCGCCGAGTGCTGCCTTCACCGTTTTCTTTTGCCGTTCGAGCGCCCCATCCAGGGCTCCCTCAGCAGAGGACTACGCTCGAGATTTTCACCCGGAATATTCAAACTCCAAGAATCTACGCTACCATAGCTTATGGATTTCGGCCCGCTGATTGCCCGCAAGAGAGAGCGCTTTGAGGAACTCGAGAAAATCGTTGGCGCTGGGGATCTTTACGACAACCCGAAAAAAGCGCGCGAACTGCTGCGTGAACACACGCGCTTAAAAGAACTACTCGCACTCGCCCAACAGCTGGAGCGGGTCACCAGGGAGTTTCAGGAGTCCAGCCAACTCGCCTCCGGCACGGATGCTGAGCTTGCGGAAATGGCGCAAGCAGACCTGCCGGCCCTCGGGGAGAAAGTAGCATCCCTTCGCAAAGAGCTGCAGCTGGCTCTTCTGCCCCCGGACCCCAATGAGGACAGGGATGCAATTGTTGAAATCCGGGCGGGCACCGGCGGCGACGAGGCCGCGCTATTTGCGGCGGATCTTGCACGCCTTTACTCCCGGTACGCTGAAACCATCGGACTGAAAATCGAGACCTTGGAGTCGAGCGAAAACGAATTGGGCGGACTTCGGGAAATGATTTTCAAAGTCAGCGGAGACGGCGTGTTTCGCAAGCTCCGCTATGAGAGCGGGGTCCACCGCGTGCAGCGGGTTCCCGCGACCGAGGCCCAGGGCCGCATCCACACGTCAACCGCAACCGTGGCCGTGCTCCCCGAGGCCGAGGAAGTCGACTTTGAGCTCAAGGCGGACGATCTGCGCATCGAAGTCTGCCGCGCAGGCGGCCCGGGAGGACAGGGGGTCAACACCACCGACTCCGCAGTCCAGGTTATGCACATTCCCTCGGGAATGATCGTGCGCTGTCAGGACGGACGTTCGCAGCAGAAGAACAAGGAAAAAGCACTGCAGATTCTGCGCTCGCGCCTTCTCGAACGCAAACAGCGCGAGGAAGCCGAAAAATATGCAGCGCAACGCAAGAGCCAGGTCGGCACCGGCGGCCGCGAAGAAAAAATCCGCACCTACAATTACCCTCAAAACCGGGTCACCGACCATCGGATAGGCATCACCCTTTACAACCTTGACCGATTCATGGAGGGGGACATCACCGAAATGCTCAACGCGCTTCAAGCGGCGGATATGGCGGACAGACTTGAGGCCGCGAGCAGCACCCAGAGCTGACGCACCTGCGGTCGAGGTTTTTTGCGCTACCGGACCCAGATTGAATGAAGACCGTCCTCGAAATCCTGCAATCCACTGCGGGATATTTCGCAAAATCCGGGATCGAAAGCGCGCGCCTCAACATCGAGCATCTCTTGGCCCACGTGCTCGGGCTCAGGCGCATGGATCTTTACATGCAGTTCGACCGGCCGCTGAGCGAAAAAGAACTCGGCCCGCTTCGGGACCTCGTTCGCCGGCGGGCTTCCGGCGAACCGCTGCAACACCTCCTGGGCACTGTCGAATTTCACGGCCACATATTCAAGTGCGACAAGCGCGCGCTGATCCCCCGCCCCGAAACGGAGCTTTTCGCGGAACGCATCATCAAACTTCACGAAGTCGCACCGCCGCGTCTGGCGGACATCGGAACGGGCAGCGGCGTGCTTGCGCTCACACTCGCAGCTCACTGGAAGGAGGCGGAGGTTCACGCTGTGGACATCTCGCCCGAAGCGCTTGCGCTGGCAGCTGAAAACGCCGCCGCGCTGAACCTCGCGGATCGGATCAACTTTTGGGAAGGTGGCCTCTTGCAACCTCTCGATCAACTCCCTGTAGGCAAACGCACGCTCAGCCTGATCGTCGCGAACCTGCCGTACATTCCAGCAGCCGAAATCAGCACACTTTCGAGGGAAGTACGGCACGACCCCGCTCTGGCGCTGGACGGTGGCGCCGATGGCACGCAGATCATCCGGGAGCTCATCCGCCAGACCACGTCCAAACTGTCGGGCATGCTCGCGCTTGAAATCGGACACGACCAATCTGAAGCGCTGTCCGCGGTTCTTTCAGAATCCGGATTCCGTGAAATCCGCCAGGAAACCGACTACCAGGGACGCAACCGATTCCTATTTTCATCGTATGGATAAGATCATCGTCCACGGCGGCCATCAACTTTCAGGCACAGTGAAGATCAGCGGGTCAAAAAACTCCGCCCTTCCGATTCTTGCGGCAACCCTGCTTACGCGGGACACGTGCGTGATCCACTCGGTGCCGGATCTAAGCGACATCCATTACATGCTTCAGATTCTTTCCCGCCTCGGTGCGCAGGTGGAGCGCGCGAGCGGTACGGTTACCATACAGGCCGAGGACATCAGTACCGTGGCGCCGTACGATATTGTGCGCAAAATGCGGGCGTCCGTGTGCGTGCTTGGTCCGCTACTGGGGCGCGCGCGCGAGGCGACAGTGTCGCTCCCCGGCGGATGCGTCATCGGCGACCGGCCCATTGATTTGCACTTGAAAGGATTCAACGCGCTCAACGCCACAAGCCGAATCGAGGCGGGCGATGTGAAGCTGTTTGCAAACGAATTGAAGGGCGCAACCGTGAATCTGGAGGGCCGACAGGGCCCCACCGTGCTTGGCACTGACAACGTGATGATGGCGGCGACACTTGCGGAGGGGGTTACCGTGATCGAGGGCTCGGCTGCGGAGCCGGAAGTCGTGGATCTCGCGAATTTTCTCATTAAAATGGGAGCAAAAATAGAAGGCGCCGGCACCCGCAGAATCACCATCGAAGGCGTCAAAGAACTTCACGGTGCCGAACACACCGTCATTCCCGACCGGATCGAGGCGGGCACTTTTCTCGCGGCCGCGGCGATTGCCGGGAGTGAAGTGACATTGAGACGGGTGAACCCCGAGCATTTGAACGCAGTCACCAATGCGCTGATCGACGGGGGGTACCTCCTCGATATCCGCAAGGACCAGATCACCCTGCGCAGCAACGGCACCCCCCGCCCGCTCGAACTCATTACCGACCCTTATCCCGGCTTCCCCACCGATATGCAGGCGCAAATGTGCGCGCTTCTTTGCAGGGCCAGCGGGGAAAGCCGCATCACGGAGAAAATCTTTCCGCAGCGATTCATGCATGTGTCCGAACTCAAGCGGATGGGCGCCGATATTTCGCTGGACGGTTTTACCGCGGTCATCCGCGGGATCTCCGACATGAGCGGCGCACCGGTGATGGCGAGCGATCTGCGCGCGTCGGCTGCGCTGGTGCTTGCGGGACTAGTGGCGGACGGGATGACCGAGGTGAATCGGGTTTATCACATTGACCGCGGATACGAGTGCATCGATGAAAAGCTCGCCGGCTTGGGCGCGCACATCGAAAGGCTCAAGTCGAAATCCGCCTCGTAGGTGGTATGGCGAACAGTATTGGATTCGTTAACCACCCGTGGATTTGTTGAACGTGAAATACCGCAGGCTCCCGGAGCCGCAAAGGTGCGGAATAATTTGAGCTTGGTTCAACGGCCTTGGTGTCCGTGAGCCGGCCCAGAGAGCTCTGAGTCAGCGATTGAACTGGACGCGCATAAATCACAGCGTCTGCCTGGGAGCGCGCAGCCCCAGCTGCGCTTACACGTCCTTATATCGGGATGCGTTGCTTTCCTCAGATAAGCTGCTTCCCTCAGCACCCTCGTTGATTCGTCACCTCTTTGGTGCAATCCGCGTCTGGGCGCAGCTGGGGCTACGCGCTCCCAGGGGGCCGATGGACCACGTTGCTGAAAATGTAGACAGCCTGCGCCGCGGACGTCGCATTGCCTGGCTCCGACCGAGGCTGCCACAAGGTCGCGACTCTGGCACTTGGGAGCCAGCAACTGAATTTGCCAACGATTGGATCCGAATTTTTAGACCGCGCTGACGACCAGCCGCCGTAAGGGTTAAACTGAACTACACTGCGGGAGTGATTTTTGATAGAAAACGATTCTTGGCAACGCCGCCGGACTGCCCTTTGTTAGTCGGCTCAACTTTTTTACCGAGCCCTTACTTCTTCCTCTCCCATGAGTTCACGCACCGGTCTCCTCGCAGGCGGCAACTGGATAGTCGACGCGGTCAAAATGATCGACGTTTGGCCCCAGCAAGACGCGCTGGCCAATATTCATTCCGAAACCCGCGGCACGGGAGGCT
>CAMDSZ010000293.1 GCA_945906945.1 Akkermansia muciniphila
GGAACCCCGCGCCACCGCGTCCGCGAAGGCCGCTCTTCTTGACGGCCTCAACAATGTCCTCGGGCTTCATCAGCACCGCTTTTCGGAGCTGCTCGTAGCCTCCGTCCTTGAGATAACAGGCCAAGTCGTTACTCCAGTCCCCACGATCAATGTTCTTGAAAATGAGTCGGTGCTCCCTTGGGTGCGGTGCCTGAGGGCGGATCCTGGTCGCGCTTGACTCCGTGGTCTTCCAAAGGGCTGCCGCGTCTTCCAGCTTAATGTTTTCGGCGAACGAATCGTTCACCAGTGCGACTGGGGCGGAGCCGCAGGACGCGAGACACTCTACAAACTCGATGGAGTGCTTGCCATCGGCGCTGACGGCGATTGGATTTCCATGACCAGCATTGTGGACTGCATGACCGATAATTTTCGATGGCGAGTTCGAGTGGCCCTGGTCTCCGTGAGCTCCGCCGTAGAAGTCCTCTTTCCACGCATCAAGATTGATGCCGGCCGACCTCGCGAGCTCATCTCGCAATTTGTAGCTGCCAGCCATCGCGCATGAAAGTGTCCGGCAAACCCGGATATGTGTCGCCCCCGCCGGTTGACGCCGGAACATCGGGTAGAACGTGACCAACTCAAGAATGTTGATGGGCTGAAGCTCCAGTTTGCTCGCAATCCATTTCATCGCATCGTCCGAGATGAAGCCGAAGTGTTCCTGCCACAGATGAAGCAGCGGAAGGGATGCACTGCGTTTGGAGGCAGGGTAATGCGAGATGGCCTCGTCTATCTGTGCCAAAAGTGCAGTTGGAATGTTCATGGCTGCTTCGGTTCGGGTGAAGTGGTAGCGTCCCAGTGAGGTACGCGGTTGATGAGTTTGTTGTCGAAGAAGTGCAGTTCGATCGATTTCCCGTTTTGTTCGTAGTAGTAGCGGGTGACGGGGACTTGTTTTTTCTGCGTTTCCAATTCAATCGTTGTGTTCTCGATTCGGTCGGGTTGCCCTAAAATGGATTCTACTTCCTTCGGGGAGAGGTTTTTTTTTCCTGCACTTTCACCTTTGCCGAAGCGGGCGTTTACAGCATCGATGTTGTCGTTGGATATTTCTGGCTTACATGCGGCTGCGGTGAGCAGTACTGCGGTTGTGAGGATGGCTTTAGCGGGAAATTTCATCGGTCACATTCGCCCATCACGAAATCTAGTGAGCCGAGAATCGCTACCACATCGCTCATTAGGTGACCGGGAAGAATCTTTGGAAGAATACTGAGATTCACAAACGAGGGAGCACGTATCTTCAGACGGTGCGGAACGCCGCCCCCTTTGGAGTTGATGTAAAATCCAAGCTCACCCTTCGGGTTTTCCGCTCCGAAGTAAACCTCCCCCGGAGGCGCGTTGAGTCCCTCGGTGTGCAGAATGAAATGGTGGATGAGCTCCTCCATTTTGGTCATCACCGAGGTCTTTGGTGGAGGTATGTTTTTTGGATCTGAAACGGTGATTGGCCCAGTCGGCATCTTGGACATTACCTGCCGGAGAATTTTTACTGACTGCCGCATTTCCTCCAGGCGACAAAGATAGCGGTCGTAGCAATCCCCTGCGGATCCCACGGGAATGTCAAAGTCGTACTGGTCGTATCCCAGGTAGGGATGACGTTTTCGCAAATCATGATCCACTCCGGACCCGCGCAGGTTCGGGCCTGTGATCCCAAAAGCGATGGCGTCTTCGCGGGAGATCACGCCCACGTCCTTGGTGCGATCCACAAAGATGCGGTTCCGAGACAGGAGGTTGTCCACTTCGTCCAGTGAGGGGAGGAACTCGTCGAGGAATTTTGAGGCCTGCGGGAAGAAAGAGTCAGACAAGTCGCGGGTCATGCCTCCAATGCGGGTGTAGCTCGTGGTAAACCGAGCTCCCGAAATGACTTCGCAAAGATTGTATATTTTCTCGCGCTCCGTGAAGGTGTACAGAAAGACCGTCATGGCGCCAGTGTCCATGGCGAATGCACCCAGCCCCAGAAGGTGGGAAGAAATGCGCGCGAGCTCGCAGCAGATCACTCGGATCGCTTGGCCGCGTGGCGGTAGTTCCCAGCCCATGAGCTTTTCGACGGCCATGGCGTATGCCACGTTGTTGGCCAGCGGCGCCAAGTAGTCGAGTCGGTCCGTGTAAGGCACGAACTGATTGTAGGTCATGTTTTCCGCGATCTTTTCATCACCGCGGTGCAGGTACCCAATGTCGGGGGTGGCTTTGGTGATGACTTCGCCATCGAGTTCGAGGACCAGTCTTAACACGCCGTGTGTGGCGGGGTGGGACGGGCCCATGTTTAGAATCAGCTTTTCCCCGAGCAAATCCTGGGTTCCCGACGCCATTCGTTGAAGTCCAGCCTGTGTTTTGGCAAGGGGATCTGGCTGGACGAACTGCTGAGTGGAAGAAGGCATAGCGATTCTTTGAGAGATCAGACGGTAGGTGCGTCCAGAATGGGCCAGCAAGCCGAATTTGTGAAATGTTTCACAAGCTCGGCTCACGGACGCACGGGCTGGGGTTAAAATGGTGGTGGTTGAGGGCAATTGAGCGTTTATTTTTGAAGCGTTTTAGGGTACTCAGAATCTAGTGCTTTCTCGGCGAACATTTTTAGGAACGTCTGCGTTGGCCTGCCTTGGTGGCGGGGTTTACGGGTTCGGGGTTGAGCCCCTAAGTTTGGCCGTTGAGTCGGTCACGGTCCCCGTTCGAGGGCTGGACGAGGCTTTGGACGGATTTAAGATTGTGGCGCTTAGCGATTTTCACCTGTATCCGTTTACTGAGCTGCCGTTTATCCAGCGCGCGATCGACACGGCGCGCGGGCTGAATCCTGATTTGGTCGTGCTGGTGGGGGATTTCGTGGATGCGACTGCGGAGGCGATCCTCGAATTGGCTCCTGCTTTTTCGAGTCTAAACGCGAGGCAAGGGGTGATGGCGGTCCTTGGAAATCACGATGTTGGCAAGGGTCCGGCTCTGGTGACCCGGGCGCTGAAAGGCGCGGGGGTGGAAGTGTTGGTGAACCGCGCGGTGGAAATCGGGGTGGGACAGGCGTATCTGAGGGTGGCTGGAGTGGATTCACTCCAGGGGAGGCAGGATCTTGGTTCGGCGCTCCGCGGCGGCAAGGACGGGGTTCCAACCGTATTACTTGCGCACGAACCGGATATTGCTGATTTGGTGGCCCAGCATGGACGGGTTGACCTCCAGATTTCCGGGCACAGCCACGGCGGTCAGGTCCGGTTGCCAGTATTCGAGTCGCTGTCTTTGCCCCGCTGGGGGCGGAAGTACGCCTTCGGTAGGTATCAAGTTGGGGACATGGTCGTTTATACCGGCCGAGGCATTGGTACGACCGGAGTCCCGATCCGCATCGGCAGCGTGCCTGAGGTGAGCGAGATCAGGCTGGTCAGAGCTTAGGCCTGCCGGCATGCCAGCGATATCTCGCGGCTTTTAACGTGCTTTGAACGTTGGGCCGTTCAGCGTGACTGCGGGAGGGATTTCCGGCAGTTGGAAGGCGGCGTCGATTTCTCTCTGCATTTTCTGGTAGCCCTCAAGCTTGAAAAGTGGGCGGGCATTTCCCTCATAGGTCTGGCCTTCTTCCTCAATGCAAAGGTCTGCGCTAAAAGCTCCTCGGTATCCAGCGCCGATGACAATTTCAATGTTTGACCCAGTGGGGGCGAGCTTGAACCATTTGCCGATCGCTCGTTTGTCGCCGTAAAGTGCAAATCCCAAGTTTTCAGCGCTTCTGTTTCCGGTCGGGTTAGGCCCCTTGCCGGGCCAGTCAAAGCCGCTGGACCAGGAACCGTCGAGCATCACATTGCCATCTATTTTCACAATGAGGATCTCGTTGCCGCCTCCGACAAAGCGGAACCGGTTTGTGCTTTGGACGGAAATTTTGCCTTTGTAAGTCGCGAACCAGCACTGGCGGTGGTCTTGAACTTGCTCGATGCCAAAGGCTTTCGGGGCGACTTCTTGGCTGATCGGCGGAAACAGCATCATGAAGGAGGTCAGTTGTTGACCCGCGCGAAGGTATTTCCCCGCCTCTTTTTCATCCAGAGTGCCCTTGTTGCCAAAAAGTTGTACGATTCGCGCCAAGTACTCGTCCTCGCCGTACATCGGGATGGTCTTTCCGTCTTTTTCTTTCCGCATGTAGTACATGGTGCCGATAAGTCCCTGGCCAGCCACGGTGCCAGGTCGCATGCCAAAGTTGGCGGCGCTTCCAGTGAACGTTCCCACCGGGCTTGGAACGGTCAACTGAGTTGAGACCGAGAGCTTGGCGCCGAGTGCGTTGGACTTGAATGCCCCGGCGCTGGATGCAAGGCCGCCGATCCGCTGAGGGATGGCGATTGACGTGAGCGGGGTAAGCGGCACCTGGGGAAGGGCCACTTTCACGTTGGGCGCGCTCGAGACTATCCGATTCGGCAGCGCGGGCGCGCTCATGGAGCTCGTGCGTTTGGCAACCTGGACCCGATGCTCCAGCTGGCGGGTGGGTGAGCCTGATTGTTGTGGTCCGGCGCTGAAAGTGAGTTTGCGCTTGGCTTGTATGTTTTGCACGACCCAGACGCCCGCCACCAAAAGGAGTACCGCGTGGAAGGCCAGACTAAGGATCAAAAATGAACCACCCGAACGGACCCACTCAATGAATGCCTTCGGAGGCGTTTTTGCGTCCGACGGAACGGTCGCGGATGAGTCGGGTGAATCCTTCTGCACCTCAACAGATTGCTTGCTGGCCGGAATCTTTCAGCAAAAAAATGCACCCGTCGTGCATTTTCGTTTTTGCTCTTGGGAGGGTAAGGATCGGCAAGCTTTTCGACTGGTGCACCTGCGGTGTATCCATCGGAGAGCCCGAGCTACTTTTCTTCTTCGTCTTCGCTCATGCGCTGAAACCGCACTTCCAAGACCCGGCGGTCGTCGGCTTTGGTCACGGTGACTTCGAAAGGAGCGATCCTTACCTGCTCTCCAACGGCGGGTAGGTGCCCTGTGAGGTGAGTGATGTAACCACCCACAGTGCTCACATCCTCGCTCTCGATATTGATGCCAGCCAAATCTTTGAGTTCGTAGAGTGCAAGAGCGCCATCAACAACAAACTCGTCCGCGTTCACGCGTTTGAACTCTTGGTTCTCGGTATCAAACTCGTCCTGAATGTCCCCCACGATTTCTTCGAGCACGTTGTCGAGCGTCACAACCCCCACCGTGCCACCGTATTCGTCCAGCACCAAAGCGATATGAGCGTGTTTGCTCAGAAAGAACGTGAGGAGCCGCTCAAGCGGCATCATCTCGGGTACGGGCAAAAGGTCTCGTCGGATCTTGGTGAGGTCGGGAGCGGGCGCTCGCATCTGGGAGAGCAGATCCTTGATGTGCACCAGTCCGATGGCGTTATCCAAGTGACCGTCGCACAGCGGAAAACGCGTATGCCGGG
>CAMDSZ010000294.1 GCA_945906945.1 Akkermansia muciniphila
GGGTTTTCAGCATCGACGCCGATGAAGCTCTCTCGCCTGAGCTTCTGAGGGAGATAAAGGCGCTCAAAGTTTCAAGCGATCTCGGGGAAGATATTTCAGGCTACTCGATGCCTCGTTGCGTGTTTTACGACCAGCGTTGGATCCGCCACGGTGACTGGTATCCGGATAGGCTTGTCCGTCTGTTCAGAAAAGATTGTGCGAGGTTCACCGGAGGCCGGATCCACGAAAGACTGGAAATCAAAGGCCGGACTGCGAGGCTTACAGGGGAGATTGAACACCATTCCTTCAAGAACCAAGCGGACCATTGGGAGCGCTGCCAGAAATACGCGGCACTATGGGCCGCTGATAAATTTGAGCAGGGCCGAACCACAAATCGGCTATCACCACTTCTGCACGCGGCGTTTCGCTGGCTTCGCGGCTACGTCGTACGATGCGGATTTTTGAATGGCAGGCGCGGTTGGCAGATCGCCAGATTATGCACAAAGGAGGTTTTCCTTAAATATCGGCTTCTGAGGCAACTTCAGGTTGATTTCGCTGAAAAAGATATCATCCAACAAGATGATATTGATCAAAATCACAGCTGAACCCTCTGAAGCAAATCAAGCGACTATTTCAAACACCGCTCGCATCTAGCTTTTCACAAGATTTTTGCGCGGTCCTCTGGCGAACCACGCTATGTCTCGTACGAAGTAGTCCCAGCTGAGCCATGGATACCGAGTTTTGGTACCTCGCATCGCCTCGAATTCAACTTCCTCAAAATGAGACTCTAGCAACGCCTTTAATTCTGCGTAAGAAAAGCTATGCAAATGGGTTGGGTCGCTGGTTAGACGTTTACCTCTCGCAACTGCAAGCCTCCTGTGAAGATGGTAATCGAGCGGCACGCTTCCAAAAAAAACACTATTTATGCTCTTCTTTAGGATCCTCCAAATTTCATGGACTGTCACCAATGGATAAGGAAGATGCTCGAGAACCTCCGTCAAACATACTGCATCCAAGCAAGCATCTTTCAGATCGATTGCAGTGGAGATGTCCATCTCCAAACATGGAATCCCCGAAACATTGGCTAGGTCAATTGCATTACGATCCAAGTCAACTCCGAACCAATCTCCAAAAGCACATAAATGTTTAGTGATTGCACCTCCTCGGCAGCCCAAATCTGCACCGTTTTCAACTCGAATATTATATTGCGTCAATTTACTGCGGAAGAATTCCAGCTTTTTCTTGTCGTCTTTTGCTTGGCTAATGTCTCGATTCTTTGAGTGATGAGCCTCGTAGTAGGACTGAATCAGCTGTTTCCTACGCTCTGGCTGGTCGAGCAAGAGGTGCGTCGGAAAGCTAGATGGGATATTTTCGTTGAGCATCCTTGGCTAAGCTTGCTTTTGCCACCTAGCTCAGCAAGCTAAAATTTCGAACCGCGCCCCCCACCTGACCCGAATGGCACGAAGAATTCGATGAGCCAGCCGAACCTGTATTCACAGGCACATTACAAAATCAAAAACCGCGTGTTCGCTCAATTGAGAGCTTTTCCAGAAGGGCTACGGTCTCATCAATGTTGCGCCGAATATCCAGCGCCGCAACGTCACACTCAGCCCGCCCTGCCGCTCCGCCCCTATCCATCCAGTACCGGATTTTGCGAGCAACATCCAACGCATCCCGAGGGTCCGCAACCACGGAACCAGTCCTCCCCTCGTCAAGTAACTCGCTTGCTCCGTTGTGAAGCGTCGTAATGATTGGCAATCCCGCAGCCAACGCTTCCGAAACGACGTTCGCAGAAGGCTCATAAATCGGGAGCGTCACAAAGAGGTCGGCCGCGGCGTAGACCTGCTCTACCTCCTTGATCGGTCCTGTGAAAATCGTTCCCACAGACGAATTGCGCGGTGCCTTTCCTTTGCCAGCCACAATCAACCGAACTGCCTTATCCAAACGGCCAACTTGAAGCGCGTTGATAAGAAATCCCAATCCCTTTCGCTCCCATCCGGATCCAACAAATGCGATCAAGAACTGATCAGTCCGTATGCCCAGCCGCTCCCTTGCTTTACCTCTGTCGAGCCCGCAGAACCGCGCTGTTTCGACGCCATTCCGAATCAGATGAATCCTCTCGTCCGGATACGAGAAGCATCGAGCGATATCAGACCGCACCATTTGGGAGTTCACAATCACGGCGGCTGTGTTTTGAACATCAAAGGCCCGGCGCTCGAGCTCGAGCATGTTCCGGTGAAACCCGCCCACCCCCACAAACGGCTTTTTCCACCACGGAGCAAACTCCCCGCGACGCTCCAACCAAATTCTGTGTACCCCGTCGCCCGCGCGATACACATCCTGCTTGAAGGTCCGCTCAAGACTTAACACGCAGTCCAGCCGATGACGTGCGAGCTCTCTCTTTGCGGCCTCAGCAAACGAGACCGCCTGGGTTGCCCGAGCCCCAGTCGAGAGCACATGGTGAAACTCCACACCTTCCTCAATGGATTCCCAGTTTTGAGCAAAGAGATGCGGCTGATGCCCGCGCGCCAGCAGGCCACCCACAAGACGCTGCACATACAACTCGGCCCCGCCAGAGGAAGCAAAGCGACGTCGTATCAGGCCAATTTTCATTATGGCACCCCTGCACCAAGACGTTGCTTTCCCCAATCCGGTAGGTAGCGCCCATAAAGCATCTCCAACTCATCAAGCATTGACTCAGTACTATGTCTCTCTTCAACGAGCCTTCTCCCCGCTTCCTTCATCTGCTGGGTTAGACCGCTTTCCGAAAACACTGCCCGAATCGCACCCGCCAGAGCTTCAGGATTCTCCGATGAAAATATTCGTCCAGTCTCGCCGTGCCGAATAATTTCAGGAATCCCGCCAATATCACTGCCAATCACGGCTGTCTTGCAAGCAAGCGCCTGCAGACCGATCTGAGGAATTCCCTCATGCTTTGTTGAGGGAATCACAAGCAAATCCAAGGCTCTGAGCACCTCAGGCACATCCTCTCGATGCCCCGCTAAGTGCACCACATCTCCGATCCCAAGCCCCTGAATTAGCTCTTCGATCCAGACAGGCGACTGGCCGCCCCCGACAATAACATACCGAGCCCCGAAACCTTCGGCCTTGAGCGCAGCCACCGCCCTCAAGAACACACTATGCCCCTTCCAAGAACGAAGGACTGAGACCATCCCAATCAAGGGCACTCGGGGGTCTTTCCGAATTTCCTCCGCCCTCCGCCCAACGGACGTGAAAAGCTGGAGATCGATTCCTGTGGGTACCGTGGAAATCCGATCGTTTTCCAGATGAAAAATCTGCTGTAAATGCTTGGTAATCTTGTTGCTTGTAGTAAGCACATGATCAGCAAGTCCACGGAACGCCACCATGCTCAGAAGGGGCGACGGATAATCCACGTCAATATGTCTTGTACGCACAATTAAGGGTATCCCAGCGATGCGGCCCGCAAGACCCAACACCCACCCATCGCGGGAGCTATGGGTGTTCAACACCTTGATCCCACGCCCGCGCAACCAAAGGCTCAGCGAAATCACATCTGCAAGCATGCTGAACTTCGAAAAACTGCAGCCAAGCGTGCTGATCCCAGCCGCCTTCGCCCTCTGATGCAACACACTCTTTGGTGAAGCAACCAGTCCCACTGATACCCCCCGTCGCTTAAACCCCACCAGTTCTGTTAGGGTTCGATGCTCCTGCCCGCCCCAGCCCAGAGATGACTCTGAATGAACAATACATTCGGGCAGATATTTGCCGGATTTGCGTTTTCCAATTTCCACTTAAAAGTTTGTTCCTTCGCCTAATTCTGCAGATAGTTTTCTAGTTATTCAAAAACATTCGATTCGGAATCGCACTCACTACACAAAGGATCCAATCGACAACCCTTGCACCACCCGTCATCACCAGAGATTGCTTAGGGCCCTCAAGATCCGCGATGCTTTCGGAATAAGTCCACGAAAACTTCATATTTAAATCCGTGAACTACATGCAACCTACCCGCAGATGAACAGTCCCATCGTAATTTTTCATAAGCAACTAGGCGATGTCCTGCTCATGGAACCCGCACTCGCCAAAGCTGCAGCTGCCTCGGGGACGACCGTTACTTTAAATACAAGGACAGCATTTGCTCCACTTGTCCAGCTCATGCCAAATGTCGAACCGGCGGGCACTCTTCCTTTGGAAGCCGCCTCAATGGTGATTTCCTTCAGCCCAGGAACGAGGGCGGCGATTAAAGCCGCGCTGACGCCTGCGGACAAAAAGCTGGCGATCTTCAACAAGCCATCCCAAACACGCTGGTGGCACCGATTGATCTATCACGACGGCTGTTCTGTGCTTGGAAATGCCTCGCTTTACCGAGGAAAATACTTCTTTGACGCGATGCCGTGCGAGGAGCGGATCCCATATCGGCCTCCATCTCTCACCCCGCCTCCCTCGCATTGGCTACCTCAGGGGCTTCCGGGTGACTATGTCCTCTTGCACGGCACTTCCGCCTGGAAACGAAAGTCATGGCCGGCCGAAAACTGGGCCGCGGCTCTCGATGTGCTGCACGACTCCGGAGTGGGCCCGTTTGTGTGCACATCAGGACCGGATGAGTGGGAAAAGGCCTTCATCCGTTCCATACAAGCCGCCACACGAGCGAGCCTCATCAACCTCGCAGGTAAAACCAGCCTGCAAAACTATCTTGCGATCATCGCCAACTCGCGCCTGGTTCTCTGCATCGATGGATCTGCCACCCATATTGCGGCAGCTTTCCGGCGCCCATGCGTCACACTGTTCGGCCCCACCAATCCGCTTCACTGGCACTATCACTCAGAGCACTCAACGCTCATTGACGCTCGCCGGTTTGTGGATCACCAGAATCCTCCCACTGATGCCATACCAGTCGAACCCGTCGCCGTCGCCGCTCAAAACCTCTGGAAAGCCTTCCCCAACACACCAACTTATCACAACCCCGACATGCCCTCGGCCGCGGAACTTTTCACCGCACCCCAGACTGCCCGCAGAGCAAGAATCCTTTACGTTTACAGCGGCAAAGCGCGAGAGACGAACCAAGGCTTAGACCTAGTTGTGCGGCAGCAACTCAAAGCCCTGACCGACGCAAATTACGAGGTCACTTTCGTGTCACGCGGAAAGTTTGTACACCCGCTCGTGCACAATTTTTCCATGCCCTTCACCCCAGCAAATTTGTTTTCATATTTGCGAGCCAGGTATTACTACAACCTCCAGCACCGCTTTTTTGCCTGGGTCGGCTCGCTCATGGTCATCCAAACACAGTTTGATGCCGTGGTCGGATGGGAAGGCGGCAGCCTGAAATTGTTTCACGAGGCGCGTTCAAAACAAATCCCTTGCCTGCTCAACTGTCCGGTCATCTGCACCATTCCCAATCAAACGCCCGA
>CAMDSZ010000295.1 GCA_945906945.1 Akkermansia muciniphila
CCTCTTCACTGCTGTGCCACTTCTTTGGTGTAATCCTCGTCTGGGCGCAGCTGGGGCTACGCGCTCCCAGGGGATGCCGTGATTCGTGCGAGTCCGGTTCAATCGCACCACCACTGCTCCGGTAACCTGAGGTATTTAACGTCCAACAATTCCACGGGCGATTAACCAATCCAACAATGTTCGCCTCACTGCGTACTAGGGCAGTCTCTGAGCGCCAACTCCCGATCCTCGGGTGCAGCTTGGTCCGGTGGTTCCTCGGCTAAAACGTCCAGAAGGTCATCATCAAAAACATGGCGATCCCGCTTCTTGTCGCGGAGGAATGCCCGCGCCTGAAAGTAGGCGCATCTGCGCGCCCAGGCACCAAAGTCGCTCCCCTGTTCAAACTCGGGGATCTTTTGCCAGAGAACCAGGTTCGTCTCCAGCAAAACATCATGCGCATCGTGGACCCCTCCAAGGAGTGTCACCAGGTATCCGTAAAGACGGCTTTGCCAGGAGGTCAGCTGGAAAATGAATTCTTTGTCGGTGGGGATTATGGCGGCTACGTTCTGATACCGCATTTAGACTGAGCGTCACAAAAATGCCTCAAAAAAGAGGAATAAAGCGCCCCCGGATCAACGAAAGCTTTTGCCATTCGTTATAAACCAATGGCGCACGCGCGCACTCTGGCTGCTCCCACACGCCGGGATCGCCCTGCACCCCCTGCCTCATCGACTGCTTGCGCCCGAACTGATCAACGCATTTATCCTATTTGAAATGAGACTCGAGGACAGGCAATTGCTTGCGCAAACACCTTCATCAGAAAACTTCAACCTCACTGCCTACTGTGTACTCCCCCAGAGAAACCCCGTCCGCTACGCGAGCAACATGGCGCGAGTTTGAATTGCGGCATTTGTGCCGGTGGCTCTCTCCTTGCATTCGCTTTTTCTACAGGCGGGATTGCTGCTTTGGATGCTCAATCCTTATTGTGAGAAATTCGGCGGGGGATGACACATATCGTCTTCGTTTTTTCCGAGTCACCCAGGGTCGCCGTGATCTCGACCTGCATCGGCTCGCTGACGCGCCCTGCATATGCACACACATGCACTGAGCTGCGGCCTTGGCGCACAAATGCAAGCGGAGGTATCCGGACGACGCCGGGGTTCGAGCTGCTCAGGCCTATCCAGACGCCTCCCTTTGGAGCACGGTTGCTGAGCTTTAGTTCAACCTCGAAGTGGCGGCCTCCGGTTATTTGCGAAGCCATGGATATTTTACTCAGCACCAAACCTCCGCACAACATGCGGAAGTTTGCGTTCAACCGCCGATCAGCGTACACGGTGAAGGACAGGCTCTGTGATGCCGACACCACGGCGGTTCCCTCCGTCCAGTTCACAAAGGCGAAGCCGGGGTTGGGATTCGCCACCAGGGTCACTTGCGAGCCGCTTGTGAAGGTACCCCCGCCTGTGATCGAGCCACCCGATACCGGGACTGCAGCAGCACTCACCGTATACGTAGCCGGCGCGAAATTCGCCGTCAGCGTGCGGTTAGCCGACGCGCTGAATGAGATGCTCGGCGACTGTGACAAGAACGTTTCAGCTTCCGTCCAATTTACGAAGATGTAGCCCGGGCTCGGAGTGGCCACCAAAGTGACAGGTGATCCTGACGTGAATATGCCCCCCCCGGTAACTGACCCGCCTGACACTGGCATGCTGCTCGCGGCTATTGAGTAAGTGAGCGCAAAGTTCGCGATCGGGTTGTGATCGGCATTGATCACGAATGTGTACGACTGAGAAGTTCGGACAATGGCGCCGCTATCGGTCCAGTTCAAGAAAGCGTAACCCGGACTCGGCGCTGCGAAAAGCGACACGGTCTCGCCGCTGGTATACGTGCCGGACCCAGTGATTGTTCCGCCAGACTCTGGGAACGCAGATGCGCTGACCGTGTAGGTTGGCAAAAATTCAGCCGTGAGTTTTCTGTTAACTAGCGCCGTAAATGCGAACACGGGCGAAGTGCTAACCTTCGTTCCAGCTTCCGTCCATGCGACAAAGACAAACCCAGGGTTGGCGCTGGCTACCACGCTGGCATCGGTTCCGAGCTGCACCTCGCCGGCGCCCGTTGCGGTGCCTCCGGTCGCGGGGGAGGATAAAACCGTGATTGTGACGTGCGCTACCTGTTCTTCGTCTGCCGATAAAACACTCAGAATGTAGTCGCGTGAAACTTTGTTCGCCGCGGCGTCTGTGGATTCAATCGAAAATACAAAGCTACCGCTCTGGGTGGGTGTGCCAGAGATAATTCCCGAGATGGGATTGAAACTCATCCCAGACGGGAGCGATCCTGAAGTGCCTGTCACGACCGGGGCGGTGCCCCCAATGATTAGGGTGCGTTCGATATACGGCTCATTGATGAGAGCATTCTGGAGATGGTCGATCAGCCCGAGGTTTTGGATTGCATCGAATCCCGCCATCTGGGCGCCGATGTAGGCCCCCACGACCAGCACGGTCGAAAGATCCGTTTCAATTCCGTCGATCACCTTGGTGCCCGTGCCGTGCAACCCATCAGCGCTCACCGATTCGGCGAGCGCTTCGCCGGTCTCCGGATCGAGCGGCCCGATGTACTTGAAAAAGTCGTATCGCCGCGTAATGACCTCGTCACCCTCGGGCAGGTTTTCCGGCGCCCCTTGGATCTCGCCATTTTTGCCACCGGCTGCGGCATTGAATTCCACCTGCATCAGCTGCCATTCCACCTCCACCTCGTCGGGTTCGCCACGCTTCCAATTGCGATCGTCTGGGTTGTTGGGATCGTCCGATACAAGGTCTCTCAGTTCGATGTTTGCATTGTTGTGGGAGGAGGTGCGGGTTTGCTTTACCCAAACCGGCTCCCCAAATTCGCGTGCAGGCGGCGCTGGTGGCGGTGGCGGGGCGATGACGGCCTGTACCTGCGCAGGAACATTGTTCTGGGGCGCCACATAAACAAAGGTTGGCGTGGCAATATTCACCGCCGTTCCGCGCACCAGATTCCCGGCGCCATCGTCCACGAGCCAGTGGTATGAGACCGCAGTGGGTGCACCTGCAAATCCCACCCCGAAGTGCTCGCCGCCAAAGTTCACGGCTGGATTGGTGAACTGATGCCCGTCGGTCGGGGTTATCGGCCCCGATGGAACAGCGGTGAAGGCGACCCAGGTGCCGTTGGCGAGTTTTGCCGACTGGTAGCGCACCCACACCCTAGGGTGAAGTGGGTCAGTTGCGTCTTCGCGGATGATAGGAACGCCGTAGTGGTTCCAGTCGTAAGTGTAGGTGATGTCACGGGCTAAGATGCCGTCAATTTCAATTTCAAAGCCGTGGCAGGGCACGCCGTTATCGTTGACGGCATCAAAGTTGTTGAGGCTTCCAAACCCGACCGCCATCGTTGAGCAAAGCGCCAATCCGAGCAGGCACGCAATGCCAGTAAGAAAGGCATGAAACAACCGAACGCATTGGCGTGCGCGTCCAACGCATTGGCGTGCGCGTCCGTTAGCCGGGATTTTCGTGCAGGTTTGGCTCGGCACCCCGTGGCGAGCAGGATCTGAAGTAGAGCTTTTCATACGTCCTTCCTACGAAACGGACTGCGGACAATCGGGTCGTAGATAACAACCTTCTGGGCATCGGGGGAGTCCCCCATCGCTCTATTAAAATGATTCTCTCGCGCTCTTAGCAAACTAAGCAGGATACTGGGAATACCCCGCCGAATGCCGTGCAACAAGCCACAATCACGAGTATTGACCGGGGGTGGTGACAGCGGGCCCGGGGACAGGTAATTGACTGCCCTTCATGCAGTGTGAGGCATCACGGATCAGAATTGTGGGCGACGCGGAGGCTTGCTGATTGGCTTTCCAACTGAGCGGAATCGCTCCTCGGCCTTTTCGCCGCCGTGCAGCGCGTAGATCGTACCCGTGCGGACGACGCAGGAGCCGTTTTCCTGAAAGGTCGCCGTGATCGTGTGGGCTTCCAACTTAGGCTCCGTGACAGTGGGTACTTTCTCTTTGTTGGTCAGCGCGAATTTGCAGTCGGGGTTCCAGTAGGGAATGCTCTCATCGCGGAGCCTTTTTACGGCATTTCGCCGGCAAGGTTTTTGCCTCCTGGATATCTAGAGCCTGTCCGTGATTTCAGAACCATCTAATACAAAGCGCTTTATCGCATGAAAAAGAGGGCGTCACACGCAAATTTCGCTGCCGTGCTCAAAATCAGCGGGTTATGGTTTAGTTATTACGCCTAACCAGCACCACTAATGTACGATTCTTTTACCCTCCAAACCGAGCTCCGTCCAGTTCTGCCAGTGATTCGCGGCTGCAAAGACTACACCCAACAACAAGGGCTCTTACAGCGGGTCGACCGCATTTTAAGAGCGACTGGTATTGAGGATTTGTTCGTCGAACTTCATATCCAAAACTTTCTCCAGCAATTGTATCAACGCACTCGTGCGGTGGGTTTAAAAGAGCACCAACGCAAGGCTCAGGAAAGCATTCAGGACTCAGGTGCACAGTGCTTAAAAACTTTCTGCACTGCGGTTATCGCGAGTTGAGCCAGCGCCTCGCAGAGTGCGCGCTCTATCGTTAGTTTTGTGCGCTGCGAGAATTCCCTGAGGTGCAGGTGCCGGGAAAGAGCCGCCTGCACGACGATGCGCACTGGTTGAGGGCCGCGCAAATGGAGGTTGTGCTTTCCTCGCTGACCAAAGCGCTGGTGAATGAAGAGCGAGGCTTGGAAATTGGCTTGGAAAATGAACTGGATAACGCGGGCGTGTTTGTAGACAGCACCTGTTTGAAGGCGAACATGCATTTCCCCCTAGACTGGGTTTTGTTGGGCGATGGCGTGCGCACATTGGTCAAAAGCATCGTTGTGATACGGCGAGACGGGCTGCGAGAGCGCATCAGTGAACCTGAGACTTTTATTGCTCGAGTCAATGCATTGACCATGCGAATGAGTCAGGCTGGGCGCAATCGGCAGACATGTAAAAAAGCCCGCAAACAAGTTTTTCGTGAGATGAAGAGGCTGTGCGTTGTGGTGGAGAAGCATGCCCTGCGCTATCGGGATACGCTCCAAGCACACTGGCAGAAAACGGATTTGAGCCGTGCGCAAACCGAGGTAATTTTGGTAAGAATGAACAACGTGCTCAAGCAGTTGCCACAAGCAAGACTTCAGGCACACGAGCGGATCATTGCAGAACGAGCGGTGCCCAGTGGGCAGAAGATCTTAAGTCTGTATGAAAATGACGTGCATGTGATCGTGCGCGGAAAAGCTGGTGCGGACGTGGAGTTTCGCAACAGCCTGTTTGTTGCCGAAACCCGGGAAGGTTTTATTTTGGATCACGAACTTCTCAAAGATCAGAGCGCAGGAGACGCGAA
>CAMDSZ010000296.1 GCA_945906945.1 Akkermansia muciniphila
CGAATGTCACTTTGCGGCGAATCAGGAATATTCAGTATTTCAAGATATACGATCAGCCGAACCTGGAGGTTGGTCGTGACAAGGACTTCAGCGCCGGCGTGGGTAATGTAAAGCTCCTCCGTATGGAAGAGCTGAGCTTTGACCGGCCCGGCCAGATCGAACTGCATGCAAACACAGACGGTATTTCCATTCACGACGTCCGATTGCTTCATGGCTTATCCTCCGATTGGCACCTGCTAGCGATCGGCCCGAAGTCGCAGACATACAAGACTGCCGATCCCTCACGCTGGACTGAGATCTTTTCGCCCGATCTGGACTGCACAGTTCGGAATGTGTTCATCACAGGTGTGCGCTCCGCCGATTCAGCCGTTGATTTGCCAATCGAACAGGTTGTTTCGGTCATTGAGCAAAAGCCCAATTCGGACTATCCCAAAACCACCCCAAAGGGCGGCACCGGAAAAGGCATCTGGATTCGCTGAGGGGTGAGGGGATCGACCCCGGGGGATGCAATTTCTGGTTGCGGACTGGCCTGTGAATGTTCCCTCAAAAGGGTTGTGAGCACGTTGGGTTGTCCTTTCACCTTTGATTATGCCGAACCGAGAGATACGTCTATCGAATGAAAAGTTGGTCGCTCACCCTACACGGACCCGCCGGCATCTTATCCCGCGTTGAAGCTGGTGAATCACAGTTTGTCATTGGAACGGAAACGGCCGGCGACGTATTCAATGTTGCCGGCGAAGGAGTGGCATTGCGTCATGCTTATTGGCTCAGCGCAAATACGGGCAAAGAGTGGCGTTTGCCCACCAACGCCGAGTGGGAAGCAGCTGTCGGCGACCTTGTATACCCATGGGGCGACCATTTTCCCCCAAGGTGGGATGATGGGAACTACCCAATTCTTGAAAATGGAAAGGAAGATCCAAAGAAGATCGGTGTGGATCTTATCTACGGCACTGCGCCTGTGGGTTCGTTCAAACCAAACGCGCTCGGGCTTTATGATCTAGGTGGGAATGCGTTGGAGTGGATGTGGGATGGCCTGGACCCAAAATCGGGTTTCCGAGTTGTTCGTGGAGGTGGCTGGAGCGCGACCGGTCAAAGCGCAGAAATGGCGTTCCGTTGGAGCTGTAGATCTGTGGCCTACGACAACGTGGGCTTTCGTTTGGTTCGCAGCTCAGGTCTCTAGTGCAGCGTCTCAAATAAAAGGATTACACTTTTTGGCACTTCAAGGCCTCAGAAGCCGCCGGAGCATGTGTTCAGTTTTGATGTTACAATGCACGGGTAGGCTGTGCGGCCTAAAAATTCGGCTCCAATAGTTGGCGTTGGTGAAATTAGTTGCAGGTTCCAAAGCGCCAGAGACGTGAGCTGATGACAGCCTCGCTGGGACGAAGCTTTTCCCCCTTGGGGCTTTGGCCTCTTGGCTGCTGCTCCACCGCTCCGGTGCAACCCGCGTCTGGGCGCAGCTGGGGCTACCCGCTCCCAGGGGGGGCGTAATTGTTCTGGTCCGGTTCAATCGCACTTTCCCTCCTGCGGAAAACTCGAGCATTTCACGTCCAACCATTCCATGTTTGTTCAACAAACCCGGCAATGTTCGTCTCACTGCCTACTACCCGCCCGCCCAATTCTCCCGCTGCGCTGAGTCTAAACTCAATACGATCCGGCAATTGATGGCGCAACAAACGGGAGTCCCGCTACATCGATACCACGCATTCTTCGCTTGAGCATGAGTAGTCGACTGTTAATTTAACGCGCCTTGGACAATGAAAGTTTCATCCATTTCAACCGCATCTGAGACGCCATTGAATCGGTATCATCAGGGATATACGGTGACGCCTGACGGCAGTTTCTACGAGTGCTTCCGTTCGCGATTTGATGCATGGCAGGCCGAGGGAGCTCGCGCTGAAAAAGGAGCCCGCGCAGGTGGGGTGGACAAGGTTCTTGGTGTGACGCATACAGAGTTACAGAATCGTCGCGAGGTTAAGGAATGTGAGCGTGAGCGGTATGCGGAGATCTTGAATGAGGCGTACTCCAAAGATGGGATGAATGATCCGGTCGCGTTCCTGAAGGGACTCTCTCAATCCGACCTGGATATCGTCCGCCGGACTCATTCGCTAGCGGACGCAATCGACCCGAGTGTCCTCACACGGGAGGGCGCTTTTAACCTGCTTTTGCCCGAGGGATACAAGGTGGATTTCAACCAAGATGGGGTTTCCGAGGTCGGGATTGGGAAGACGTGCATTTTTCCACCGTTGGATGCACCTGAATCTTTCAGGAGTGCATGGCTTTCTGCGACCAAGGACATGTCCGAGGCCGACTACTTTACGCACCAGATTGTGCTTTGGGGTGCATTACATCCTATTGATGGTAGCACGATGAAGACCGTTCAGGGGTTGCCGACGGATGACGAGTCGAGTTACAGCCTGATTTTGAGACAGCTGCTGGATACCAACGAACAGTTCCGCTCGCACCTTGCCCCAGGCCAGTACGAGCGTGACAGGGACTTTTATCACAAGCTACTTGCCTTGTTGGTCTGTTAGCAAAGAGCTACAGCACTGATGCCTTACGCGAGAGTGAGGTGCAGGAAGTTGAGGCCATCAAAAGTTTGGAAGTCCGCGTCGAAGGAAACGAGGCGGCATCGCGATGCGATCGCGAACGCAGCGAGATACGCATCTGTGCAGAGGCTGTGAACAAAGGAGGGCGAGGAAGTCAGTCGCTCAAGACACGCTTCAAAGTCCCGCGGCTCGTTTAGGAGCACGACATGGGGGCAGCGAGGTATCGCTGATAGAGATTCCACGCTTCGAGTGTGGAGGGCATGCACGCGCTTAAGCCCGATCTCAGAAGTTAAAAAGGCATCGTTCTGCGGGTGAGAGTTCGGTTAAAGAGAGTTACCACACAAAAAATAACCTCAACCTCTGCACAGAACGATGCGCGCCTCTTTTCACCCTCCTTTGGCCAAAAAGCCAGTCCTTTTGCGTAGTACTGCCAGAGCTGTCACGCCCTTTGGTGGCTTGGTAAGCCTTTTAGAGTTTTCTCACAAAATAGGTCTCGGCCCAAAGCTCAGCGAGACCATGCCTTTTTCGCATACGTCGCCGAATTCCATCCCTCCCGCTCACACCCTCATGGCGTTTCTGTGTTCGGTGGTCGCGGGCGCCAGTCGCTTTGCGCACTCCGAGTGGTTGCGCTCTGACAAAGCTCTTCACTCCATGCTGGGGATTGATCGTTTCCCAGGCACCGATACCGTACGCAATCTGTTTTTGCGCTTCACGCAGGGCACCGTCCAAGCTTTTTAGCGCCCGCTCTGGCAGTGGCTGCTGCCGATGTTTAGGGCGCCAGCTGAAGGGTTCAGTCTGGATTTGGATTCCACCGTTTTCCAACGCAGCGGGGAGCAGGATGGCGCTGCTAAGGGATATAATCCGAGCCGTCCCGGGCGCAAAACGGACCACCCTCTTTTGGCAATATTGGGAGAGGCCCAGTGCGTCCTTCACGCCTGGTTGCGCAGCGGAAATACAGGGGCAAGCGGCGGTGTATCCAACTTTCTTACCGAGGCGCTCGCTCTGCTGCCGAAGGCGTGGAAGTTGCGTTGCGTGCGCGCTGAATCTGGATTTTTTGCGCAGGAAATGCTTGGCCTTCTTGAGGAAAGAAGCCTGCGATACATCGTTGTCGCTAAACTGACGCAGACATTAAAGCGGCAGGCGGCGGGAGTAAGAAATTGGAAACGGGTGGACAACAATTACGAGGTAGCAGAGTTTTTTGCCCAGCTTCAGGGTTGGGACAAGGAGCGCCGCTTTGTTGTCATCCGAGAGCGCATTCGCGAAGAAAAAGCTGCAGTGGGGCGACTGCTTCTTGATGTGCCAGGATATACCTGCCGGGTGTTTGTTGCCAACCGTGACGCGGAGGCGATGGAAGTGTGGAGGGATTACAATAAACGCGCGATCATCGAGCAGCGCATTGAAGAACTCAAAGCGGAGTTGCACGCGGACGGATTTTGCATGCAGTCGTTTTTTGCGACGGAATCGGCATTCGTGGCGGTGGTATTCACCTTTAATCTTTTGAGCCTGTATCAAAAGGTGACGACCCCGGAGAGTGTTTACCGACAGCCCGCAACATTACGGAGTGCTGTGTTTTTAGGAGGAGCGATTCTGGGAAGCGCAGCGCGCACATCGGCGTTATTGAGTTTTCACGCATGGGGAGGAATGGAAAAGCACATTCACCTGCTTGAAAGGATATTAGCGTGGGAAATTCCAACTTCGCCGAAGTTGGAAGAATCCCCTTTGGATGTGCCGGAAGCCTGCGCAAATTGAGCCTTTCCTAAAGTCCTATTTCGGAGTTCGCGTTTAATTTGGATATTTTTTCGGCAGGGTTAGGCCGGTCCGGCAGTTAAGCTGACCGAAACACCATGCCTGAACCTGCCCCCATCCCCGAAGGCGACTTTCTACGCCTCTTTGTGAAGCATGAGCAGGCGCTGCGAGCGTTTGCACGGGTCATGCTGCCAACCTGGGAATCTGTGGATGAGGTGATACAAGAAAGCAGTGTGGTGATGTGGAAGAAGCTCTCACAGCTCGATGCGGTGGATCACTTTTTGCCTTGGGCCAAGATGATCGTGCGTTTTGAGTCGCTACGGCTGCGGCGTGATCATGCGCGGGACCGGCACGTGTTTGGAGATGTGCTGATCGAGCTGTTGGCCAATGAAGCGGCCGAGGAGGAAGAGGATGTCTGGGAGCAGGAGCGCGAGGCTTTGAGCGGATGCTTAGCGCAGCTGGCGGCGCATCATCGCGAGTTGGTTCTCGCTCCGTATGCGGGAGAAGGGCGGGTGACGCGGCTCGCAGAGGAAGCAGGATGCAGCATCAACAGTCTTTACAAGCTGCTCGGCCGCCTGCGTGAAAAGCTCGCGCAGTGCGTGCAAAACAAAATCTCCAACCCCATTCTGTCATGAGTGAGCGATCTCGCAACGCACCGATTCGGGCCCGCTGGTGCGAGTTGATCAATTTGCATTTGCTGGGCACGATCTCCAAGGAAGAAGCCGTCGAGCTGGAGGTTGCTTTGCAATCGAGTCGTGAAGCGCGGCAAGACTATCGGCGACGCTGCAATCTGGACTCGGCGCTGCGACAGGAGGCAACCGAAAAACCGCTGTCGAGTCGAGTTGGCTCGCCAAAGCCCGCCCGCTGGTTGAGTTGGCGTCCGCTCACTGCTGCGGCCGCGGGGATTGTGTTTGGCATGCTCTGTACCTCGGTAGTGTTTGGATTCGTGGTGCAGCGCGGGTTTGAAAACAAGACGCCGCTGGCAGTAGTGGCGCCCAGTTTTGAAGATCCGCAGATAACGCTTGCAAAGGGATTCCCTGAAGCCA
>CAMDSZ010000297.1 GCA_945906945.1 Akkermansia muciniphila
AGCTCACTGGCCCGGAGTTCAGATTGGAGAGGCGCAAGGTGAGTGTCACCGCGGATGCCTCGTCAGCCAGCAACACTCCGTTCGAAATGCTCGTACCGGGATCCGCCGCTGAGGGCTGGAAGGTTTCCAAAACCGGCAATCCAAGCACAACCAAACGACCGAGCGGGAGCGGGGCGGGGTCCGGTTCCTGAGCGCCAGCTCTTGTCAACCCGGCCTTGGAAAATCCGTTGTCTAGGACGACGCCATAGTATCCTGCATTTTCAGGTTTCGCAGAGTTGATCGTCAAGCTGGCGGCGGTCGCGCCAGTCACAGCAGTCCAATTGGTCGCCCCGTCCGCGCTGCGGTACCACTGGAAACGCGGCGCGTAACCGGCGGCCTTCACATTGAACACGACCGATTCCCCTTCCCGCCGGGTCATCGAATTGAGCCGCTGGCCCGCGACAAAGCTCACCGGATCATTCACCGAAAGCTTCACAGGCGCGCTATCGACCACCCCGTTGACCTGGGCGAAGGCGCGAAGCATGTACAAGCCCTCATCCGCTTCGGTGAGGTTGCTAAGCGTCATGGTGGATGATGTTTGCCCTGCCAGCGGGACCCAAACGCGGTTGCGCGGGTTTTGCTTCATCCACTGGTAGGCTGGATCCGAAAGATCCCCGCCATTGGTGAGCGAAGAAAAGATCACACTCGAGCCCGGGTCTGCATTCGGAGCGTCCACGAGCACTGATTCAATCACCACCGGACGACGAACCGTGAGCTTCGCGATGTCCGAGGTAATCGTTCCGGCCGGATTGGAGACCTCCAACCGGTACTCACCCTCGTCAGCCTGCTTGACGTTAGAGATAACGCAACTGCTGCCGGTTCCGGATCCGACGGTTGCACCGGGGACAGGCACCCAGGGGGCGTCCGGCAGTGAACGGTAGAACCACTGGAAGCGGGTGTCGTTGGTGACCACCATTCCGGCGCTGAACACGGCAGTTTCACCCTTGTCAGGCGAGCGGACTTGCTCTGCAAGCGGCTGACTGGTGATTTGCGGAAGCGCACGCACCAACACCTGCCAAGGCAGCGCGTCGCCGATACGCACAGTGGAAGACAACTCATCATCAAAGCTTAGGGTGGCCACGTATTCCCCGGCATCCAGCGGGGTGACTCCGCGAAGCATGAGCTCCGAGGTTTGCGCGCCTTTGGCGGTTTCTGGCAGCGGCTTGCCGTCGACGCGGCTCCAGCTGTAGCGCAAACCGTTTCCGACCGTGAGCGTCTTCAGCAGCACGTTCTCGCCTTCGTTTGCGAGAACGGTCTGGCCCGCCAGGAATTGTTCTTTGGCGCCTTTTTCCGTCGGCGCGAAGGTGGGGTCCGTCGGGTTGACAAAGACGAGTGCCGGCGAGCTTTGGACGGTCAGAGACCCGTCACCAACCGTCGTGCTAACCGTCGCGTAGTAGTACCCAATATCGGTCTTTTTGAGCACATCATCCCAGAACACGGACTTCTCAATGGTGTAAGAAGATCCGGTGAATACCGGGCCCTCGGTTCCGCCCTTGTACCACTGGTAAGTAAGCGCTGCGGAGCCGGAGGTGGTCGCAAGCACACTGAGTTTGATGGATCCGCCTTCGAGAACGTTTTGGGATTTGGGCTGCTCAACAACCGTGATGCCTGAACCTGCGACGATCCGGCTGAGGCTGAATTCCGGAGACTCCCAGGCCACCTCGTCACCGGCGTTCATCGGGCCGCTGATTGCCACTTTATAGAAGGCAAAATCCGGATCGGAAGCGCCCTTGATCTGGAGAGTATCCCCCGAGTTTTGAAGCGGACTGAAAGCCCCGCCCGACGCTGCCGCGCGAGTCCAGCGGTAACGCAGCGGACCGGACCCAAACGCGATCACGCGGAACGCGGTCGATCCGCCCTCGAGAACACTTTGACTAATCGGTGGCGCTAGCACGTCGATGTTTGAAAACACGTCCACGCGTACCTTCCGGCTGACGGCCCGCCCGATTTGGAGCGTGTAAGTCTTGTCGGAATAGTTGGCCACTTCCACGTCGTAAAGGCCGGTGTCGGCGGCGCCCATTTTCTGGACTTCAATGGAACCAGCGTTGAGCCCGGCGATCGGGAAGCCGTTCTTGCGCCATTGATATTTGAACTCACCGTCGCCAGAAACGCCCACTGAGAGGCTCAGGGTGCTTCCTTGAACGAGGCGCACATCGCCCGGCTCAGAGGTGATCGACACTGGGACGCTCACACGCAGGTTTGCGCGTTCGGAGAACACTCCGTCCGTATTCACCGGGTTTGAGATTTTCACCTGATACATGCCGGCATCGGAGGCAGCCAGACGGTTGAGGCTCAAAACGGGTCCGGTGCCGCCCGGAATCGGTTCGTCGTTGCGGTACCACTGGAAGGCCATGGGTTTGGCTCCGGTTGCGTCCACGCGGAAAGACACGGCTTGCCCCGGCGCGAGCGATTTGGGCGGCGAGAGCGGCTGGTTGCGGATGTTTACCGGCTCAAGCACGGTGACCCGGGCCACGGTGCTTGTGACTCGTGCCGTCTTTGAGGTGACTATGACCATATAGAAGGCGTTATCCACCTCCTGCGCCGAAGCCACCCGAAGGGTCGGGCTTGTCTCCCCCGGAATCACTTTGACCGCACGCGATCCAGCGATCTGTCCGTAAGGAACCGAGCCGCGCACCCACTGGTAGGTGACCCCCGAATCAAAATTGGCCGCGACTGAAAGCTCGAACGCTTTGCCCGGAAACACCGTGAAAGACTGAGGCTGCTTGGTGATACGCAGGGGCTCGCGCACGAGAACTTGGATGACGTTGGACTGCACGCGCTCGAAGCCGTGGGACACCGCCACGTCGTAAGATCCAGAGTTGAGCGCCTGCATCGAGGTGACTTGCAAACGAGACGAAGTTGCTCCCTTGATGTTCACCCCGTTGAAGCGCCATTGGTATGTCACGTTCGAAACCGAGGCAGTTCCGATTCTCACAGACAGGTTGGTGTCCAGCATCAAGCGCTCGCGGGGCATCACCTCGAGAGTGGTGCCGCCCGGCTTGAGGGCCACGGAGAATGTAGGGCTGACAATCAGCCTTGTTTCCGCCACACGCTCACCGTTGGCGTCGCTCGCCTTCAACTTGTACACCCCGGAGTCCGCGGTTTCTGGCGAAAGAAACGTAAGCGCACCCGTTTCCGCGTTGATGTTCACGACGGCATTGCCGGAGACAGGCTGCAGGCTGCCACCATCGATAACCTTGCTCCATTGGAAAGTCACTGCACCCGATTCGGAGGTCACCTGCGGCGCGATCGTGGTTCTTTGTCCGGGACGAACATCGACTAGTTCAGGCATCCTTTCAATCACCGGAGGTGCGCTCACCGTCAGCATTGTGGCCCCGCTTTGAATGCGCGCTTTTTCAGCCCCGTCCACAATCGCGCTGATGATTGCGTCGTAGCTTCCTGCATCGGCATCGGTGACACTTGCGATAACAAAGGAAGAAACGGTCGCGCCGGAAATCGGCTGCCCGTTCCTGCGCCACTGGAAACGCAATTGATAATCGTCGCTTTCCTCAACCTCCTGGCTGAACGCAACTCGGTCCCCGAGCCGAGCGACTCGGAGAGCCGGTCCGGCCGCCAGTCCGGCGGCCTGCGGCGCAGCGGAGGCGCCACCAAGACTGAGCTTTTTCATCAGCCTAAGCTCTGCAGCCGCGCTTTCAACCGAGCCCAGCGCATTGGAAACACTGACAGAGTAAAGCTGACCAGACTGCGCACTGGTTACGCCAGACACCGAGAGGGAATTGGAGGTTCCACCAGTGATCGGGCTGCCATTGAGGCGCCACTGATAGGTCACGGGGCCCGTGCCGCGCGCTGCCACTTCGAACCGCGCCGCGTCGCCGGCATTCACCACCTGGCGCATGGGCTGCTTGGTAATGATCGGTTTCGTGCGGATTTCCAAAGTGGCTGGGACGCTTGAAACCACGTTCAACGCACCGCGGACGATCACGTCGTAAACGCCGAACAATCCGGGGTCGGACGCGGTTCCCGGATCGGCTACGGCGATGTTCAGCGTCTTGCTGGACGAACCACTGATCCAGGGGCCGTCGCTCAGGGCCACGCCGTTGCGGCGCCAGCTGAACGAGAGCTGGTTTTCCCCGTCTGCTGGAGTACCGGTGGCCTCGACCGAGAAATTCAGGGCATCGCCCGCGTCGACAATTCGAGAGACCGGTTGGCTGGTAATCTTGACCGACTCGGGTACTTGCACGAGCGCTTGCAGGCTTGTTTCCCTGCCCGCCACATTTGAGACCACCACGCTGTAGGTACCCGCATCGGCGACTTTGGCCGAGGTAACCGCAAGGATGGATTGAGTGGCTCCGGTGATGTTCTGCCAGGTGCTGCCGTTGAGCTTGCGCCACTGGTAGCTGATCGGATCGGTTCCATCGGCTTGGACAATCAAGGTGAACGGCGAGTTTTCAAGAATCGAAACGCGCTGCGGTTGCCGTGTAATCACCACCGGCATGTTTACGCTCAGAGCGGCGGACGCGCTCAGGCACTTGCCCAAAGAATGTGTAATGATGATATCGTACAATCCCTCACGCGCGGCCCGATCCGCTGCAGCGTCGCTGTTGGGTGCGCTTGGAACAACGAGCGTCGCCGCGTTGGCGCCAGTGATTGGAGCGCCGTTTTTGCGCCACTGGTAGCTCATGTTCGAACCGGTTGCGCTAACGCGGAAGACGGCAGCATCCCCGGGGTTGACGGTCTGAGCAGCGGGCTGTCCCGCGTCCCCGATGATGTCGATTTCACGCACGGCCAGCGCCGCGGCAGCACTGGTGGCGGCATTCCGCGCGTTGGAAACGGTGACTCGGTAGTTGCCCGAGTCGGTCATTTTCAGAGCCGAGAACCAGAACTCTGGGCCCACCGCTCCTGCGACATCCTTCCAGCTCCCATTTTCATAACGCTCCCATTGGTAGGACAAAGTGCCACCGCCGGAAACATTCACGCGGAAGGAAGCAGCGGCGCCCACTGACGAGGAAATGTCCTGCGGATGGCCGCCTTCCGCGAACGCTACGGGAGTCATCAGTTTCACTGGAACCTGGATGCTGCGCACGCTGCCCAAGTCCACCGTGCCCGCGACCCCGCTGACCTCGACTGCGAACCGTTGTTCCTCGTCGGTTGCAGACACGAGCACCGTGTCGCCTGCGGTAGAGAACGGCACCGCCTCCGCATTGCGGAACCAGCGGTAAGACAGCACGCCATCACCGGTCGCCTTGACCGAGATCTGCGCGGGGCCAGAGCTTTGAAGCAGACCAGACAAACCAATCGCCGATGCGGTAGGGACGACTTGGTTTTGAGCCGAGGGCT
>CAMDSZ010000298.1 GCA_945906945.1 Akkermansia muciniphila
AATCCGTCCTCCGAAAACCCACCCACTCCACGTGCGTTCAACAAATCCAACAATATTCACCCCACTGCCCACCATATCCCACATCCCCGCGCCATTTGAGAATCCGAACCACCAGCGGTCGCGCCCTGTGAACGTTGCGCCGTACCGGCCGGCGAATCGTTCAGGGTCACTCACCATTTCCGTGAGGCAACCCTTCTTGCTCTTGGCAAAAATATTGAGTGGCCCCATTCCGAATCACTGGGCAACCTAACGGCTTGCCATGAGATCCCCCAGCATTCTTTTCTCGCTACTGCTTTTCTCAAATCCAGCCTTTTCAGCGGACGCCCTCCCCGCGGGCTTTCAGCGGTTATTTAACGGCAGAGACCTCGCCGGTTGGGTGCCGGTGAATGTCGCGGCGAACACGTTTACGGTCCGAGACGAGATGATCGTCACAAGCGGTATCCCAACCGGATACATGCGCTCGGAAAAAATGTACGAGAACTTCGTCTTCGAATGCGACTGGCGGCACATGAAGTCGGGGGGCAATAGCGGCGTGTTTGTTTGGGGCGACGGAATTCCTGCGATGGGCACGGGCTATACGCGCGGCATCGAGGTTCAAGTGCTCGATCACGGATTCAATATTCCTGGAAAAAACGAGTGGTACACCACCAACGGCGATATTTTCTCCATCTGGGGCGCCAGCATGACGCCAACTGGACGAGTGGCGAACCGGGGCAGCCGAAGCTTTCCAATCGAAGACCGCAGCAACGGTTCCCCAGAGTGGAACCACTATCGCATCACAGGAAACAACGGAGAGCTCCGGCTCGAGGTAAACGGCAAGGAAGTCACCGTCGCAAAAGACTGTGTGCCTCGAAAAGGCTTCCTGTGCTTGGAGAGCGAGGGCAGCGAGTGTCATTTCAAGAACATCGTCTTGAAGGAACTCCCCTCCTCGCACACGCCTCCCGAGCAAACGGCGAATCCATACGAAGGCTTTGTGTCGCTATTTGACGGGGTGGATTTCGAAGGCTGGCGGGTTCCAGATGGGGACAACAACCACTGGAAGGCGAAAGACGGGATCATTGATTACGATGCTCAAAGCGAGGCACCCGGAGAGAAACATCTCTGGACTCAAAAAGAGTTCTCCAACTACTCGCTGATATTGGACTGGCGCATCAAAGAGGCTCCATTCCAAAACCCAAACGTCCGGCAGATTCTCCCCGACGGATCCGATGCACTCGACGCTGAAGGCAAACCCGTCGCGATCACGCAGCCGGACGCCGATTCCGGTGTGCTTCTAAACGGGAGCGAAAAGCATCAGGTCAACATCTGGTGCTGGCCGATTGGTTCGGGAGAAATGTATGGCGTACGCAGAGACAACTCGCTTCCCGCTCAGGTACGGGCCGGTGTCACTCCCTCGCAAAAAGCGGACAACCCGATTGGAAAATGGAACCGTTTTGAAATCACAGTGCTCAAGGGAAAGGTCACCGTTGTTCTCAATGGAAAAACCGTGATCAAAGAAGTGGAGATTCCCAACTTTCCAACAAAAGGTCCGATCGGCCTTCAGCATCACGGTTCAAAGAAAGAGGGCCAGTGGACATCCGCCCCGGCGCTGATGCAGTACCGAAACATTTTTATCAAAGAACTTCATCCATAGCGTCACGCTTTCGCCGGTGCTGAAATTTTTGTTCACGCAACCCAAACAGTTCTTCAGATGCCCTCTTCAAACAAAATTCTAGTGCTGTTCGACTCCCGATCAGGAAACGTGGCACAGATGGCGTCTTTTGTCGCCGAAGGCGCGGGCCAGGTTACCAACACCGAGGTCCGAATTCTGCACGTCGACGCTGCATCCGCCGAGGACGTGCTTTGGTGCGATGGAATCGCGGTCGGCAGCCCCACAAACATGGGCCTCGTATCTTGGAAAATGAAACGGTTCTGGGACGACACCATGCTATCGCACTGGATGAAAGTGGATGGAAAAATTGGGTGCGCATTCAGCAGCGCCGGCGGCTGGGGCGGCGGCATGGAGCTGGCCTGCCAGTCCATTATCACTCTCTTGATGAATTTCGGTTTTCTGGTTTTTGGTGTGACGGACTACGCAGCGAAGGGGCTCACGCTGCATTACGGCGCGGTCGGTGCGAAGGCCCCGCGCGAGCCGGAGATTCAGGAGTCTTGCAGAATTTTGGGACGCCGCCTTGCAGAATGGACTGCATGCTTTGTTCACAACCGCAAAGAAGAACACCCGGAAAACAAAGACCTCCCGCGCATGGGCGCGCACTGACATTAACCGCGAACATTTTCGTGGAAAACTCATTAGTTTTCACACCCCCAGAATTCGAACCACCCCTCCTTTATGAAACTGCAAGTCATCTCCCTTTTCACCGCGACAATCCTTTACTCGGCTTGGTGCGCGCCACGAGAAGCTGCTGCAGTCAATCCACCGGTCAGCATCGAGGCTGGCTTTGTCATCCCACTTTGGGAAGGCGGCGCCCCAGGTTTTGAATCACGCAAAGATGAACCGGAGAAAAACGAAAACGGCACCATCACCAACATCCATTTTCCAACCCTCACCGCCTTCCTGCCGTCCAAAGAAAAAGCCAATGGGATTGCCATCATCGTCGTGCCCGGGGGCGGCCTTGCCAAACTTGGATTCCAAAATGGCGGTGTCGAGCCGGCGCAGTTTCTCTGCGAGCGTGGGTACGCGGCTTTTGTGCTCAAATACCGGCTGCCACGCGAGGTGGGGCTGCCCTACAAAATCGAAGAACACCTACCACAGGACGGGCAGCGCGCAGTGCGACTCGTCCGTTCAAAAGCCTCAGAATTTGGAATCGATCCTGAAAAGGTCGGAATGCTCGGGTTCTCGGCGGGCGGTGAGGTGGTTTCGATCACCTCGTACAAATCTGGAGCGGGATCGACTAACGCAGCAGATCCAGTTGATCGCTTGAATGGAAAACCCAACTTCCAAATGCTGGTTTACCCCGGCCCCGTAGGCATCCCATCAAAATTACCGAAGGATGCGCCACCGGCGTTCATGCTGATCGCGGCCGATGATCCGCACACTAGCGTTCTGCTGAATCTCATGCAGCGTTTTCGTGAAGTTGGAGTCGATTACGAGGCGCACATTTACGCACGAGGAGGACATGGCTTTGGAATGGGCAAACGAGCAAAATCGGAAAGCATACAACACTGGCCCGACAGAATGCTCGACTGGCTAAACGACGAAGTGCTTAAAAAGGCGCAGAAGTGATCTCCCGCGCAGGGCACTCCAGCGCACGCCGCTCCATCCTAAGCTGCCAAGCGCTAAGCTCCCTTATCACGGGCACCGCCGTGGATGCCGTATTGCCGAAGCTTTCCGTAGAGAGTTGGCCGCTGGATTCCCAGCATTTCAGCGGCCCTCTTTTTGTTCCCGCGAGTCTCAATCAATGCGCGGAGAATTGTTTGTTTCTCATTTTCAAACAAACTGAGGCTTTCTGATGATTCCATCAGCGCCTGATGTACACCCGCGGTCACCTTGAGCTCTGCAGGCAGGTGCCGCGCCTCAATCATACCGCCCTCCATCAGAATCACGGCGTATTCCATCGCATTCTGAAGTTGGCGGATGTTTCCCGGCCAATGATAGGCGCCGAGTCTCTGCATTGCCTCGGCAGATATCTGCGGGCACGCGGCCCCCTGCTTCGCCGCAAAACGCGACACAAACTGTGTCGCGAGCGGAGCCACGTCTTCCAAGCGACTACGCAGTGGTGGGATCTCGATCTGAAAGGTGTTCAGCCGATAATAAAAATCCTGCCGCAACACACCCTCGCGCACCGCGTCCGCCACGGAACGATTAGTGGCGGCAACAAGCCTGAAATCGGTTTTTAAAGTTTTTGTGCTGCCCAATGGCCTATACTCGCGCTCCTGAAGAACCCGCAGAAAGCGTGTCTGCAAGTCTGCCGGCATTTCTGCAACTTCATCCAAAAAAAGAGTGCCTCGATTGGCCTGCGCCAGCATGCCCGGAAAATCTGCAACCGCCCCCGTGAAGGCCCCACGCGTATAACCAAATAGCTCGGCTTCGATCATGTTTGCGGGAAACGCGGCGCAGTTGAGCTTCACCATCGGCATTTTCGAGCGTTTACTCATCTCATGCACGCGGTTCGCGAGCACCTCCTTCCCCACCCCGCTTTCACCAAGGAGCAGCACGTTCGCTTCGCTCGGGGCGACCCGCTTTATCAATTCCTCGATCTGCTGCATGGAACGACTACTGAACACGGGCACCATGTTTGATTCGATCGCTCGAATCCTCTCCTCGAGCCGCGCACTCTGCTGCCGGAGCACCACGGTTTCCGCCTCGAGCCTGCGCTGATGCAGGGCGCGCTGCATCAGGCTCAGTAGTTCTTCAGCCGCATAGGGCTTGCTCACAAAATGAAACGCACCGAGCTTGATGCATTCAATAGCGTTCGCCAGAGAGTCGTTGGCGGTCAGGATCAACACCTGCACATCCGGATGCGACGCGCGGATGTGGCGCAGCACATCCGTGCCATCCATGTCAGGGAGTCCGAGATCCAGAAGAACAATCGATGGCGCACTTTTCTCAAATGCTGCGAGCCCAGCGGATCCGCTCGAGGCGACTTGGACTTCGAATCCCCTGCGAGTCAGCATACCCTCAAGCACCATCAGCACCGAGCGCTCATCGTCAATGACCAGCACCCGCTCCCCCGCTGTCTGTCCCGCAGGGACGCTCACACGACAGCCTCCGAGGGAAACCGGACCACCGCAGAGAGAACCTCGAGTTTGCGATCATGCATGAACTCAATCGTTCCCTTGTACGCCTCAATAATGCGGCGCGCCCGAAAGAGACCAAGCCCGTAATGCCCACGCCTCGCGCTTAAAAAAGGAGTGCGCCCCCAGTTATCCGGTTCGCCGGAGGGCTCCTTCAGATGCTGCGCAAAACACCACTCCAAACAATGCCCTCCGTTTCCTGTGACCGTGACCTGGACCACCGAATCATAAGGCGAAAAAGCCAGAGCGTTATCAGCAAGTTCCCGAAACACTTCCATCGAAAGCGTCGGATCTATAAAAACGTGAGCACTCTCGTCTTCGATCCTCCACTGCAAGCGCAGTTCCACCTCGGGTCTTAATGAGAGCATTTGAGCGCGAAGGTCGTCCATGAGCACATGCAAAGGAAGCCCGATGGCCTCAACGCAGGGCATCTCAAAAGCGCGCGACAACCGGTGCATCCGCTCCGAACCGTAACGGATGGCAGTTCGCAATTGATCGAGTTCACCGCGTATTGACCCAGCGCCGGAGATGTCCTGGATATACGCCGTCAGCAGGTCAACCGCGTTTAAATCATTGCGCA
>CAMDSZ010000299.1 GCA_945906945.1 Akkermansia muciniphila
AAAAACGTGACCGCCAAGTGCTATGGCGGCGATATCACGCGTAAGCGCAAGTTGCTTGAGAAACAGAAAGAGGGCAAAAAGCGAATGAAAGCCATCGGGCGTGTCAACATCCCGCAGGAGGCGTTCATCGAAGTTCTGAAAACCAACTAACCAAAATGGGATCCCAAAAACCTCCGACGCCGGCGCCGATCGAGCCTGAAAAAGTTCCGCAACTCGCCTTGGAGGTGATCCAGCGCGCGAAGTTCCCGATGCTCGCCACCGTGGACGGAGACCAGCCTCATCTGAGGCCCGTTTCCCCAGTTCGCACGGAGGGTTTTACGGTGTTTGTAGCTAATCTGCGCGCCTACGGTAAAACCAACCAGATCGCGGTGAACCCGAAGGTGGAAATTTGCTACCTGGACGACGCCCACGACCAAGTGCGGATCACCGGCTCGGCCGAAATTCTCGCCGACCCCGACCTGTTGGAGATCATCTGGCGCGACAATCCCCTGCTTCGCAGGTACCTCGGACAGCCCGACAACCCGTCCCTGATCATTTATCGGATCCGTCCCACGCGAATCCGATTCATGCGCGAGTGGGCGCTGGAGTACCACGACATCCCAATTCCGAAATAGCTTCCCGCCCCGATGCGACGTCTTCCGCCATTGCTGCGACGCGCCTGGTATTCGCTCAACCAGGCGTTCCGGCAACGGATCGCGCCGCTGGGAATCACTCCGGACCAGTACTCGATATTGAGGTGGCTGAGCGAGAGTCCGCCCGAGGGGCTGACGCAGAAGGAGATCACCGAGCGCATGACCAGCGACCCGGCGACTATTACTTCGACGCTCCGCCGCATGGAAACAAGCGCATTGCTGAGCCGCACCCGCCACGAGAGTGACGGCCGGGCCAAACGGGTGCAACTTCTTCCAAAGGGAACCAGCCTTTTCGCCCAAGCGCAATCAATCGCCCAAAAGCTTCAGAACGATGTTCTTGGAGAACTTACAAAGGACGAGGGAGAGCGCTTTCTTGAACTGCTTGAGAAAATCGCGGCAGCATGCGCCTCAGAGATTCACTCGCCGAACACCTCCGCCACAGCCGGCAATCTGCGCCGACCGCAAGCGCGGCCAACCGTTTAAAGATTTGCCGCCGGAGCAGGCGGCGCGAGGCTCCACCCGCGGGCACGGATGGAGAAAGAGCGGCTAACTTTCTTTACTCCGCGAAATTTGATTACTGACAAATGGCGGGAACAGAGAAATGGAAGAGTGTGCTAGAATTCAAGGATACCCTCATCCCCTCGGGGTTCACCCAAACCTCCGCCTCGCAGGCTCGAATCGACCTTCGATTCAAGCGTACAGGTCTCGTCGGAATCATCAGCCCCGATGCCGCTTCACGCGACCAACTGATGCGCGCCATCTGCGGAGAAATCACGCCGCACGAAGGGCGCATCGAATGGAACGGCAAGACTCTCAGTAACGTATCTTCGACATCACCGCGGTTGTGCGCAAAGGTCAGTCTTGCCGCCGCCAACAACCCTGCACCCGTTGGGGAGCTCATCGCAGCAAGGCTCCACGAACTCTCGCACGCCACACAGCTGCATGAAGCGACAACTGTTGACTCGCTCCTGAAAGAGTGCGACCTACAAGCCAGCAAAAATCAGCCATCGGAATCACTGCCGCTCCAGCAAAAAGCACGCGTTGCCATTGCGCTAGCGCTGGCCTCTTCACCTGCAATCGTGCTGTACAGCGGCATTGAGGGACATCCTGAACTTTGTGATGACGCTGAACTCGCGGCGATGCTTGCTTTGATTGCGATTAAAGGGCGACTCGTTTTCACCACTGGAATCGCGATGAAGACGCTGCACTTTTTTGAGTCGATCGTGGTCATGAGGGACGGCTTCCTGGCATTTCACTCCGCACCACAACATCTGCTGCATTACTTCGGCATTCCGGATCTTTCTGAACTCGATGCGCGTCTTTCCCAAGACGAGGCCGTCAGCTGGCACCATTCGTGGGCGAAACATCGCGCGCACTTTTACAAATTACTCCATGGTGACGACGAGTCGCTCCCCAAGGCAGCGACTGACTCCATTCCGCAAAAATACGAGTCAGAGTACGCGCTGAAAAACGCGCTCCCAGAAAGCGACGGCGAACGTGCTCGCTTTTTGCTCGCCGCCTTCAACTCGCTCCGCCGCGAAATGGCAAAACTCATCGTGGGCCAGGAGGAAGTCATCGAGCAGTTGCTCATCGCCATCCTCGCCGGCGGCCACTGCCTTTTGGAGGGCGTACCGGGGCTTGCAAAAACGGCGATTGTTCGCTCCCTCTCGCGCGCCATGCAGCTTTCGTTCCGCCGCATCCAATTCACACCGGACTTGATGCCTGCCGACATCACGGGGACCGACATCATTCAGGAGGACCCGATTTCAGGCACACGCAAATTCGTATTTCAAAAGGGCCCCATCTTCACCCAGATGCTGCTTGCGGATGAAATCAACCGTACCCCAGCCAAAACCCAGGCCGCTCTCTTGGAGGCGATGCAGGAGCACTCCGTCACCGCTAGCGGACACACGCTCCACCTAGATCAACCGTTCTTTGTGCTCGCAACGCAAAACCCCATCGAGCAGGAAGGCACCTACCCACTTCCCGAGGCACAGAAGGACCGCTTTCTTTTCCATATCCATGTTGGGTATCCGGAACGCGACCAAGAAAGGCTGGTCATCGAGCGCACTACCGGAGAATACCAAGCCGACATCCAGCCGGTCATCGACGGCAGGCAGATTTTGGAATGCCAGAAAACTGCGCGCAAAGTCCCGGTGCCGGACCATGTGATGAACTTTGTATTGGATTTGGTGCGCAACACCCGGCCCGACTCGGATCAAGCGCCAAAATTTACAAAGGAGCTCATCAGCTGGGGTGCCGGGCCCCGTGCATGCCAATGCCTCGTGCTGGCCGGAAAAGTGAGAGCCCTTTTGAAGGGTCGCTTCCATGTTTCCCTCGAAGACATTGAGGTGCTTGCAAAGCCCGTGCTGAGACACCGCATTGTGCCGACTTTTAATGCGGAATCGGAGGGGATCACGCAGGACGCCATCATCGAAAAGCTTTTGGCTGCAACCCCACGGACCCACTCCCAATCCCCGTTGTAGGAACCGACGCGGACCCAAGGACCCCACCCCAGTCGATCCAGTGAGCGCCTCCGAAAGTACAGCCTCGGTGTTCCAAACAGGCTCGTCCGCGAACCAACGGACTCTTTCAAACCTCCAACTGCTTGCACGCAGGGTTGTGGAAGGTATCGGCATCGGCCTGCATCAGTCGCACCAAAAGGGGGCTAGCCTCACCTTCAAGCAGCATCGTGCCTACGTACCGGGAGATGAACTTCGGAGGCTCGACTGGCGCGCCTTTGCTCGTTCAGACCGCCACTACATCCGCGAATACGAGCAGGAGACCAATTTGCGCGCAACCTTGCTCGTGGACTTGAGCGGCTCCATGGGCTACCAGGGCGCTTCTTCCGCGTGCTCAAAGGGTGAATACGCAAAACTCCTTGCGACATCCATTGCAACACTGCTCGTCCAGCAGCAGGACGCGGTCGGCCTTGTCACATTCGACTCAAATATCCATTCCGTTGTCCAAGCACAGTCAATCCCGCGCCACCTCCAACTCTTGGCTCAGACGCTTGAGAACTCGAACTACGGCGCAGACACCGCTATCGCGGAGATCATACGCCTCGCTGCGCCACGCTTCCCCCCCAGGGGGCTCATCCTGCTGATCTCGGACTGCCTCGATGATGTTCCATCGCTTGTAAAGTCGCTCGCGCTACTTCGACACAACCACCATGAAGTTGTCGTATTCCAGATCTTCGACCCGGACGAACTCACCTTTCCTTTCACGGGCTGGACGAAGTTTGAATCTCTTGAACCCGGCGATCCAGTCCAGCTTGCCGACGCGACTGCGTTAAAACGCACATACCTCGAAAACCTCGCTACCTTCCGCGCGGAACTCACCATGGGATGCCGCCAATACGGCGTCGATCTTACACCGATCGCGACAAACGAACCCTGCGCTGAGGCACTAAGCCGTTACCTGTCGCAACGCAACCGGCGCAAATGACATTCCTGAACGGAATCCTTTTAGGCGGTGCAATCGCGGGCACCATCCCCCTAGCGATTCACCTGCTGAACCGCAATCGGCCACGCACAATCCGCTGGGGCGCGATGCAACTTCTCGCGTCCCAACCAAAAAGTAAGCGCCGGCACATTGAACTAGAGCAGATCCTTCTGCTGCTACTGCGCATCTCAATCCCAATCCTCCTTGCGCTGTGCATGGCTCGTCCGATCGCATCAAGCCTGAGAGCCGGCGGGCGCTCCACAACAGCATCGATTGTGATTATCCTGGACGATAGCGCGTCCATGAGTGCATCGACTGGCGAAACATCGAGCTTTGAGAAGGCGAAGGCGAATGCCATCCAGTTCATCGGATCCCTGGGGCGCGGATCGGAGATTGCAATGATCTCCACAACCAACGCCAAGCAACCCCTCATTCCCACCACAGCCGACACTCAAGGCGCAGCACAACAAGCGAGGGGCCTGAGCCAATCGCACGGTGCAGCTGATGTTCCCACTTCAATCGAAATGGCTGCCAGATACCTGTCTTTAATGCACAATCAAGTGCAGCGGGTCGTGGCATTCAGCGATTTTCAATCGGCCAGCTGGGATTCGCGCGATGCAGTTAGGTTGAAAGATGCTGTTCAACGGTTATCCGCGCTCAAGAACCACCCGGCCGTCACGCTTTTTGACACCGGCCCATTCCAAACCGAGAACATTGCGATTGAATCAATCGACTTCACACGGCTTCCTGTGACATCGAACCAGAAAGTCCGATTCGACGCGACACTTAGAAACTTCGGACTTCAAACAAGAAAAAACCTGCAAGTCGATTGGAAGGTCGACGGACTGCCCGCGGGAAACACGCCTGCAACAATCCCGCCGGGACAGTCAACACAGATCAGTCTTGAGCGGTCTTTCGAGGCAGTCGGCGCGCACACGATTGAGGCACACATTCACGGCGATGCCTTTTCTTCCGACAACGCCTTCTACTCGACATTAAACGTGCAGCGTTCCATCAGCGTATTGATCGTGAGCGGCAGGATCAGCAGCGAACCATTTCAGGGCGAAACTGATTTTCTTGAACTCGCCCTGCACCCCAAGATGCGCGCTGCACGAGAAGGTGGCGTATTTTCACTCAAAACCATCCAACCCGAGGACCTGACTCAAAAACAACTTTCCGAGGCACGTGTCGTCGTCCTCGC
>CAMDSZ010000300.1 GCA_945906945.1 Akkermansia muciniphila
CCCCAGGGTTCATCGGCGTCTTCGGCGGGCGAGCAGTACTCGAAATTTCACGTAGAACTTTTGCGAGGGCAGGTGGGATATGTGCGGATCGGTGCGTTTGAGAAGGATACCGAAGAGCGTCTGGATCGTGCACTGATGGATCTACGGCAGCTGGATGCGGGCCGTTTGATTTTGGACCTGCGCGCTAGCGCGGGGAGCACAAACTTGGATCAAGCGGGTCGGTTGGCCAGCCGGTTTGTGCCGAAGGGAACGGAGTTGTTCCGCGTGCGCGGGGTGGATGCTGGATCGGAAGAAACAATCCGCAGTGAGTTCGACGGGGCGCGCGGGCCCCTGAAGCTGTGGGTTTTGATTTCGAGTCTGACTGCGGGGTCGGGCGAGGTTCTCGCTGCATGCTTGAAGGTGCATGCCAAAGCGATGCTGGTCGGGGATACCACCAGGGCTGAACCTTCCGAGAGTCGTTCCATTGAGCTCAATGAGCGGGTTTCGCTCAGGCTGCCGGTCCGGGATCCTATTTTCGCCGGAATTGAGCCGTTGTTTGCCGGCGGGCTTCAGCCGGATGTTCCAGTTAAAGTTGCATTCCAGGAGATGCTCGAGCTTCTTGCGAGGGAGTCGAAAAACCAGTGTTTGGCGGATTTCCTGAAGGAGCCCGTATACCTCCGCATGAATGAAGCCGCGCTCGTATCGGGTGATAATCCCGAGTTGGAGGCCCAAATCCAGACGGCGCTCAGGCCTTCGCAGGAACGAGCGCCGATTCGGGATGCAGTTTTGCAATGCGCACTTGATGCAATTGCTGCGCTTGAGATTCTCCGTCCGGATAATATTGGGGGCCGCTAGGCCCTCGCGGGTGGGCTGTGTCGAGTGGAGTTCAGATAAAAAAACGCCGTATGTCAGAATCAAACTTGCCTGAAGTTTACAACCGACTTTGCGAATCTCTGCGTCGTCGTCGTGAGGCGATTGCGGATAGAGCCTGGTACGAACGTGACGCTGCTGGTCACTTGGAGGAGCTAAAGAGCGTGTCTGAAAAGATCGTGCATCTGGTCTCGGAGTTGCCCGAGCCGGTGCACCCGCAGGTACGTCATTTTTTGGAACGGTGCAGTTATGACAAGGCCTTGGAGTTTATTGAATCGGGTGGGAAATAGACACAGATCGGATGCGGCTGTGTGTCGAGTGCGGTCTGGGAATTTGAAGAAATAATATGAATTTAAGCTATATCGTCGCCATCATCGCAGGTGCTGTGATGGCTCTCACCGCTAGGCACTATTCGGTCGTGACGGAGAACTCCAAGATTAGGGTCGAGATCTTCGGGTATCAGCAGGCGCTCGAGTCAGTGCAGGCTAGGATTCAGGCCAAGCGGGAGTTGCTACAGACGCAGCAGGAGAAGCTGACCAAGGGCGCCGCGATTTCGGATTCCGTAGGCCCCGCGATCGTGGCCGACATGGCCGCCGCTGCGATCAAGGGGAACAACGTAAGGCTTCGGGATTTGCTTTTAAAACGCGGAATGGATCCGGCTCTTGCGGCGGCAGCGAGGGACCACGCACCGGCGCCGGCTTCAAAGAAAGGGGGGAACTAAGTATGTCTGAATCCAATGACAGAGGTGTTGTTTTGGCTCTGGGGTCCCTGGCGGTGGCATCGTTCCTATTTGTGTTCGCCGAGATGCGCGTGGCCATCGATGAGAGGGGCATTTTGAAAGGCCAGATTGCTCAGATGGGACAGCGCTTGAGGGAGGTGAAAGTGACCCTGCAAAAAACCGAGGAAGCCATGGGGAGGCGGGATCAGCAGCTCAAGAAAGCGGATGAGTTGGAGGCTGTCTACGCCGCGCTGCTGACTGATTTGATTGAACTCGCCAATGTGGATCCCGCAGCGAGGTCCATTGTTCAGAAATGGAAAATCCAACACGATACCGGCGCGGCTCAACCGGTTGGGGCGGATTCCAAGAGCAAGGCTCCGGAAAGCAAGGGCAAGTAGTTTGGCGGACTCAGAATCCGAAAACAGCGGGTCGTCCCTAGAGCTGCGTGGGATTAGCTCCCAGCAATGCACCTAGAAGCAGCACCCACTCCTTGTGGAGTAAGCTGAGGGCTTGGTCCTCGCCGCCTGCTCGCTGTTGAGCGGCCTCGCACTTTGCGGTGATCTCTGCAGGGGTGAGCCCGTCTGGGAACGGAATTTCACGAGCGTTTCCCGCGCGGCGAAACCAGTAGTTGGCATTCCAGAAGTCACCCTCCCTGCGGTGCATCATCCCATGTCCGTAGGAGCCGAAAAAGCCGTCCTCATCTTGGAAGATGGAGTGCGCGGCATGGATGTCGTCCAGTGCATAAAGAATGAACCCCTGCAAAAGTCGCCGTTTTACGGGGTGTTGTTCGCAAGAGGATGCGGCCTCGGCTTGGGTGCGTTTTGATTTAAGAGATTCGTTTGAAAGATCACGCACAACGATGCGCGTGAAGCTCTCGGAGTCGGCTAGTTCTGCCCTGATGCTCGCCGGCCAATCGGCGGGAATTGCGTTGAGTAATTGAGCCATGTGCTTTTGAAAGTTAGGATGTTTTTTAGATCCCAGACTTGCGCAAAGCCTCGGAATTTCCTCGCGCGGATTCAAGCTGTTCTGAATTGATTTTTATGGGGCTTTTGGCTTACTATTTACGCATCATGTTTTGCCGAATTGCTTCGATTTCGTTAATGTGTCTCACGCTGATCTGCCTCTCCGGTTGTGAGACTTACCCGGACGGTGCTTCCTACCCTCGCTCGATGCGAGGTCAGGCGATGCAGGTTCACCGGGTTAGGATTATTTCAGTGCATCGCGTGGTTTTGCGTGGAGAGTCCTCCGTGGTGGGCGTCGGCGCAGGTGCGGTTGCAGGCGGGATTGCAGGCTCAATGATTGGTCATGGCAAGGGGTCGGCGTTGGCCGCTGTTGGAGGTGCCTTGGCGGGCGGTTTGATCGGCGATGCCGCGGAGCGAAAGATCACCACTAAGAACGGTGTCGAGATCACCGTCCAGATGAATTCAGGGCGTGAGTACGTCATTGTTCAGGCCGATCACGGCGAGGGCTTCCGTCCCGGCGAGTGGGTGCGCTTGCTGACCGATGGCGATAAAAATATTATTTCGCGCTGACCAGTCTTGCTGCTTTTGAAGCAGGCTCGCACTTGATGCGGTTGGCTGATGGTTTTCTTCGCCAACGATGCGACTGTTTGTACGGGCGCAGGATTCGGCGCGGGTGCTGCGTTTTGGACTTCTGCTCATTGGGCGGCAAGTTCTCGTTCGGCGGTGTTTGGGGGTTGCACAAGTCTTGCTTCCTGAGTTGAGTGAAGTTCGTGTTCACCCCAGCAACCAGCGCTGCAGAGCGAGTGCTCGCAATTGATCCATCCCTGCGGGGAACGGGTTACGCCGTGCTGGAAGGAGCCGTTTCCAATGGGAAACCGCGTGCCTTGATATGGGGTGTAGTGAAAAATCCGCCGAGCATGCTTCAAACGGGATGCCTTCTCGCAATACACGAACGCATTCGCGCTGTGGTGAATGAATTCCAGCCTACGGTTGCCGCGTTCGAATCCGTGATCTTTGTACAGAGTTACAAGACCGCCATCATTCTTGGATGCGCACGCGGAGCAGCGCTACTAGCTGCGGCGAGCGCAGGACTGCCCGTTTTTGAATATGCTCCCAAGCGCGTCAAACAGGCGGTGGTTGGGCGCGGTGCGGCTGATAAATCTCAAGTGGCATTTATGGTAAGAGCTCTTTTGGGCCTGAGTGAAACGCCATCTGCGGATGCGGCGGATGCGCTGGCGGTGGGGTTGACGCATTTTCAGGCCTTGGCTGGCAGCCGGGTTCGCATGACGGAGTTGGAGCGCATCTAATGGTAAGGAAACCGCTGAAAACTCAATGGCTGGGGCGGATCCAGTACGCGGACGGCATCCGGAAGCAGGAGGAGATTCTGGCAGCGAAAGTGGACAACTTGGGCGGAGCGGATGAGCTGCTGCTGTTGGAGCATGAGCCGGTGTATACCATTGGACGGGGGGCGGACCGTGGAAGCTTGGGGGAGCGGCAGGATGCGCTTCCGTATCCGGTGGTCGAAACCAACCGTGGGGGGAAAGCGACTTATCACGGCCCCGGACAGCTCGTGGGTTATGCTTTGTTGGATTTGCGCGTCCGCGGTCAGGATTTGCACAGGCATTTACGGAGTTTGGAGGAGGGACTGGTTGAGTGCTGTCAGATTCTGGGGGTGAAGGCGGGACGCCGTGAGGGGTTAACTGGAGTGTGGGTAGGCCGCAGAAAGCTTGCGTCCATCGGGGTTGGGGTACGGCGCTGGATCACGATGCACGGCTTTGGATTAAATGTGTGCGGTCCGCTGGGCGGTTTTGAGCACATCACTCCTTGCGGTTTGGAGGGGGTTGAAATGACGAGTCTTGAAGCCGAGGGGGCAGACGGTGCCAGTGTTGAATCTGTCTCCGTGTTGGTGGCCGAGGTCTTTGGCAGGGTGCTCAGATAGGTCGAGTCGGGCAGGTGGGCCTAGGTGTGCTCGAAAATCTACGATTAGAATCCATCACTTGTTTGCTATGGTGAAATCTCTAAAAAGCTGCGGTTGAGTTTTTAGATAGATCGGCCAGTGTTAGGAGCAACAGATATGAAAGAACGAACCTTACGAAGATTGTTTATCCCCGCAATGGCAGTGGCGCTTGGGGGAGCAGCAGTTTCAGGTAACGCCGCGCAGCCTGCGAAGAGCATCGACCTAAGCAAGTTTCCCAAGGAGGCCCAAATGGTGGAACGCGTGGTTGTTCCCGTTCCGAGTGAGGTTTTTGCAGTCCTCGACAAGCTGGGCAAGCCGAACTGGCCCGAGGTTTTGAAGGCGCAGAAGTCCGCAGCCGAACCAGTGGGCAGCGAGAGGCAGATTTCGTTGCTGCTTGGGACCGTGATTGCCGAGGGTTTTATCGCGGTGGAGGCTGAGAACGCGCCGGAGGTCAAAAATATTGGAAATAGCGTACGGATGCTTGCCAAGGCGATCGGCGTTGAAAAAGCGGTGAGTCGCCGGGCGACCTCCATTGTGGAGTACGCGGAAAAGAAGCGATGGGCGGATGTGCGCCGTGAGTTGGACTTGGCGCTCTCCGATGTCCGCCAGGCGATGTTGGAACTTAACAGCGAACCGCTAGCCCAACTCGTGAGCCTTGGCGGTTGGCTTCGGGGCACAGAGGCTCTCGCACAAGTGGTAGGAAAGACCTTCTCCAAGGACGGTGCCGGGTTGCTGCACCAGCCCGTGTTGATTGAGCATTTCGACCTTCGCCTCACGGAG
>CAMDSZ010000301.1 GCA_945906945.1 Akkermansia muciniphila
CCTGTGCTCAGATGCCACTCCTTCTACGTCTAAGATCTGTAAAATACCGCTGATGGGTCTTGTAGACGAACGCAAGAATCTCGGCTACAGCGCGGTACAGATTAACAGGGATGGGCTTTCCGACCGCACCAAATTTATAAAGCATCCGCGCCACAGGCGGATTCTCAACCATTGGCACTCCATACTGGGCAGCCCTCGCCTTAATCCTGCGCGCAAAGCCCTGCTCTCCCTTCGCCACCACTACCGGCGCCGACTCGTTGTCACGGTCATACCGAAGCGCCACTGCGAAGTGCGTGGGATTGGTCACCACCACGTCCGCATTTTGCACTTCCTTGAGCATCTGCCGCTGCAGCATCCGGCGGGCAAGGGCGCGCAGCGCAGACTTGATTTTCGGATCCCCCTCGCTCTGACGCATCTCGTCCTTCACCTCTTGTTTGGACATGCGAAGGCTCTCCCTGACGGTCTGCCATTGATAAAAGTAATTGAACGCTGCGATCGCCCCGAGCGCCAACACACAGCGCCACAACAGGATGATTCCTGACTCCAGCATGAACCCACCGAGCCGCGCCAGAGGCACCGGCACGCGGAAAATCGGGTCATCCATTACCCTGTCCACTCCACCCCAGATCACCCACGCCACCACCGCCAACCTCAGAATATCCAACCCCACCCGGACCATTCCCTGCTTGGAAAAAATCCGCTGAAATCCCTTCACGGGATCGAGCCTGTCATAATTGAGTGCAAACACCTCAGGCGTTAGTCGAAAGCCGGATTGAACGCCGCCCATCACCGTGCCAGCAAACAGGCAAGCGCCCGCGATCGGCATCGTCATCACCAGCAAGGCAATCACCGCCTCCGAGGTCCACGGGCCGACAGCTTCGGGCCGGATGGGCGAGGTCCCCAGATGCGCAAAAATTCCTACCGCAATCGAGGCCGCGCGTTCGGCCACAAAACGCCCCATCACAGCAAACCCCCAGATGGAGGCCAACAAGATTGCAACCAGTTGCAAGTCGGGCGCCTTCGCGAAATTTCCCTTCGCATGCGCCTCGGACAGACGCTTCTGCGTCGGTTCTTCGGTTTTGTTGTCAGACTCGGGCATGGGGCAGTCAACAAAACGTTATGGTACCAGCCTCAGCATCAGGTCAGGAGCCAATCTCAACTGCTCCAACAAGAGCTGCGACACCAACTGCAGCGTCATTCCCAAAACAAACAACCCGACCACGATTCGAACCGCAAAACTTTCGGAGAACACCTGAACCGCAGGCGCGGCTTTTCCAAGGATCGAAAAGGTGAGCGAGATAATAAAGTTCACAGCGACCAGAGGGGCAGCCATCTGCACCGCCACCTGGAAAATTTTGCCTGTTGATGTGACCAAAAGAGTCCCGACTTCGTGCGAGGCTCGGAACATTCCGACCGGCGCGATTTCGTAACTCTTCAAATACGCCGCCAAGACCGCCTGGTGCGCACCGGAAATCAAGAACACCAGGGACCCAAAGGTGAGCAAAATCGAGCTCACAGCATTGGAAGAATCACCTGAGGTCGGATCGATTTGCTGCCCCATCGAAAAACCAAGCTCGCTCGAAATCACCGAACCGGCCAATTCAATGGCGTGCGTGCTCAAGCGAACCGCCCACCCCATGAACATCCCGATGATCATCTCCAAGATCATGGCGACAACAATGTTCCCCGTCGTGACCGGCACGCTCTCCGGCATGCGAAAAACTCCGGAAACCACGAATCCCGCAAACAGCGCCATCATCGCGCGAACTGAACGGGGAATGGCTTGGGAGGAAAACACCGGCGAGATGATCATCAGGCCGGTTGCCCGCACCGACGCCAGAAACCAAACCATCAGCATTTCACCGTTTAACATTGCAGCCTCCCCCCGAATGCGACGGCATCCCGCCTAAAACCCAGCCTCCAGAAAAACATGGCGGCACACTTCTCTAATTGCTACCGCACCGCCTCGGGCAGCCGGTTGATGAACCCGATGGTGAAAGTCATCAGCAGCTTCAGAATCCAGGGCGCCGTGATCACCATCACGATCCCCAGCCCGGTGACCTTCGGGATGAACGACAATGATGGCTCCTGAATGCTGGTGACCGACTGTAAAATACTCATGACCACGCCGATGACCACCGCCGTGATCAACACCGGAGCAGAAGCCGCCAGAGACGTGCTCACCAGCTCTCTTAGGATGTCCACTGACTGCTCGATCGTCATAACGAGAAGCTTTCCACAAGCGACCGCACAATGAGATGCCAGCCGTCCACCAAAACAAAAAGCAGAAGCTTGAACGGCAACGAAATCATCATCGGCGGCATCATCATCATCCCCATCGACATCAAGGTTGCAGACACCAAAAAGTCGATGACCAGGAAGGGCACATAGATCAGGAACCCCATCTGAAACGCCGTGCGCAGCTCGCTGAGCACGAACGCGGGAACCACGACCAGAATCGGCAAGTCATCGGAGCGCGTGGCGCCGGAACCGGACAAGCCGAGAAAAAAATCAACCTCGCTCGGGCGCGTCTGCTTCACCATGAACTCTTTGAGAGGAAGCGCCGCCTTCTGCGCAAATTCAAAGGTGGCGAGCTCCTTCTTCAAATAAGGCTGCAAAGCCTCGTCGTTCAGACGCTTCACGGTCGGCGTCATAATGAACATGGTCAGGAAGAGCGACATCCCCACGAGGATCTGATTCGAAGGAGCTCCCTGTAACCCAATCGCACCGCGAATAAACCCGAGCACGATCACGATCCGCGTGAAGCTCGTCATGAGCATCAGAATGGAGGGAGCAAGGGTGAGAATCGTCATGAGCGCGACGATCTGAATGGCGGATGACACGTTTGCAGGCTCCGAGTCGCCCGCCAGCGAGAACGTCACGGACGTCCCACCTGGCACCGGCGTACCACCTGGCACGGGCGCCGGCTGCTGCGCAATCACCTCAGGCGACCACAACACGAGCAGCGCGGCAAGCAACGCGAAACAGGCACCACCAATAGCGATGCGCCTAAAACGCAGCGTCATTGACAGCGGGCGCGTCATTGTACTCAAGTCGCTCATTCGATCCCCTTTCCTAAGGTCGTGTCAGCGATTTTTGCATCGGGTTGGGATGGTTTGGTATTCATTTCAGAACCGCGCGCGGACTGGGTCGAATTTCGGGCGAGCATCTCCTGAAAATCAGGAGCGTTTTCCGTTCCAACTCCGTCCTCATTTCCCTCAAGCGGACACAGATAATCAATCCTCCCGGGACAGACACCCAGTAACATCTTCCGGCCCTCGTACTCGATCACTGCCAGAAACTGCTTATGCCCAAGCATCCAAGTCTCCTGCAGATGCAGTTTCCGCGCCGCCTTAGTCCCCATCCTCAGACCGATAAACCCGCCGGAGCGCATAAAGAACACAACCAACGCTCCGACGATCATCAGGATCGCGACGACGTAGCCGAACATTTGGATGAAGCTCCCGGCGGTTGTCGCAGGGGCGCCCGAAAACATCAAAGAGCCCGAAGAGGACGCAGGCGCCGGCGAAGGGCCCACAGCAGACTGCTGGCCCAACGAGACAAAAGGAATACAAAGCAACAAGCCGAGCGCCCCCTGAGCCATGCGCTGGCGAAACCGGGAACAGCCCATAAGGCGCGGCCCTAAGCGCCCTTAGGCGGCGCCCCCGACCATCATGGTCACCTTGATAGCAAACTTTTCCTCGACCACAACTACCTCACCTAAAGCGATTAGCTTGTCATTAATATAAAGACCCACGGGATCATCCGCGCGCTGCCCAAGCTGAACCACCGTACCAGGCTGGAGTTCAAGTACGTCGCGCATAGCCATTTGGCACGAACCAAGTCGAACCGATAGCTGCACTTTCACATCCAATACTGTACTCAGTCTTGAGTCGTCGAGAGCGTTAACCATAACTATTCTTTTGAAATCCTATCGTTCAAGTGTACCGCAAGTCGACCTTCCTCTACACCAATTGTGCCAAAAAATTCGTCTCCCTCGGAAACCTTGACCCGGGTCTGGTCGATGAGCTCCTGGGGTAACTGGATAAGGTCTCCAACCGAAAATGCAGCAGCTTCGCCCACGGAGATCATCCGAACCTGCCACTCCGCGGTGATCGGGACCTCAATGGAAGCGTAGGGAGAGCGCCAGTGCAGAGGCTTCTGGCGGACTTCGGCGGTCGGCTTCGAAGCGGAAGACGGAGCGCGCCCCGCAAGGCCTTCGACCATTGAAAAAGGGACGGCTAGCTGCAGAACTTCGCTTAGTTCGCCGAACTTCACCTCTGCCTTAAAAACAAAAAATGCGCAGTCGTCGGAAGCAATCTGCAAAAACCGACAGCCGGTCTCGTGAGCCAGCAGCCTCGGAGCACTGTTTTTGGAGCCTTCAAATGAAGAAATCCACTCCTTGAGGATCATCACCACCAGTTCGTCCAGAAGGGCCACCTCGATCTCCGTGGGATTGCGATCCACCTCGCTTACAGAGGCCCCCTGCCCTCCCAAGAGCCGATTTGCGAGCGCGATGCTGGTCTTTGGGCGCACTTCAAGCACACCCGCACCTTCCAATCCCTCGAACTGAAAAACCGTGAGATGGGTAGGCTGGGTGACCGAATCGCAAAAACTGCGGAACGGCACCGTCTCACAACGCACGCTCGACCGGTCGCAGGTCAATTCCAAGCGGAGAAAAGTAGCCAGCCGCGCCACCAAGTTTTGTGCGTACTTCTGATGAAGCGAGGTGTACTGATTGGCGTCGCGAGGCGACAAAAAACCTGGCTGCCTGAAGTTGTAAGGCTGCACCAAACTCGCGGCCGCAACGCGGCGAACCCCGTTGAAAGAATAAATCACAACGTCCGAGGATGAAGGATCCCCGGCCGATTCAACTTGAGACTCAGCTGCTGCGCTCTCTTCGCTCATTGCACAATAAAATCAGTGAACAAAACTTCCTTCACGGCGGCAGTTTCCAAAGCCTTATTAAATGTTGCGGCAATCTCCGTGCGGATCACATTCCTCGCACTCACTGACTCCAAGTCGGATTGGGAGCGGGCCGCGAAAATGCGAAGGGCCGCATCCTTTAGCTTGGACTTGTTTTCCTCCATCATCTCGCCGATGTGCTCGTCATCGCTCACAACCGTGAAACTGCAACGCAAATAACGGGTGCCCATCGAGCCAGTCAGGTTCGAGATTACGTTTGGAAAATTGTATTCCCATCCGTCCTTGCTCCTTGCTGACGCGGACTTCTTCCCATCCTTGGCGTCCTTGCCGCCCTTG
>CAMDSZ010000302.1 GCA_945906945.1 Akkermansia muciniphila
CGGACGTCTGCCTCGTGGCCATAGGCGTGAGCCCGCTTCTGCCGGGCGGCTCGCTCAGGCCGGCCCTGACGGAGCGCGGTTACATCCAAACCAACGACCGCTACGAAACCAACATCCCTGGAGTGTACGCTGCGGGAGATATCATTGGACCACCGTGGCTCGCGCACGTTGCAAGCTTTGAAGCGGTACAAGCAGTGAACGGCATGTTCCAACCCGGGTTCAAGCCGAAGAAAGTCACCAACTTTCCGGGCTGCACCTACTGCCAGCCCCAAGTGGCCAGCGTAGGACTCACCGAGCGTGCTGCAAAGGAAAAAGGCATCAAGTTCAAGGTTGGAAAATTCCCTTACATGGCCAGCGGCAAGGCGCGCGCCATCGGTGAACTCGAGGGTTTCGTAAAACTGATTCTTGGCGAACCCCACGGCGAAGTGCTCGGCGCTCACATCATCGGCTCCGAAGCAACCGAGCTGATCGCTGAACTGGGTCTAGCGATCACTCTTGAGGCCACCATCGACGAAATTGAAAGCACCATTCACGCGCATCCGACCCTCAGCGAAATGATTCATGAGGCCACGGCGCAGGCACACGGCCACGCGATTCACATTTAATCAAATTCCAATTACCAACAATCCAATCATGAGCACCGCTTCACAACTCGAGCAACTAAAGCAGTTCACCAAAGTCGTCGCTGACACCGGCGACTTCGAGTCCATGCGCGAATTCAAGCCGCTGGACGCTACAACCAATCCGTCGCTGATTCTCCAAGCGGCAACGAAACCGCAGTACGCACACATCATCGACAAGGTGATCACTGACCGCAAAAACAGCGGCCTCTCAGGCGCGAAGCGGATCGAGGACATCATCGACAATATCCTGATCGCTTTCGGGCTGGAGATCCTAAAGATCGTCCCAGGCCGCGTTTCAACCGAAACCGATGCACGCCTCTCTTTCGACGCAGACGGCACAATCGCAAAAGCGCGTGAACTCATCGCACTTTATGAAAAAGCAGGCGTATCGCGCGACCGCGTTCTGATTAAGATCGCATCGACTTGGGAGGGCATCAAGGCCGCCGAAGTCGTGCAGAAAGAGGGCATCAAATGCAACCTCACCTTGCTCTTCTCACTGCCTCAAGCGATCGCTTGCGCGGAGGCAAAGGTGCAGTTGATCTCGCCGTTTGTGGGGCGTATTTACGATTGGTACAAGAATGCGAACAAGCGCGACTACACAGGGGCCGAAGATCCGGGAGTGCAGTCCGTGACGTCAATTTTCCACTACTATAAACACTTCGGGTACGAGACCGAAGTGATGGGCGCGAGCTTCCGCAACGTGTCGCAGATTATCGAGCTTGCAGGATGCGATTTGCTAACAATTTCGCCGGACCTCCTCGCGAAGCTCGCCGCATCCACCGAGCCAGTCACACAGAAGCTGAAGGCTTCGGACTCGAAGGCGGCTTCCATCCAGAAAATCCACTGCGACGAGAAAGCTTTCCGCTTCCTTTTCAACGAGGACGCAATGGCGACAGAGAAAACAGCGGAGGGGATCCGAAAGTTCGCAGCGGATATCGTGAAGCTGGAGCAGGTAATCCAGTCAAAACTGTAGTTCTAAAACCACCGGCAAGCCCCCGGCTAAAATCGGGGTGTCTCGCGGATGTTTCCGAGAAAGACTGCAAGTGCGCAAACTTGCAGTCTTTCTTTTTGCAGCGAGATAAAAAACACAAGGCATGGGCGCATTATTTCTTCCCAGAGACTACCCGCGAATCAAGGTGGTGGAGAGCTTTGAAGAGCTTTTGGCCACTCCGTTTGGCGATGGAATTAATGCCCTCTGCTGGCAGCGGCAATTAGCCGGAGATTTCGGAGAGGTGCTTGGGCATCTGACCATTGAGGAAGGTATCGCCACTCTGGATGAGGCATCCCTTCCCCTCCTCTCTTTAAGCGGCAGCGGCAAGGTTGCGGTTGCCGCAATGTTGAAAGACTTGTGGTTGCTGCGGAATGCGGGATTGGATCCCGTTTTGGACTGCGTCAACGGCTACCTGCGAGATGACTGCGATGGACCGGTTCCGACCGATGTCTATTCATTCCATGCCGACAGTTCGCCAATTGAAACGGACACTTACTTGTGCACTTATCACGGCGCTTCCAGTGAGGGACTGCGAAACGACCAAGCGCTGCGCAAAGTTGATATTCCTGAGGTTCGTGCGGCGCTGCTTGAGTCGTTTGGAGGCGCCGATGACGAGGCGTTCCGGGAGCATCTTTCGGAATGCTGCTATGACCTGCATTACGCCCCTATTGAAGCTGCAAGGCCGTTTCCATTCGGCGTTGGAAACCTGTGGAGAATCGCTGTAAAATACCCAGAAAGCCCCGTGCCGCCCTGCATTCACCGCGCCCCGCAAACACATCCAGGCGACCCCGCACGCCTGCTTCTTATCAGCTAAAAACCTCACAAAACCTGCAGGCGTCGAACCCCGCTCCTCCCAGTGGTCTTGTATGGAAAAGCAAGTTAGCTCCGGCCATGACCCCAATACACGTTAGTCCCCACATTGCTGATCTTCGCGCTTGTAACATTAAATATGGTTGTCAATCAGCCTTACACGCTTCGATTGCCGAGGTTGCGTTTTGCTTCACGTTGTTTCCGCTCTTGCGGGGGTGTTTATTTTGCCTCCTAGTGCTTGGCCACCAAAAATTCGCCGTCGCTGTCTAAAGGCGATGCATTGACAAAAAGCCATGGAACTCACTGACATTCACTCCGCCCGCGCCTGCCCATTAACAGGCACACACGAAGCGGTTTTGTTGACCTCCAGAGACAGACATGGGGAGAAACTCAACAACATCTGCTGGAAGGACACCGGATTCATTGGCGTCGATCCAATTCCCATGCCGGATGTCGAAGAGTTCTACAAGACAGACTACCGTCAGCAGTACAAGGGCTCGTTCTCTCCGCAAAAACGGCACGTACTTCGAGCAGCGAGATGCGCCCTGGATAGATTTCGCCGTATCAGCCCTCATTTCAGCAAACAGGCAGAGACAGGCATGCGAACTTTGGATGCAGGAGCAAGCAGCGGCGAGTTTGTCTTCCTCATGAACAAACTCGGTCACACCGCGATGGGCATCGAACCAAACTCCGGTTACGCCCAGCACGCCAGAGAGCAGCTTGGATTAAATGTGGCGAACTGCACGTTTTCGGAGTTCGGGGCACCCGCGGAGAAATTCAACCTGATCACTCTTTTCCACGTGCTCGAGCATTTGGAGTTTCCAGTCGAAGAGCTAAAGCGCCTCTCCACGATGTTGCGGGATGACGGGATCTTTGTAATCGAGGTTCCAAACATCTTGTATCCGAAGATGAAATTCTCGCACAAATGGCACAAGGCTCACTTGACGGGCTTCAGCGCAAAGACGCTGGAAGTCACCGCTGCCCGCGCTGGTTTACATGCATTGATGTGCGGCGAGATTGGAGACGGCGGCAACTTGTTCGGCGTATTCAAGCCAGCACCTGTCATTTCAGAGAACGACGCGCGCGAGCGCCTTGATTCCCACTTCCACGAGGCCGTCCACGCATTGGAGGGCAACTCGGACTTCAATTATTACAGCCTCCCCAGCACGTGGCTGAAGATTCCATCAAAACTCAAGACCCAGATTGAGGAAAGGCGCACAGCCAACTCCTACTCGAATTCGGTTGAAATTCTTAATGCGGTCTACCGAGACGCTGTAGCGTCTTAGTGCTGCCCCCTGGGTAAATCGTTCCACCTAGCCGGCGACCACGATATCCAGCAGGGCATCGTGGGATTGGGTCGGCAGATCGTCGAGCACCTGAAATTCGAAACAAACGCCAACGCGCTTGAGCGCCGCAGGCAGCCCTTCAAGGGCCCGATCGTAAAAGCCCCCGCCCCGCCCCAGACGCTTTCCGCAGGCTGTAAAAGCTAGTCCGGGAACGACAACCAGATCCGCCTCGCACAACTCGACGCTTTCGCCGGCGGATGGTTCGCGCAGATTTGGAAACGCTGCGGAAGCGACAAACTCCAGAACTGACCTCACCTCGCGCCACTCCATGCGCGCACCGACCACCGCTGGAAAAATCGCGCGCTTGCCATCAATGGGGAGCAACCCGAGCAAATCCACCTCGCCCGACATCGGACAAAATAGCGCGACGGTGCGGGCCGAAATCCATTCAGACTGGAGCACCAAATGCTCGCAAACACGTTTGGAGCGCAGGGCGCACTCATCGAGGCGGGCGTGGAGAATCTCCCGCATCTGAGTGCGGATCGCGCTTTTTTCAAATGGCATCCTGCCTTTGTGCCATTCCCATCTTTAATTGTCCAAGACCTTGGCTCGTTTGTCCTGTGGCAGCCATCATCCCAACGGAGACAGAGTTTGTGCCGAGGATTGGTTTGCCCGGACCGGTGATCGCGTTTACTGTTCGGGCGCTGTGGAGAAGCCATCCCCTAACCGTTCGACAGCGGAAATACGCAAGTCCGCTATGGCGGCATTCGCGCCCGAGACCAGCGCGTCAGTGGTTGGGTTGCGCCCCGCGGCGGCATGGACCAAGAGAAATCCCGTCACAGAGATCCTCCTGCCCTCCCTGCTCACAAAGCGCGAAGGCCGGTCTTTGCGGCCCAAATGGCCGCAGCTTAAAGGCAGAGACTTCGCTCTGACGTGGATCGGCCACGCGTCTTTTCTGCTTCAGGCCGCCGGACTGAATATTCTCATCGACCCCATCTGGAGCAACTGGGTTAAGGGAATCAAACGGATGCGCAGCCCAGGGGTAGAACTCAACGCTCTGCCCGGCATCGATCTGGTTCTCATCACTCACGCCCACTTCGACCACCTCGACAGGCGCACCCTGCGCGGAGTCGCGGCGGACCAACCCGTTGTTGTCCCTTTCGAAGTCGGTAATCTCGTGCATGACCTCGGGTTCCGCGTCGTTCAGGAGCTTCACTACTGGGAAAGTTTTGAATACGGCCCCGTGCGCGTCACCCTCACCCCTTGTCACCACTGGGGCGCCCGGCTGCTCCACGACTCGCACCGCGGCTTCGGTGGCTTCATGATCGAAGTGGCGGGAAGGGTGATTTATCATTGTGGAGACACCGCTTACTTCGACGGATTCCGCGAGATCGGAGAACGATTTCCAATCGACGTCGCGCTGCTGCCCATCGGCGCCTATGACCCGCCGAGTCTTCGCGCGGTTCACATGAACCCCGAGGAGGCTCTCGAAGCGTTCGTCGACCTTAACGCAAGCCTGATGGTTCCCATGCATTACGGAACC
>CAMDSZ010000303.1 GCA_945906945.1 Akkermansia muciniphila
ATACCGGACTTCCCGAGAAACAGGGGCTGTATGACCCTCAGTTTGAACATGATGCTTGCGGTGTGGGTTTTGTTTGCCAGATGAAAGGTAAACGCACTCATGAGATTATTCAGCAGGCGCTCACAATGCTGGTGAACTTGGATCACCGAGGGGCTTGCGGTTGCGAAGTGAACACAGGGGACGGGGCGGGGATTTTACTCCAGACTCCACATGGCTTTTTCGCCAAGGTGGCCAAGGAGCTCAACATCAACCTTCCGGCGCCCGGACTGTATGCGGTGGGGATGATCTATGCGTCGCCGGATCCCAAGGTCCGCGCGGTGAGCGAGAAGAACTTCGAGGAGGTTGCGGCTGCGGAGGGCCAGAAAGTGCTGGGTTGGAGAACGGTGCCGACGGATAATTCGTCGCTGGGGAAGACCGCGTTGGACAGCGAGCCGATGCATCGCCAGGTGTTCATCGCCCGCGGAGCGAATTGCGCGAACGATCAGGATTTTGAGCGCAAGCTTTTCGTCATCAGGAAGGTGGCTCATCAGAAGAACCGGACCTCCGGGCTGGACTCCTTCTGGTACGCGCCGAGCATTTCTTCCAGGACTCTCATCTACAAGGGTATGCTGATGCCCGAGCAGGTTGGGAAGTACTTCGTTGATCTCGCCGACCCGTCCATGGACACGGCGCTGGCGCTGGTGCATTCGCGATTCTCCACGAACACCTTCCCGAGCTGGGAGCGCTCCCACCCCTACCGGTACATCGCCCACAACGGTGAAATCAACACCCTGCGCGGCAACATCAACTGGATGAAGGCGCGGGAATCAATGCTCTCGAGCCCATTGTTCGGGGACGATATTTCGAAGATTCTGCCGATTGTTAACACCAGCGGCTCGGACTCAGCCATGTTCGACAATGTGCTGGAGTTGCTGGTGATGGGCGGGCGCTCGCTTCCTCACGCGATGATGATGATGATCCCCGAGCCGTGGAGCGGCCACGAGTCGATGAGCGAGGAGAAGAAGGCGTTTTACGAGTACCACTCGTGCTTGATGGAGCCTTGGGATGGTCCTGCCTCCGTGGTCTTCACCGACGGCACGATGATTGGTGCGACTCTCGACCGCAATGGATTGCGTCCATCCCGTTATTACGTGACCAAGGATGACTACGTGATCATGGCTTCCGAAGCCGGTGTTCTTCCTGTGGAGCCGGAGCGGGTCGCAAGCAAGGGCCGGTTGCAGCCTGGCCGCATGTTCCTCGTGAACATGCAGGAAGGCAGGATCGTTGCTGATGAGGAGATCAAGCAGCAGATCGCTTTGGAAAAGCCGTACCGCCGCTGGCTGGATGAAAATCTGGTGAAACTGGCCGACATCTCCAACTCACCCGAAGTGCAGGAGCCAGATCACGGAACCGTGCTGCAACGTCAGCTAGCCTTTGGATACACGTTTGAGGACCAGCGCAAGCTTCTGGTGCCGATGGCTAAGGATGGCGTCGAAGCCATGGGCTCGATGGGCACCGACATCCCACTCGCGGTGCTCTCGAACAAGTCGAAGTTGTTGTACGATTATTTCAAGCAGCTCTTCGCCCAAGTGACCAACCCGCCGATCGATTGTATCCGTGAAGAGATCGTGACTTCGTCGGTGACGACAATCGGGCCGGAGGGGAACCTGTTGGAGCCCACTCCAAAGAGCTGCCATTTGATCGAACTGCCAACGCCGATCATCACCAATGAGGAGCTTTCCAAACTGCGCCACGTTGCGCATGGACAGTTCCGCTCGGTGACATTGCCGACGCTGTTTGAAGCATCCAAGGGGGCAAAGGGCTTGGAGGCGGCGTTCGATGAACTCTGCACGCAGGCGGGTCTGCAAATCGACGCTGGCGTTAATTTGATCATCCTTAGCGATCGCGGTGTGGATCGTCACAGTGCCGCGATTCCCCCGCTTTTGGCGGTGGCCGGGCTGCATCATTTCCTGATCCGCGAAGGTAAGCGCACCAAGGTCGGACTGATCCTGGAGTCGGGTGAACCGCGCGAGGTGCATCATTTCTGCACGCTGATCGGCTACGGTTGTGCGGGGATCAACCCGTACCTCGCTTTCGAGACGCTTGATGACATGATCCGCCAGGGACTGTTGGTTGGAGTCGACCACTACACCGCCTGCAAAAACTTTGTGAAAGCGGCGACGAAGGGGATTGTGAAGGTGGCTTCGAAGATCGGTATTTCGACGATTCACAGTTACATGGGAGCGCAGATTTTTGAGTGCGTTGGATTGCAGCAGACTGTGGTGGACAAGTTTTTCTCGGGAACGGCCACCCGCATCGAGGGTGCGGATTTGGAGGCGATCGCTGAGGAGACGCTGGAACGGCATCACAAGGCGTTTCCGGACCGGGTTGAAAATGCCACGACGCTGGACGTGGGTGGCGACTACCAGTGGAGGAACGAGGGCGAGGCGCACTTGTTCAGTCCGCAGGTGATTCACTCGCTCCAAAAGTCGGTTCGCACCGGTAACTACGAAACTTTCAAGACCTATTCTTCGCTTGTGAACAAGCAGATGGAGCAGATCTTTACGTTGCGTGGCCTGCTTTCGTTTAAGGATCGCACTGCGGTCCCGATCGAGGAAGTGGAGTCCGTGGATGCGATCGTGAAGCGCTTCAAGACCGGGGCGATGAGCTACGGCTCGATTTCGCAGGAGGCGCACGAGAGCCTTGCGATCGCCATGAATCGTTTGGGCGGGAAATCCAACACCGGCGAGGGCGGGGAGGATCCCGAGCGCTATACGTGGACGAACGAGAAGGGCGATTCGAAGAATAGCGCCATCAAACAGGTGGCGTCCGGACGGTTCGGAGTGACGAGTTTGTATCTCACGAATGCGAAGGAGCTGCAGATCAAAATGGCGCAGGGAGCCAAGCCCGGCGAGGGCGGGCAGTTGCCCGGAGCGAAGGTGTATCCGTGGATTGCGAAAGTCCGGCATTCGACGCCGGGCGTGGGTTTGATTTCGCCGCCGCCGCATCACGATATTTACTCGATCGAAGATCTTTCGGAGTTGATCCACGATCTCAAGAATGCGAATCGTGCGGCGCGCGTGAGCGTGAAGCTGGTGTCTGAGGTCGGAGTTGGAACGATTGCAGCTGGTGTGGCGAAGGCGCACGCAGACGTTGTATTGATCTCGGGTTTTGATGGCGGCACGGGGGCATCCCCGCAGACCTCGATCAAGCACGCGGGGTTGCCGTGGGAACTAGGTCTTGCGGAGACGCATCAGACGCTCGTGCTTAATCGGCTTCGTTCGCGGATTGTGGTTGAGACGGATGGCCAGTTAAAGACGGGGCGCGACGTGGTGATTGCCGCGCTCTTGGGGGCGGAGGAGTTCGGATTTGCGACTGCGCCCTTGGTCACACTGGGCTGCATCATGATGCGGGTCTGTCACCTGAACACCTGCCCGGTCGGTGTGGCCACGCAGGATCCAGAGCTTCGCAAGAATTTTACAGGCGATCCTGCGGACGCGGTGAACTTCATGAAGTTTATCGCGCAGGAAGTGCGCGAGATTATGGCGCAGCTCGGCTTCCGCACGCTTAATGAAATGGTGGGGCGCACCGATGTGTTGGAGCCGCGCCGCGCTGTGGAGCACTGGAAGGCGAAGGGGATTGATTTATCGAAGCTGCTTTACTCGCCGCCGATGGGGCCCGAGGTGGGGCGCTTCTGCACGGAGGTGCAGGACCACGGGCTTGAGAAAGGACTCGATCTCTCGGTGCTGCTCAAGGCGTGCGAACCTGCGATTGAGCGCGGTGAAGCGGTGAAGGTTGAGTTGCCGATTATGAACACCAACCGCGTGGTTGGTACGATTCTCGGAAACGAAATCACGAAGCGTCATAGCGACGGATTGCCCGATGGCACGGTGCACTTGAAGTTCAAAGGCAGCGCCGGCCAGAGTCTTGGAGCGTTTGTGCCGAAGGGCGTGACGATCGAGCTCGAGGGCGATGCGAATGATTACGTTGGCAAGGGCCTCAGCGGCGGCCGTGTCATTGTGTACCCTGACGCCAAGGCGACCTTTCCGGCTGAGGACAACATTCTGCTTGGAAACGTCGCACTGTACGGAGCAACCGCCGGCGAGGCGTTCTTCCGCGGTGTTGCAGGCGAGCGTTTTTGCGTTCGCAATTCTGGCGTCGACACGGTGGTGGAGGGAGTTGGTGATCATGGTTGCGAGTACATGACGGGCGGAACCGTGGTGGTGCTCGGAGCGACTGGCCGTAATTTTGCCGCGGGAATGAGCGGCGGGGTGGCGTATGTGCTGGATGAAAAGGGTGACTTCGCGACTCGCTGCAACAAGCAGATGGTTGGTTTGGAGAAGCCCGATGACAAGGACGCGTCTGATTTGCGTGCGCTCATCCAGAAGCACGCTGATTTGACGGGAAGCAAGAAGGCTGAGCATGTGTTGGCCGACTGGGACGAGATGCGCGAGAAGTTCGTGAAAGTGATGCCGAAGGACTTCAAGCGGGTGCTGCAGGCGATTGCCACGGCGAAGGCCAAGGGGCTGAGCGGTGACGATGCGCTGAACGAGGCGTTTGAAATGAACGCCCGCGATGTGGCTCGTGTGGGCGGAGGCTAAAACGCAGGCCTGCCGTTAAGGGAACGAACAACAAATCATTTACTCAGCAGAAACATGGGAAAACCAACCGGCTTTTTTGAATACGATCGTGAATTGCCTGCCGACCGCGATCCAGTAACTCGCATCGGGGATTGGAAGGAGATTCACAATCATCACTCCGAGGAAAAACTCCGCACACAGGGCGCGCGCTGCATGGATTGCGGCGTGCCCTTTTGCCACACCGGCAAGCTTATCGGCGGAATGGCCAGCGGATGTCCGATCAATAACCTGATCCCCGAGTGGAACGATCTCGTGTATCGGGGCCTCTGGCGTGAAGCGCTTGAGCGCCTTCACAAGACCAACAACTTCCCTGAATTCACCGGGCGCGTGTGCCCCGCTCCATGCGAGGGGTCGTGCGTGCTTGGGATTAACAAGCCTGCGGTGACGATCAAGAACATCGAAGTGTCGATCGTCGACAAGGGCTGGGAGAACGGCTGGGTCATTCCCCATCCGCCGGTGAAGCGCACGGGCAAGAAGGTTGCTGTGATTGGTTCCGGGCCTGCCGGTTTGAGCGCCGCGGCACAGCTTAATCACGCTGGTCACACGGTCACTGTTTTTGAAAGAGCAGATCGTCCAGGCGGACTACTCATGTACGGCATTCCGAACA
>CAMDSZ010000304.1 GCA_945906945.1 Akkermansia muciniphila
ATTGCCAGCACCGAGGGCGGTGTAGACATCGAATCCGTGGCGCACGATACGCCTGAGAAAATCCTCCGGATTGCGATTGATCCGCTCCTCGGCATTCAGGGCTATCAGACGCGCAAAATTGCAGCAGCGCTCGGACTCAGAGGTCCATTGATGACTCAGGCAAGCAAACTTTTCACTTCACTGTACCGGGCTTTTATCGAAAGCGATTGCTCACAGGTAGAGGTCAATCCCCTGGTGGTGACTCCGGACGGCCGCCTGTTGGCATTGGATGCCAAGTTCAACTTTGATGACAATGCTCTGTACCGGCAACCATCTATCGTTGCGATGCGGGACAAAGCTGAGGAAGACCCGCGTGAGGTGGCGGCGAGCGAATATAGCCTCAACTACATAGGTCTGGATGGGAACATCGCCTGCCTTGTTAACGGCGCGGGACTCGCGATGGCCACGATGGACATCATCCAACATGCCGGAGGCAAACCCGCCAACTTCCTTGATGTTGGCGGCGGCGCAACTAAGGAACAAGTGGTAGCCGCATTCAAAATCATTCTCTCGGACAAAGCAGTAAGAGGTATCCTTGTAAATATTTTCGGAGGCATCATGGACTGCGATGTGATCGCCAAAGGCATCGTTGAAGCGGTTAAAGAAGTGGGCCTCCATCTCCCACTAGTCGTACGCTTGGAAGGCAACAATGTTGAGGCGGGTAAAAAGACCCTCGCAGGAAGCGGAGTATCAATCATCGGTGCCACCAGTTTGGCCGAGGCCGCAGACAAGATAGTCGCTGCTGTCCACACGAAGTAACTCCCAACACGCAAAAGCGCTTCATTCTTAAGCCCACCGTTCACTCCTCCACTTTCCATGGCTATTCTTGTCACTCCGCAAACCCGAATCCTCGTCCAAGGCATCACCGGTAGTTTTGGCGCCAAACACGCCCAACTCTCACTCGACTATGGATCGAAAATTGTCGCCGGCGTCACTCCCGGAAAAGGAGGTCAGTTTTTCGAGCACGGTTCACACAAGGTGCCAATTTTTGACACAGTCGAAGAAGCCGCTCGCGAAACCGGCGCAACGGTATCAGTGGTTTTCGTCCCGCCCCCATTTGCGGCCGATGCGATCTTAGAGTCGGCCGACTCGAATCTCGACCTCGTCGTGGCGATCACTGAGGGAATCCCGGTGAATGACATGGTGCGCGTTAAGCGTAAAATGGTCGGCGGCAAAACCCGTCTAATCGGCCCGAATTGTCCTGGCGTAGTGACGCCTGGGGAGGGCCCAAACTCACAGGGCGGATGCCGGATCGGGATCGCTCCAGGTTACATTCACAAAAAGGGAAACGTCGGTGTCGTGTCTCGCTCGGGCACTTTGACCTACGAAGCTGTTTGGCAGCTGACCTCGCGCGGCTATGGCCAATCAACCTGCGTTGGGATCGGAGGCGATCCAGTCAATGGCACCTCGCATCTCGATGTCTTAAAAATGTTTAACGAAGACCCCGAAACCGAGGCGATTATCTTAATCGGAGAGATCGGGGGATCCGCTGAGGAGGAAGCCGCCGAATGGGCGGCGGCAAACTGCAAGAAACCCATTGCGGGATTCATTGCCGGCGCCACGGCGCCTCCCGGCCGACGAATGGGCCACGCAGGCGCAATCGTCTCAGGCGGAAAGGGAACAGCCGCGGGCAAATTTGCAGCGTTCCGAGCCGCCGGAATCGCGGTCGCAGAAACGCCGTCCGTGATGGCTGAAACCTTGCTTAAACGCTGGGGCAAACTCTAAGCTTTGCACGTGGCACGGTACGCCTCTGCTGCCCAATAACCATTCACACCCCATCTCGCCATGACTCTCGTCGCTAAAGGTCTCGAAGGAATCGTAGCCAACTCCACATCCATCTCCGATGTTCGCGGAGATATTGGACAACTGATCTACGCCGGTTACGACATCAACGAGCTTGCGGGGAAAGTGAGTTTTGAGGAGATCATCCACCTGCTTTGGCATGGTGAGCTTCCCACGCAGTCTGAGCTAGACGCCCTCACGGCAAAACTTCGGGCAGAGCGCTCTCTTCCCTCCGAAATCGTCAGTTTCTTAAAAACAGTTCCGCACACGTCGTGCCCGATGGATGTCATCAGAACCGGCGTCTCAATGCTCGGACTCTTTGATTTGAACAAGGGCGATGCGAATTACGATATAGCCATTTCCATCACAGCGAAAATAGGGATTATTGCTGCGTACTTCCATCGGTTGCGGCAAGGCAAAGATCTTCCTGTGATTCGGAAGGATCTAAGCGAGGCCGGGCATTTCCTGTACTTGATCAATGGCGAAGCACCGACGAAGGAAGCAACGGATACACTAGACATCGCATACGTTCTGCACGCCGATCACGGAATGAACGCCAGCACTTTTTCAGCACGCGTCACTGTGGCGACTCTCAGCGACGTATTTTCCGCCATTACATCCGCGATAGGTACCCTCAAAGGGCCTTTGCACGGCGGCGCAAATGAGGGAGTGATCCACATGCTTCAAGAAATTGGGTCCGAGGACCGTGTTGACTCCTGGTTGGAAGAACAATTCGCGAAAAAAGCGAAAATCATGGGTATCGGCCACCGTGTGTACAAGGTTCTTGATCCGCGTGCCCCGCATCTCAGGAACATGGCGATCAAGCTTACCCAACAACTCGGTGAGCCAAAGTGGATTCGCATGAGCGAGCGCATCGCCGAAGTCATGCGCGAGCGCAAGCATCTCAATGCTAACGTCGATTTTTACTCCGCCACCGTCTACTACTCACTGGGGATTCCCACCGATTTGTTCACGCCGATTTTTGCAATTTCACGCACAGCAGGTTGGACAGCGCACGTATTAGAGCAACTTGCTGATAACAGGCTTTACCGTCCTTTGAGCGAATACACCGGGCCAGCAGTCGGCAAGACCGTGAAACCCATCTCGGAACGCTAACCGAGAAACCTCTCATTTATTTTTGCCAAACTCGGACGTAATCAAAAACAACCGAGTCCGGCAGACTTGCTCGTTGGATGTTTCCGGGCCACGAACTCACCTCGCCACTGAGAATGATGTATTCTTCAACGCCAGAAATTGAAGAAGTTGTTTCCCAACTTTTCATTCCGTCGATGTAAAACACGTATCGCTCGGGCGTCCACTCGCACCCGACGGTGTGAAAGCCGCTAGTCAGATTGGCAGCGCTTGGATGATGTCCCACAGATTTGTGATTGGGTCCATAGCCGTTCCAATGCAGCGCATGTTGGAGCTGATCTCCACGGATGCGGAGATACTCAAAAATATCGATCTCTGTTCCGTTGCGCTCCGTGTCGTCTATCGTCGCCTTGCCTCTATCTGGATCACCTACCCGGTTACCCATTAACCAGAATCCCGGCCACCATCCTTCCTGAGTTTGAAATTGAACGCGTGCTTCGAAATAGCCGTATTTCGCAGAGAACAAGCCATCAGTGCAAATCATTCCCGTCAGGATTTTGTCATCTTTACGACTGCAAGTGATTAATAAATGCCCGGCCCCATCCAGGGCGATTGCAGATGTATCATTTACCCCGTCCTTGCGAGGCCCAAGATAGCGATGCTTCCACTTCGCCGTATCAAGAGTTGGTCCGTCAAACTCGTCGCTCCAAACAATCCTATAATCCGTAGTGGGCGGCCCATTGAGGGGTTGACCGCCAACTCCCGAATCAATCAGTTGACCAACTTTTTCAGCCCACATTTCACCGTGCTTTTGTAATCCTGCACCGTTGAAATGAATGCCGGCACGATATTCGGCGCGCAGAGTGTCGGTGTCGGGCCCCTGCAAAGTCAGCCCACTTTCCCAAGCGCGTTGCTGTGCCAAACGAAACTCAGCATCTGAAGGGTCGCTTTCCGTGTGATAGGTCGTTTGCGCTGAAATCCATGGCAGACTCCACCCGGCATAGGCGCTCAACGAATGAACAAGTGTTTTGAGAAAAACAAAGTATTGCTCCCCGGAAATCTGACGCTCCGCAGGATACCCTCCCCGCGCCTGACCAGCATCACTCTCCCCCTGATGCCATAGGACTGCCCGCGCACCACGATTCCCAAGAGCGTCGACGCGAGAACACAGGCTACCATACAGCTTTCCGTCGCTCGTGAATTTACCATCCGCAGTTGGAATCACTCCTTTGCCAGTGGTTGTTTGCTGATCAAATGCTGTTCCCTCGGGCAGCCATTCCCGCACGCTGGTCGAACCAACCGCAGTCGGAACGATACCAACTGGCACGTTGAATCGTTTTACAATCGCATCCCCAAAAACGGGCATAAAACTACCGCCCTTGCCTGAAGCCCCGCGCTGCGGATCTTCCGCGAGCCCCCATGTTTTACCATCGAAAGCAGACAAACGCCCGCTCTGCGGATGTTGCAGAACAGAGCCATAATTCGCGGCATTCGATTGCCCAGCCACAATGAAAACCTCCCCAATTCCAAAGCTCCCGACCGAAGAACTTGTGGCCAATGTTCCACCGTTGAGCGCACGCACCTCAAGCCGATACCAACCGCCTGCTGGGGCCGTAGCCACAAAATTGAAGCCTCCTTTTTGGAGGGCTGCAGGAAACTCAACCCACTTCTCCGGCAGCGCGTTGCCATCCAAACGTTGCCCTACGACCCTATACTCCCATTGTTCCGCTTCAATTGAGCTTCGGCCGTGCAGGCTAAAAGTGCCCGTATTCCGATCATTCCTCTGGAACACCTGAAATTCCTGGGGCGACTGAATAGCCAACTCAGCGCCAGAAATCTACGTTTGCAGAAACCCCACCAGTAGAAAGGACCACCCCGCAAAAGCATGCGCGAAATACCGACCGCTAGGGGGAGACATGACATGATCACGCCACATACTTAGACTACAAGCCAGCCAGAGGCCAAATTCGGAATGCGGACTATTGGAAGTTCTCTCCAGAAAAATCCGCCTTGAATCCTCGCTTTAAAGTTTGGAGTGACCGCCATCGCAAAGCGCTCCCTTCGCGCTGTGTTTGCATCCGCAAAAATAAACAGCACCATCCTTCTCCGCTTTGTAAGGCGTTGGAGAAAACCCGCTACCCTTGTGCGAACCATCGCACAACGGCTGTGAAGAACTTAGTCCACAGGAACACCAATAGTATGTTTTTCCTGCTTCAACTTGTACGGGGTAAGGTGCTTTCTGCGCGACTTTTGGAGTGTTCATACGCGACAGTGGTTACACTGAGGCCCAAAATAAG
>CAMDSZ010000305.1 GCA_945906945.1 Akkermansia muciniphila
TGCGCCGCGAATTCCCGGGCCAGCGATTTCGCCTTAGGGTCGTGGAGCATTCTCTTTGCCTCGGCAGCAAGGCGCTCCGGTTTGAGCAATTCTTCGCCACTCGCAAGTTTGAGCAATGATTCGTCGGGGACGGACGACCACATCAGATAGCTCAGTCGCGAGGCTAGTTCCCACGCGTTCACCGGGTGAACCGGCGCACCCTGATTTTGCTCGAGCTTAAACAAGAATTCCGGTGCCACCAGAATACGCACCAGCACTTCGCGTCCTGCGGATTCACGGTCAAGTGCCGCGGCGATGCCGGACTCATACACGGCGGTGAGATCCGTCTTCTCCTGATCGGTCACCGGCCTGCGCCAGGCGCGCCAAGCGAATTGAAAGAGGCTTTTGAGTGCTGCCGAGTCCCACTCTTGTTGTTGCGCCTTGTTGATTGGGGCCTTCACGAACCGCCAGTCAGTGAGGAGCGCATCCAGTCGCTCTGCATCACCGCTTGGGATGATCGATCGGAGCTGGGTATCCGAGAGGTAGTAGACGCCCGGCCCTTTTCCTCCGGTGTGCAGGTTGCGGGCAACCTGTTCAAGGCGGCGTTCAAGGCTGTCCGGGAAAACACGGCGCATGACGTCGAAGTCCGCCATTGTTTTTCCCTGCGCTTCGGTCTGGCGTTTCCACACGGTGAGCACGCCGGGGATGATTTTTGCCGGATCGGGCGGAGTCTCGGTGGTGATCATCCACTGGGCGGTGGCGAACTCAGCTTCCGGATTCTGGAGGTCCAGCCGCCCCTTGAATCTCACCTTTTGCGTTTCGTTTGGAAGAGGCAAATTAAGAACACACGGCGCTTGCAGCACCATCGCCTTTGGATCGAGTTTCAAGCCCAAGGGATGGACGCCGAGTTTGGAGACAAGTTGCTCGGCTTCGGAAATGCGTTGCACGACATCCGGCCGCTGGAGGCCTTTGGCCTGGAGCGCCGCGTCATCGAGCATGGCGTTTTCTTGGTCTGTTTGAAGCCGCGCTTTGAGCCAGTCAAAGTACGGCGTGTTCTTGCCCTTGATTTGCAGCTCGAGGGATTCAATGAAAACCCAGTCTCCGCGAGCGCCGTCGCCGGTGTCTCCGACCACAAGATGGGCGGATTTTGCGCCATTGACGCTGGTTTCAGCGGGGTAGGGACGCAACCCATCGGCATCCTGTTGCGCGCGCTGAACCGGCCAGCCGGCTGGCATTAACCATGAGCGCTGATCCTTCTGAATTTTGGCTATGGCTTTGGTCACACTTTCGGGGACGGACTGCGGCGCGTTGGCCTCGGGTGGGGCAAGGTTTCTCCACGCCACCCGCGTGAGATCCAGAAAACGAGATTTAGGCTCGGTCGCATCGAGGGCCGTGATCCAGTTTTCAAGAAAGGGCAGAAAGAGGCTTTTCTCTTTGGCAAGAGCGCTCAAGGAAGCCACGCCGGTTTGTTGCCGGTGCTTCCATTGCCAGGCAGCAAGCATGTACTCGGCCTCCCTTAGGTCCTCTCCGTCCTTGGGCAGGGACGGTAGCGATCGCTCTTGGTACCAGCGGTAAAGAACGGCTTCCGTGCCTGCCTTAAGCTGTGAGGGTCCTCGCACGCCAAGTCGGATCGGGTGGAACTCCACTCCTGTGCCGGGGTGGATGCTGGCGTGGTCAGCGATTTTTCGGGCAGCGCCAAAATAAGCGTTGAGGTGCTGAGGATTCACAAAAAGGACGTCGCCGAGGTTGTTGAATCCTTCGCCCCCGCCTCCGTCCGGTGTGAATTCTCTGCTGATCTGGAAGTCAATTCCGGTCAGGTCGCGTACCGAGTAGTCGTATTCCGCGTTGTTGAGGCGGCGGAGCGTGACATGGCCGGGATCCCCGGCATTGGCCATGGCGGTACGCAGGAGATTTTCCGCCACCCAATGCTCCAATGCGGCCCGTTCAGCTGAGGGGAGCAGCTTTTTGGCGTCATCCGGAGGCATTTCTCCGCTTTGCACAGAGATTTGAACCTTCTTCCAGAGCTCAAACTCCGCGGAGAAAGACGGATCCGATTCGAGTCGCTGAAGGTCGACTCCTCCCTTTGATTTTCCATTTCCATGACATTCAAAGCACGTGCCCTTGAGTGTCGGGAGGATGTTTTTCCATTCGGCGGCCTGGTCTGCGGCATGCCCGAAGGAGTGACTTACTGCGAACAAAAGTGTCACCGCCCCGATTTTCAGGAAATTTGAAGTGCGGTGATTAGGGCGGAAGGGGGAGGGAGCGCAGGAAGCGCAAGGAGCGCAGCGTCTGAGGCGGATCATTTTTTCGCAGAACGGTGGTGGAGGTTCGAAGTTCACGGGGCTCGGCTGCATGCGCCGGAGCCGCTCGCCGGAGGTGTCTTGAATCACCCCATTGAACCGTACAGCCTGCGCCATTCCTCACGGTTGCGCCCGATCATTTCGACTACTCCGCTGCGCAGGTCGAAGAGAGCCGCGCGTAAATGACTGCAACGCACACGCCCAAGGACCTTCTTCTTGCGCACCGCCTCGGCTGCGTTCAATGCGAGATTGGACGCCCTCAAAGCGCGCTTAAGGTACGCGATCGTCATTCCGATTTCACCTGAGTCGCCGCCGCTGAGAGCCGCGCCAACTTTGCCGGCCATGATGCCGACCTGCTCGGATAATTCGTCCACCAGAGGGTCCTCTGCGGGCAGAAAACCGCGCAATCTCAACGCTTCTTGAAGCCAAACACTCAGAGAGGCGCAGCGCTGGTAGAGCGGATGCTGCTCAGCCTCCCACTCCCATTCCTCGAGTTCCTCTTCTTCGTCCCGAAAATCATCCTCTGCGCACTCGCTCCACGCAGCCGCTTCCTCCTCGTCCGCATCCTCGTCAGAAAGCTCGCCCCACGCCTCGTCCCATCCCATTTCTTTTGCAATCAGCGCCTCGCGGTCCGGATTGTCAGCGTATTTTTCAAGCAACTCAAGGTAGCGCTCGGTTTTTAGATCCTGCTTCTGCAAAAAGCGCTCCCACTCGTACTCGTCCCAAACCCGTTCAGGTTGCTCTTGCTCGTCTGACATGGGTGCCTTTGTGAACAGATCGGAGCAAAAGTGCAAAACGCTTTTTTACGAACCTGCATCTTTTGCGCTACCCATTCCTTGGGCCTCAGCAAAACCCAAATCTGCCACCGCATTCGAAGGAAGCGTTTGTCGCCGCAACTGTCCGCAGGCAGCCGCAATATCATGCCCTTTTTCCCTGCGGATTGTCGCTGAAACCCCGCCGCGCTCGAGCACCGCCATAAAATCGTCCTGGCGTGCCTCGTCCGGGCGGTTCCATTCCAGACCTTCCACCGAGTTATACGGGATACAATTCACCTTCGCTTTGATTTTGCTGGCTACTTTCACGAGAGCAACGGCGTCCTCTTCTCTGTCATTCACGTTTTCAATGAGGATGTACTCAAAGGTGATCCTCTGTTTTTTGCGTTCCGCATGATAGGCGCATGCCTCCAGGAGAGTCTCCAAAGGGTACTTGCGGTTCACGGGCATGATCTGCTGCCGTACTTCGTTGGTGGCCCCGTGCAGGGAGATTGCCAGTCGCACCTGCATTGGGTTGTCGGCAAGCATCCGGATCTGCGGCGCAAGGCCGCTTGTTGAAATTGTGATCCGGCGCGCCCCGATTCCCACCCCCCAGGGGCTGTTGAGAATCTCGAGCGCAGCGGTCAGGTTCGCAAAATTCGCGAGCGGCTCGCCCATTCCCATGAAAACCAAGTTGCTGATCCGCTCGCCGCTGAGGGCCTCCACCCGAAGGATCTGTCCGACGATCTCCCCGGCGCCAAGGTTGCGGCTCCATCCGTCGAGTCCGCTGGCGCAGAACTTGCATCCGTAAGCGCAGCCAACCTGTGTTGAGACGCACAGCGTGCGCCGGTCTGAGGCCTCACCGTAAAGCGCCGGCGAGGCTGGGATGAGCACGGACTCGATCAGGGCTCCATCCGCAAGACGGAAAAGGTACTTGCGTGTGGTGTCCTCCGCGCCCAAGACGCGGACCGGGTCGAGCGCGTGGAAAGCGAACTCCTGCGCAAGGGTTGCGCGCAGCGCGGCGGGAAGGTTCGTCATTTGATCAAACCCCGCGACCCGCTTTTGGTACACCCACTCGAGGACCTGCTCGGCACGGTAGCCGGGGTGTCCCGCCTCTTTGAGGCGCGTTCTCAACCGCTCAAGACTGATGGCGTGTATGGATTCTTTGAGGGGTGCTGCGCTCATTGCGCCATCCTCAACCAGATCCGGCGAACAGTCAAAAGCCTAAGCGGGATGGAGGCGGTGAACTTTTTACTAGTCGGCAGGAAAAGCTGCGCCGCCCATCTCTTTCCAAGCCTTCTCCAGCTGCGCGGAAAGATATTTGCCCACGAAGCGCTGGATCCGCGTGTTAGAGCGGAGGCGGTCGATGACATGCTCAACGCTATCCTTGGCCTCCGCTGGTGTCTTCCCAGCATCTAAGAGCGCCTTGGCCTCTTCGCGCACCTTTATGAAAAACTGAATTTGATCCTCCAAAACTTCAGGGCCTCCCATCGGGCCATGCCCCGGACAGATCACTTTTGGTCCGAGGGCTTGGACGGCGCGCAAAGTCTCAATCCATGCACCGATATCGCCATCCCCGGTGTAATTAAAAGGGCCGTTCACGCAGGCATCGCCCGTGAATAGAATTTTCTCCTTTGGCAACCAAGCGAACCCGTCCCCGTGCGTGTGGGCGACTCCGAAGTGCAATAGCTCCACGCGGATTTTCCCATCGTCAAAGAAGAGTTCATTTTTAAACAGCAATGACGGTATTTTAAGGCGGCTCTTGGCTATATCCTCGCGGTTCTTTGCCGCCTCCTCCCAGCGACCGGGCAGCGGACCGCCGAAGGTCTTGTCCTCGTATTTTTTCATCTCCTCGACCACCCCCGCGTGTGCCACCGGAATGGCTCCGGCTTCGTGCCATATTTGATTGCCGTAGGCGTGGTCCCCGTGATGGTGAGTGTCGAATGCAAAACGGATCGGTTTTTCTGTGAGCGCGCGGATTTTGGGTAGAACCACTTTTGCGCCGGACGGAAAGTTTGCGTCGATGATCACCACATAGTCCTCGAAAATGATCCATCCGTTATTGCAGTGTCCTTTGCCCGTGATCTCTCCCTCGTGAAAGTAGACCTGCGGAGCCACGGTTTGAACCGTGTTTACATCCGCGCTTCCCGTGG
>CAMDSZ010000306.1 GCA_945906945.1 Akkermansia muciniphila
GATACAGCCACTTGCTGCACTGCTTTCACTTCAATGATCAGCGTGACGTCTCCGACCTGCACACTCGCTGGATACTCCACCTGCACTCGCTCCGTAATGTGATAGCCGTTGACTAGCGTACCGCCACCGAGGTCCTCCACCTGCAACCCTGCCTCGCTAATCCACACCCACGCATGGCGTGATGCTATAGCTTCACCATGGATTGTGAACACATCACTGGCAGTCTCAGTACCGACCACAAACTGCGACTCACCGGTATCGATCGTGCTGATGATTCCAGAGGTTCCGTGGAGGGTGATTGACCATTGGCGCATAAGCAACACGCTACTCCGCGCATCCACAGATTCAACTGCAAACAAGCCGCTTCCATCCTCATTCAGGGACCCGCCTTTCTCCAAAACCTGATCACACCCTCAGTCCTGTGCCCGACCCTCTTCGGCCAACTCCCGACGGCGGTCTCCCCCTCCAGTTGCGACTCTTTCAAAGAGCAAATGCCGGAGGAACCCATCCATCATCCAAACGACAAACTTCTCAAAGCCACCTTTTCCAACCCGGACAACGCCCGCGGTTTCTTTGAGAACTATCTGCCCACGCAAATTTCACACGCTGTGGACTGGGATTCCCTCCGCCTCGAATCCTCAACCTTTGTCGATCCGCATTTCGCCGCGTCTGAAAGCGATCTGCTCTTCTCGCTCAAACTCGCCAAAACCGACGCGTTCCTGTACCTCCTCTTCGAACACCAAAGCTCCGAGGATCCGCGCATGGCGCTGCGCCTGCTTTCCTACATCCTGCGGATCTGGGAGCGCTTCGCTGCGACACATCCCGCTCCGGCAAAGCTGCCAGCCATTCTTCCCATCGTGCTCGCGCAGGGGAAACGCCCTTGGAAAACGGCCCCGCGCTTGGAGGACCTCATCAATCTGCCGGCTGAACTCGCAGACATCATCCGACCCTGGCAACCCACGCTCATGTACCGTCTGCTCGAGTTGGTGCGCATCCCCTACGAGGAGCTCGCTGGAACCCCGGAGGGCATTTTGACACTACGCGCGTTGAAGGCCGAGCCGCTGGATGAACTGCTGAGCGATGCCTTGTGGGAGGAATCGCTTTTATTTGCGATTTCCGACAGTGCCTTGGAGCGGATGTTGCGCTATGTTTTAAACGCTGACCTAAACGTGTCCCTGCTCAAGGAACGCATCAAAACCATCCGCAGCAAATCCCTTCAAACCAGAACTATGACCCTCGCTGATCAACTCCGACAGGAAGGTAAACAGGAGGGTCTCTCCGAAGGCCAGTTGCGCGCCTTCCGGATCGCGGTATCGCGCGCCTTGGAAATCAGGCACGGGTCCTGCCCCGAAGGAATCCGCGAAGCACTGGACGCCATCGAAGATCCAAAACGACTGGAGCAACTTCACGAAAGCGCTATCCGATCCGAGTCGCTCGAGGCCTTTGCGCAGAAGCTCTAATTCGGACGCGCAGGTTCCACGCGCTAGCTACTGCCCCGCCAGATACTCCAACTTAACCGGCGCAGTGACCTGGATCAGTAGAATCCAGCCAGACCGACAGATCAGATCGGTAAACGTTAGGTCTAGAGTCAGTAAATCAGACTCCTAAAGTCACGAAACTGATCGGTTAAGTGGGCTTTGCAGACTCCGTAGATTCTGAAGACACCCTCGTGCTTAACGCACAGAGTTCCACCGTTTCACCCATCCTAAGGGAAGGTAGTGACTGCCGGATGCATTTCTTTCCTAGACCCCGACCGCAGGTCTTTGAGGGAATATGCGAACCACAGTAAGCCGCTGCCTTTCATGTTAATGAGCACGGTTTCTCCGTCCTTTGAAAAGCTCAGAGCCATGGGCAGAGCCGCAGTACGAGCATAGAGAAGCCCTCGTATCTCATTTAGCAATCTGCCCGAGGGCATCTCCCAAAGCTTTATGGAACCATCCATGGAAAGAGTCGCCAAAATCGGCAACTGCGGGTGCCAGGCCAAGCCGCAGGCTTTGCTGCCCAGAATGGACAAATTTCCGTGGATTACATCGTCGTGGGCTCGAAATTCGGTTGTCGCAAGCAAGTTGCTTGTGTCTCTGATGCGCACTCTGTTGTCGAGGCCAGCTTCAGCAATCCACTTGCCATCTGGTGACGCCGCCAAAGCGGCTCCTTTTGGCGCGGCGACTGATGCCATCTTTTCGCCGGTGTCTGTGCTCCAAATGATCAAAGCACGCTGAGCAGATGCGCTTTCATCTGACGCACCCTCCGATGCTGAGTCCGATGCCGATGCGCGTAATTCTGCGAGCCGCTTTTCATCCAGCCAGACAGAGAATGCTGCAGGCTGCAATGCTCGCTTGGGGTTTAATGTTGCGATCAATGTGCCTGTTGTGGCTGCTAGAATTTGATCGCCAGTTAAAAGTTTGCTTCCCTGAGGACTAAGAAAAAATGGGGAAAATGGTTTGTTACCCCAAGTCCACTTCCAATTCGCAGCGTCGATTAGTCGTTCCCCATCCTTCCTCAACAGACGAATATTTGTTGGAGTGTCCTCCCCTTCGGCTATCGCGAGCAGCTCGCAATCTCGAGAGCTTGAAAGGACTGGCAGCATTGAAGTGTCGCCAAACGGCCGCTCCGGATTCGCACTTGGCGTTGACTGACTCAGACTATTCACCTCGAACACTTTTAAAGCACGCTTGCTGTTTTCGTCCAAAGAACGAATCAAAGCGACTTTTGAGCTGTCACCAAAGAAAGAGAAAGCTCCACTAGAAGCACTGACTTTTTTATTCGATATCGGTCGGCCATTGATGTTCCACCCCTCCAGATGGGCCCCCTTAGCAACCAGGACGTCGCCAGAGGTTTGGTCTATGGCTAGCTCCCAAGATCCCCGTGCCCCTCCCAGGCAAAACATCTCCTGCAGTTTTGTGCCATTTGGGGCCCACCCCTGCAAAACGGAACAACGGTTGGATTTTATTGAAAGCGTTAGAAGCAACCCAGGGTTCGCGGCATAGCACATGTTCAAAATTCTACCACCCGGCCGTATCTCTGTTTCATCCGCAGGTGTGAAATGAACTGAATAAACAGTGTTTGCCCAATTTACATAGGCAGATGAAAAGTCCGCTCCCGGCGTACCCGAAGATGCCGCAAGAGATGATTGCCTAGCCTTCTCCTGCAAAACATTTCCGGTTGTCGTATCGAGCTCTCTTAGGGAATTTCGGAACATTAACCAGACCCTTTTTCCATCAGGCGAAACTGCCGTCATCGCGAACATTTCTGCCTTCTGTTCCCACGCCATTTTTTGAGAATCGACATCCCACAATTGGACAAATTGTTGATTTCTTGAAGTTGAGTAACGGGCCAGCAGCTTGCGCCCGTCGCTGCTCATCGAGATTGGCCTTATCTCTCTGCATTCAGGCATCGGGATCTCGCAAACCTTGGACTGATCAGCGCAATTATAAACAGACACCGTCCACTGGTTGTTTTTTTTTGAACCACGCTACGATCCGCGTGCCGTCGTTTGAAATTGCCGAGCCGTTGGGCGTGCCATCGGTTTTGAGAAAAACTTGAAACGTCGCCGTTGCCACATCAAAAGCAGTGAACCCCTGATAAGTCGGAGTCTCGATTAGGAAGACACCGGGTTTTTTGGGGTGGGAAAAAACGTGCCGAATCTCAGCGTCGCCGGGCATGTTCGCCTCCCACAAACGGGAGTTAAGGCGGTTATTCATGTACTCCCATGGTTGGGTGCGGAGATCCTCCGGTACTTTCTGGAGAAATTGCTGCATGGTTTCGCCATCAAATTCTTTCTCGGCGGCCTCGGCCAGGACCGTATGCGCTTCGGCTGCGGCGCGGCGAGCTGTGTTGCGCTCTTGGGAGGCGATTCGTTCACTTGCGGCAATTCGAATCGTGAAGATAAGTGCGCCTACGATGAGAAGCGCCATAAGCGCTGAAACACCCTTGTTGCGTTTGATTAAAAGAGACACCTGCTTTAGGGCCCCAGCATTCTCCGCACTCGTTGCAAATCCGTTCTGATAGGCTTCGATGTCTGCGGCGAGGCCTTCAATGCTGGCGTAACGCTTTTTTTGATCAGTCGCCATAGACTTCATGGTGACAGCTTGCAAGGCCTCGGGCACTTCACCCCCCATCGCCGAAGGCGCACTCACCGTCACTCCCCCCTTAACCACGCGCCTGGTGATCATCGAGCTGATGCTCCCGTTCTTCACTTTGGTGAGCACCTCGTCCAGAGTCGTACCTTCAATTGGCGGACGTAGCGTAAGAGTGGCGTACAGAATTCCACCGAGACTGTAAATATCCGAACGCGCGTCCAGTTCAGCAACCATGCCTTCGGCTTGCTCTGGGGACATATACTGCGGCGTTCCCATCACCTCCCCCTCCATCGTCATCCCATAGTCGCCGGTGTCATGCACCCTGGAGCTGCTGGAGCCTTGTTCTTCGCGTTCGCCCAGCACCTTGGCAAGCCCCCAGTCCATCACTAGCACCTCCCCGTATTCGCCCACCATAATGTTTTCGGGTTTCAGATCCCGGTGCAGGATCCCCTTGCTGTGAGCGAACATCATCGCGTCGCACACCTTTCGAAAAATCGTCAGCAGAGTCGCGCGCGGATATTCTTTCACCGCTGCAGCGTCACCATCACGTATCGCGTTCAACACGGCCTGCAGCGTGCGTCCCTTGATGAGCTTCATGCTGTAAAACGGACGGCTTTCGGCATCCACACCGATGTTGTAGATCGGCACAATATTCGGATGCGCGAGCTGAGCGAGCACCTCCGCTTCCTTTGAAAAGCGCGGATCTTCCCCGCCCTCACTCACGCTGCTGACTTTCACCGCCACGTTGCGCTTGAGCTGCGGATCTTCTCCAAAATAAATCTGCCCCATTCCGCCCCGTGCGATTTCCCGAACGAGGGTATACTTTCCTTGCAACGGAGCCTCATTAGCGGAGCCTGGCTGGGCAGAGGATGTTCCTGTTGATGCGTTCTTCTGAACATTCCCGCGTGTGGGTGTTCTCTGCGCAATGGTGACCGCCATGCTGGCCTTGCTCTTGGTCACTGCCCGCTGGGGGATCGTGATTTCCAACGAACTTGGAGTGGGAGATACAGCCACTTGCTGCACTGCTTTCACTTCAATGATCAGCGTGACGTCTCCGACCTGCACACTCGCTGGATACTCCACC
>CAMDSZ010000307.1 GCA_945906945.1 Akkermansia muciniphila
GGCAGTGGGCAGTGGGCAGTGGGCAGTGCCTAAAGCTAGTCGTTAAAGTGTATTTGGCCAGTACTTTAATGAAATTATCGCTCGGTGGCCGGCGTCTTCTTTCAAATCAAACAAACGATTCACCCCATGCAATCCAAACAAGCATTTTCACCGCAGTGCACAAAATCAGTGCCTCAAAGGAAGCTCGTTGCAGTCATTATTCCGGTTCTCGCTCCGTTTCTTTTACAGGGGGCCGAGACGATGCCTGAAACGGTCGTTTACGGAAGGGGCACCTCCCTCACTGTGCCTGCTATTGAATCCTTGCGCGCAGAACTCAGGTCGATTCCGGGAGGTATCGACGTGATTGACGCTGAGTTTTACAAACGCGGAAAAGCCGCGACCCTCAAAGACGTTCTCGATTATTCGCCGGGCGTGTTCGTGCAGCCCCGTTTTGGCGCGGAAGAGGCGCGTATCTCTATCCGCGGCTCCGGACTTCAGAGAACATTCCACGGACGTGGCCTTAAACTAATGCAGGACGGGGTGCCGGTGAACATTGCTGACGGTGGATTTGACTTTCAAGCGATCGAACCGCTCGTTGCGAAAGCTGTTGAAGTCTACCGTGGCGCGAATGCCTTACAGTTCGGTTCGACGACGCTAGGTGGGGCTATTAACTTTATATCGCCCACAGGACATGACGCTTCACCCCTGAGTTTGCGCTCGGAGTTTGGCAGCTTCGGCACGGTGCGCGGGCTTATCTCCTCGGGCGGAGTGTCAGGATCAAGCGACTATTTTATGAGCCTCTCCCACCTTTCTCAGGGTGGGTTCCGCGACCACAGTCAACAGAGCAATCAGCGCTTGTTTGCGAACATCGGACATCGTTTAAGCGAGCAACTGGAAACTCGATTTTATCTCACCCTTGCGCTCACGGATTCTGAGCTTCCTGGCACCCTCACAAAAGACCAGTTGTCATCAAATCCACGGCAAGCACAGCGAAATCCTGGGCTTCGAAACCTTGATTACATCGATAGCAACTGGAAGCGCGACTTCGACCTGTTTCGCCTCGCAAACAAGACCACGTGGCTGGGTGAAGACCAAAAGCTGACCTTCACTTCGTTCTGGTCGCGCAAAAATCTGCATCATCCGATTGCAATCGTCATCGATCAGTTCAGCAACGACTTTGGCTTAGGGATCCGGTACGACAATACCGCTAAAGTTGCGGGGCACGCGAACCGGCTTACGCTAGGAGTGACGCCAACTTGGGGCAGTATTGATGATGATCGTCACTTGAATATTCTAGGAAGGAGGGGTTCTCAAATTGCTTCAATGAAGCAGCAGGCCCTCAACTTTGATGTTTTTGGTGAAGATCAGTTTTGGATCACCAGGACGGTGGCGGCAACTCTGGGCTCGCAGATCTCCTACGCAGAGCGTTCGAACGAGAATGCGCGAGGAGCAGATTCCCAAAACTGGTGGGGACTCAACCCCAAACTCGGCGTCTTGTTTCAGCCGGATGAATCAACCCAACTGTTCGCGAACATCAGTCGCAGCTTCGAGCCGCCGTCATTCGGTGAAATCATTGTGAATAACGCGTTCACCCAGCTGGAATCTCAAACAGCTACCACCGTTGAGATCGGCTCCCGCGGCGGCCGCGGGGGATTGGTTTGGGACGCATCCTATTATTTTTCGTGGATCGAGAATGAACTGCTGCAAACGCTCACTGAGCCAGGCAATCCTTCCAGTGCCGTTACTAAAAACGCAGCCAAGACTACCCATCAAGGTCTAGAACTTGGTCTTGGATTCGATTTTCTTCATCCAATCGAGGAGAAAAGTGATGCATGTAAGAAGGACCGAAAAATCCGTGACAAGCTGGTGATCCAAACGCACTACCTTTGGAACAACTTTCGATACAAAAACGACCCAGCCTACGGCAATGGACTGCTGCCGGGCATTCCTCAACACTATCTGCGGACAGACCTCACTTACTCAACCACTGGCGGGTTTTACATCGGACCGAACATCGAGTGCGTGCCCAAGGGGTACAAGATTGATGCAAAAGGCAATCTTGTCACAGATCCTTATTTTCTGCTGGGAGCGAAGGTGGGCGTGCGTCGTCCCACCGGTTGGTCCTTTTACGCCGAAGCTCGTAACCTCACCGATAAGCGGTATGCGGCAAGCACCAATGTTGTTGCCCAAGCGGCCGTCAATTCGGCGGCGTTTTTTCCTGGAGACGGACGCTCTTTTTACATCGGCGTTGAGTTTCGTTGGTGAGTGAATACCAAGGGGCCGTACCGGGATTTGCGGCTGCGTCTATTGCTTGTGAATTACATTCATCGCTAGAATTCGGTAAAACACCTTCCGCCCGCCGAGGCTTCTTTATCCACTACCTCCCCGTATGAAACCTGCCGCCTTACGCCGCATCCACCGATGGCTTGGACTTGTGTTCAGTCTGAGCATTCTCATGTCGACTCTCAGCGGCGTCCTTCACACCGTGATGACCCGCACACAGGAGCCACCCCCGCCGGCGCGGCCCAGCGGAGGAAGCTTGCAGCCTGAGGCGATCACCTGCTCAGTCTCCGAGGCTCTCTTGAAACTGGGTGCTGATCGCCGACCTGTGAAGGCGGTGAACCTCCGCGGCATTAACGAGGATCCCTGGTATCAGATTTACACCAGCAAGGGGGCGCCAATTTACCTCAGCGCCAAAGATGGGCATGAGGATGCTTCGCAGGATGAACTGTATGCGAAGGAAATCGCATCGGCTTTTCTGGGAGGCGCTGAGCTAAGCAAGACCGACTTCCTGACCTCATTCAATGGAGAGTACATTAATATCTTCCGTATCCTGCCGGTGTACCGGTTCGATGCGGACGATGGCAAAGGAACCCGTGTTTACGTGAGCACTGCCACTGGAAGCGTAACGCGCCACACCGACAACCGACGGCAGTTCGAAGCCAATGTTTTTAGCAACTTCCACAAGCTCTCATTCATTCCTGACAAGACGGTGAGAGACTGGGTGCTAGTAGGTTTGACGGGGGCCGCAGCGGTTGTTGCGATTTTTGGAGTCGCTCTATTTTTCGCAACGCGGCCGAAGCGCTCCAAGGAATGATACGAATGCGGCGTGCTCGCACTCCGTTGGTCGCACTCAGTTGTCGCGGCCGAAGTTTGTCTGCGGCTTCTCCAGCGACAGTTCTTTGATCCATGCGTTTCGAAAACGCACATCATGTCCCTCACATTGAAGCTTCAATCCGCCGGGGCGGTCTGTGATGCCTTTTCCATTATCGTTCCCTCCATCCAGTCCCGAGTTTGTGCCGCCCCAAACCTGATTGATCTCTTGATTGGCGTGAATTTTCACCCCGTTGAAATACATGGTCACCAGTGCCTTCTCGACACGGACGCCTTCCTTGAAACGTGCGGCACGGAATACTATGTCGTACGAATTCCACTGGCGCAGCCCCTTGTATAAATAATAGGGGGAGGACGTCTCGTTGATGATAGCACCCATCCCGTGGGAGGTTGCGTCGCCGTCTTGAATCTGTATTTCATAGCGGTTTTGTAGATAAACGCCGCTGTTTCCCGCTTCGTTCATCACCAAGAACTCAATGTGTAATCGGAAGTCTCGGTACTCCTTTTTTGTGATAATGTCAGCGACACCGTATTTCCCTAGAGTCACTGCAGGGTCGTCGCTCTGCAAGGCCGTCCCTGGATTTAGCGGATCATTGACGAGCTTCCATTTAATGGGCAGTGACGAACCGAATCGTGGTCCCTCCCAATAGGTCCACTTGTCGTCCAATGTTGCCCGTGTTCCGTCGATTAGCACCTCTGCGCCAGCGAGAGGTTTTGCATTGAGCCCGACGTCGGCGAGGCACTGGACGGGTTGTGTCAGCGCAAGCACTTGAGCTGCGAGAACGGGCAGAAGGAAGTAGGGGGACGGACGCATGTTGGTATTCGATGAGTGGCTTCTGTGGGAAATGAGCCGTGCAATGCGCTCTGGTGGAGCGGCTCAGTTTTTTGGAGCTGGAGGAGGCAGCGGGTCGCCGGGCATTTTCTTTCCAAGCTCCAAGTCGGATACCTTCATGCTTTTGCGGTAGCCGTTGAATCCGTAGAAACTCGGCTGGTATTCATCGACGAAGCGCACGTCTGCCTTGACTGGGACGTCCATTTTCAAGCCCCAGTAGACGCCGTTGACAACGAGGCGTCTGAGGCCCTCGTTCGCCAGATCATCGGCAGACCCCATCGTGGTGCAGAGTACGCGGTTCGTATTCCCAGATGCTGTCGAGTGCTCACGAGTCCACGCGACGGGCATCATCGGGGTATTAACGTCCTGCTCGACTTTGTCTGTGGCACGGGCCTTTGCTCGTTCAACGGGCTTTGAATCCGGTGTCAGCCCCGAAACCACTTGTCCTCGTAGCAGGATAGTCGCATCCGCTGGCGGGTAAGCCTCGTACACATCAGTTGCGCCAAAAACGTCGGAGACTCCATGCAAAAGCGAATTGCCTTCGGCACCCGGTTCAATGATGCCTCGTGTGCCCTCCACCTTGTGATTGCCCCAATGCGAGACCCACTTTTCGCCAAGGACCTGCTTACCGAAGTCGGCAAGACGGTTTTTGTTGAATGCGTGTGTGCTGGTGCGAAGACCAATGATCGGCTTCCCGCTCTCTACGACTTTCTCAAAGCGGCTTAGTGCCTCTTCCGGCCAGTTGCGAAAGCGCAGACCGAGGACGAGGGCGTCCGCACTGTCAAGTAGGTTGGGATTAGAGAGCGATGTGCCGTCATTTGGTGTAATGACGCCTTCCGAATCAACGGAGAAAAGCACTGAACATTTAAAGCCGTGCCGTTCACTGAGGATCTTTGCAAGCATTGGAAGTGATTCTTCGGAGCGGTATTCTTCGTCTCCGGCGATCAGTACGATGTGTTTGCCTTTTCCTGGACCCGCCTTGCCTTCAAATGTCAGGGAATGTTCTCCCGCGTTGCTGAATGGGCTCGCGAGTATAAATGCGGCGAGGGCGATGGGCTTGGTGATGGATTGAAATTTCATTTTTTGATTTCCGGTGTGACTGCGTTGGTGGGTGTGAAGAAAGTGGTGGTGTTTTTCTATCGCAATGGTTTTTGCAGTTCGACTGCTGTCCATGCCGTGGTGCGGCCGTTTAATTTCGCGCGGGTTGCTGTGATGT
>CAMDSZ010000308.1 GCA_945906945.1 Akkermansia muciniphila
CGCAGCAGCTCGCTTTGGTAGTCTGAGTCGCAGAACCACTGCACCTGCAGCCGCTGGTTATCCCGCAGCGAGGCCAGCATGGTGGAGAGCTGCTCTTGAAAGGTGTTTAGTTCCGAGCTTGCAGCGCTGGTAAAGTCAGGGGCTTCGAAAATGAATCCCTTCGCGACAAACCCTCCTGTTCTGGGTCCTTGAAATATGATGAGGTCGCGGACGAAGTGCCCGTCGGGCGCTTTGCTTGTGATTGCGTCAATTGGCCACATAAGAGTTTTCCACCAGCGTGTGGATTAAGGTTTTGGTTGCGCGGTGTTCGGGTGGGGCGATTGCGGCGCCGCAAAGCCAGTAGTCCAGCAGATCGATGTCGTACCCCGGCGGTTTGCCATGCCGGAACCCGAAGACATATCCGAGGGCGAGGCCGATTGGGGCTGCGCCGAGGAATAGCGAGGCCGACATGCTCCACTTGAGCGCGCTATAGCCTGTGAGCAGGGTTGCAACGCTTAAAAACGCGCCGCCGGCAACCACCCAGAACAGCCCGCCTTCGAGTCCCCAGGTGCGGCCCGGGGAGTCGTCGGCGCTGTTTGTGTCGGAGAATCTGAGCTCCGGTGTTTGCATTAAAATGCGGTGATATCGACCGTGGTGTTGCTGAGGCCGAACGCGGCAAAGAGCGCGCGCACGATTGCCGGAGCACCGGCAATGATGAGGCCACCCATGATCGATAGCTTGCCGGCGTCGGTGTCGCCGCGCCGGATTGCGAATCCGCCTCCGATCACGCAGATGGTTCCAAACACGAAGCCGATGAGCATGATGATCCCAAGCGCTCGGCTGGTTCCATCGGTGAGTGTGATCTGGCCCAGAAGCGGGCTCAGGCGGTTGATGAGGATGAGAGATGAGTAGTTCATACGCGGTGAACCCTACCGCATCTCGCAGCGCTAAATGTCATGGCGCCATGACAACGTGAAATTTTTTATGCGCGGTTACTTCCGCGATTTTATGGAAGGAATCCTTCGCAATTTTAAAAATTCAAGCATCTGTATCAGAGGGGTATATGCAGCAGAGTGCAGTTGCTCCTGAGAGAAAGCTAACGCGGAACTGGATCAATTATTTGTCTGCAGACGCAGATACAGATGAAGAAAACCTCAACGTATTCCTGGCTGATCATGCGTGGCCCGCCCGCTTTAAGTGCATGAATACTCCCGGTGATCTGTGGGACTTCAAAAGGCATGACCGCCGAGACATTAAAGATCAGGCATCTCCGTTGCCTGCAATTTCGCGATCTATTTCTTCCCGGTGAGATCGGGCGTATTGCCAAGCGTTGGCGAGGTCCTCGGCAGTTAGCGAGGGGTATGCACTAAGGAGCTGAGCGTCTGTGCTTCCTGCGCGGCGGTAACTCTCCGGAAGCCATACAGGCAGGCGAGTCCGAGTGATCCGAGCAGAGCTTCTGTAGACTCCCTCCCGAATATCTATGCCGGGGTGGGAGTCTGTGATCTCTAAAGCTATCACGGACAGGAGACGTGCCTTGTCTCTTTTCGGAAGGAGCAGCATCGCATCCCGAACACTCTCAAAAGTAACACTCATATTTAAGCGTGCCACAGAGAGGGCGTATCGGGAACATTCTTGAGCCAACCCCAAACCTCCAAATAGCAGATGCAGGAAATTGCAACCGCAGCTGAAGGGGTCTCTGAATGTCGGAAATTTTCAGTGATGACACTTTTGTCATGGCACCATGACAACGGGAGACTTTTCCGTGCGTATCTTTGCGCATGCATTTGATGTCGGAGGCTGACTTGGCGTGGCGCTCAAAATTGAAAGGGCTCAGGGCCCATCTACGCGGCCGGATTCTTGGTCAGGATGAGGTGCTGCGGCGGGTCAGTGCGGCTTTGCTGCGTGGCGAGCTTGGGTTGCGCAGGCATGGCAGGCCCCGCGGATCCTTTCTTTTTCTGGGGCCTTCGGGGGTTGGTAAAACCGAAACCGCGCAGGCGTTCAGCCGTTATCTGTTTGAGGACGGCATGATGCGGCGCTTCGACATGTCCGAGTATCAGACGCCCGAGAGCCTTTCATCGCTGGTTGGGAGGGAGCCGAGTGACCTGGGATCGGTTGGCGGATGGTGTTCGTCGAAGTGCGCCGGCACGCTGCTTTTTGATGAAATTGAAAAGGCGCATCCACGGATTCTGGATGTGTTCCTGCAAGTGCTGGATGCGGCGCGGCTTTCGCTCGCTTGCGGAACGACCGTGGATTTGAGCGGGTTCTATGTCGTATTCACCTCGAACCTGGGCTCGCGAGAAGCGATGGAGCTGGAGCATTCGAGCTTTGCAACCATGGAGCGGCATGTGCTGGTGCGGGCCCAGCAGCACATGCGCGCGGAGTTGTACGCGAGGATCCAGGAAAAGCTTGTGTTCAACCGGCTCAGTTACGGGGTGCAACTTGAAATCGCGGCGGATTTGTTGCGGCGTGAAGTTGAGTTTATGGCGGAAAGGGGAGTGTGTTTTTTTGTGGATCCGGGAGTGCTCCCCTTTGTCGTCCGGCAAGGATACCACTCCAAGTTGGGCGCCCGTCCGATGAGGGATGCGGTGGAACGTCTGGTGGGCGACGCCGTCGCGGACTGGCTGCTGGATGTTGGGCCAGGTGGAGGTGCGAATACTTTGAAGGTGGCACCGGGAACTGAGCGGCTTTGTATTGTGCGGGCCTGAAGTTTTTAGCCGGAACCGAGGGTGCGCACGCTTTACGATGGGATGCGCCATTCACACGCAGTAAGACCTGTTTTGGGCAGGGGATTGGGTTGGAGAGTTCTCATCCGGAAAAGTCTTAACGTACGTCAATCGATAGGGACTGATGAAGAGGGTAAACTCGCTTCTGCAAGTCGATTGGATAGGGAGGGATCGGGTGGTAGAGGTTGTGTTGCGGAAAAGCTCCGAAGCGATGGATGATGCGCTCGCAACGCGTGGATTGCGATTGTGGAACGCGGTAACGGGAGAAGCGGTCTTAACCACCGACGCCTTTTATGCCGTCGCAGTGAGTGCCGCGCCCGATGGGAGACGCATTGCGGAGGCGGGTGACGACAAGCGGTTGCGGCTGCGTAACAGTAAAACACCTGAGGTGGAGATGGATGTGCGAGTTCACGATCGAGCCTTAAGCAGTGTTGCATGGCATCCGACGCTGCCCTTCATTAACACGACCTCCGAAGTTGCGAATTTGGAATCTGCCAGACTTTAAATTTGTGCAGGAATATCGCATGCGCGCGCCGGGGCTTGATATGCGAATTTCTCCGAACGGAAAAAATCTGTAGGTTAAGGTGGGGGGAAAGATGGCTGTTTTTACCCCGGAGTGGTTTCACCCCTAAGGAGGAACGTTGAGAATGTGAAATTGCTTTTCAACGCATTTTCGAGGCTAGCGCGCGCGACATGATCGCAGGGGGGGGCACAATCGCTGGGGGGAACACCGACCGGTTGTCTATCCCCAGCACAACAGTTTGTCTGTCCCAAACACCCAAGTGTGGCGTAAGTAATAAGATACGCGACACTCTCATGCCAAAAACCGCCGTGTCTGGCTGAACCCTCGGCTTTGCTCGTATTTGAGCCAGAGGACAAGGTTACTTTGCGATTTTTCAGAAGGGTTTTTCTAAACCTGCTCAATCGTTGCATTCCAAGGCGGCTTGCCATTCTGGTTCTACTCGATGTTCCCGGATAAGGATAAGGAGTTCTTGTTTATCCCATTCAGGACCAAGAATATTGATCATGCGGTGAATGTCGCGAAGGTGTTTGGTGGATTTGCCTTCCCGATAGAACTGAAGTTTCCGCAAAATGACGTATTCCGGAGGAGCAAAGGAAATTTGGTCGCCCTCGATTTCAGCAAGGTGTCGGCGGGCGAGTCCCCAAGAGTGGAGGGAGTCAGCGCCAGCGAGATAAATGTCAGCCTTGAAGCCTGATTCGTGGTGAATGAGGTTAAAGTGCCCTCTTTGCCCTCGAGCTTGTTCGATTTGAATGGTTTCGCGAGGTGGACAGTAGAACTCGGTTTGAGGAAACGCGGGTTCAAGCCGGAGCGCATCCTCCGGGCGAAGGAAAACGACAATATCAACATCGTTTGTCATGCGGGGTTCTCCGTAATAAATGGCAGCAACACTGCCTGTGACCATATACCGAAGATTCAGCTCGTTGAGCTTTCGGGTAAAAATCAAAAAGGGCTCAAGAGGAGGCATGCAAGAAGATTTCTTTTACGCGTTGTTGCACTTGGGTGTCACTCCAATCCGGATGCAATTCACGGAGGCGTGCTGCCTTGAGTTTCCGAGCAGACCAGTATAAACCGAAGGCGGTGCGGAGCCTTTGGGTGCCTGTTGTGTGGCGCAAAGCGGCAAGGTACTCGGGCGTGAGCGTGGAAGCCATGCTCCAGACTAGTCTCATGCATCTGCATTCACAAGTAGTTCTGGCGTAGGAACAGTCCCGCAGCCATGCCCCTCCATAGGATTGGTAGATGACATGAGGTTGTCGAGCGGCGCGAGATCCCGCGATCTTCAAGGCCATGACAACCATCAATCCATCCCAATCAACCGGCTCCTACGAATCGAGCAAACTCGGTGTTGACGCCCACGCCCAACATTACTGGGTAAGCCGTCAGGTCGACGGGGCGACTCAACAGCCCGTGCAGAAGATGACCTACGACGAGCTCATGCTCTTTGTGGTTAAACAGCAGAAGCTCACCCGTAACGTGGTGACTTGTTATGAGGCGGGTGCGTTCCGGTTCCACTTGGACCGTCGGTTGGAGGAACTCGGCATCAAGAACTACGTGGTGCAACCCCAGGACTGGGATGAGCGTGGCAAAGGGGTGAAGAACGACCGGCTCGATGCCGCAGCGTTGTGGCAGCGTCTGGATCGTTATGAGCGTGGAAACAAAAAAGCGTTTAGCACGGTGCGTATTCCGGCGGAGGACGAAGAGCGGGAACGCGCAACCAGCGCCGGTTTTTCATGGCGTCCCAGTGGCGCAGGAACCGTTCGTTGCGCACCCGCCGCGTCCATGCGTTTTTTGCGAGCCCGGTTTGCTCCGCGTAGCGCAGCAGCTCGCTTTGGTAGTCTGAGTCGCAGAACCACTGCACCTGCAGCCGCTGGTTATCCCGCAGCGAGGCCAGCATGGT
>CAMDSZ010000309.1 GCA_945906945.1 Akkermansia muciniphila
CCTTGTATACTTTTGCACTCGGTGAACCTCCACCCCTCACATCCTGCGCGCGACGCGATTGATACGCCGCGCTTCAGCTCCGGTCCCTCTGTTTGCGGGCGGAGCGGCTTTGCGATGGTTTTTGTACTTATCGTAAGCGGGGTGATCTCTGCAGTGCTGATCGCATTTGTGGTCCGAAGCGTTGAAGTCATTTCCGAGTCCAACGAGCCGGCTGTGAGTCAACGCTCTGAGGTTTTTACAAACCTTTGCAAAAGCCTCCTGCTTTCCGACCTTCGAAACGAAATGAAGGCTGGTTCTTTTGATCCCAAAAATCCGGATTCTGCGTCTCTCCCAAAGGTCGCAACCGAGAAAGGTTCGAAGTTCATTTTGTATCCGAAAACACCGCACTCTGCTGTTCCGACGCGGATGCGCCTCAAGAGTGCAGACGGCAATTGGAGTGAAGACCCTAACATATTAAAATGGAGCAGTCGTGATTCGGTTTTTTTTTCTGAACCCGAAGCGGGCTCTCATTCACTTTCGAGTTACTTTCCGGCGGCGTCACCCGCGGCGCCTGTTTCGACGACTGAGCCTTCGCTGAATCAGAAAGCAGTGTCGTCCGCGGTATGGGAAATGCCGCGCCTGTTTTCTGGCGGTTCCGCCGCTAGTATTCGGACGATGCCAACCCCTGACTGGGTTTTGGTCGGCTCGCTCGGCTCGCGCCCTCGAGGGTTGCCTGTGGGGAAGTCGGATTCGATCATCGGGCGCTACGCTTTTGTCATTTACGACGAAGGAGGATTGCTCGATCTAAACGTTGCAGGATTTCCGAGTGTTTCAGCTTCTGGTGATCCGCGCTTGCGCTATGAACAGGGGTTGAAGGGTGGAATTGGCTTTGCAGATCTTTCCGTGCTTTTTGCACGCGCAGGTTTCCCTGTCGAACGTTCCCAAGCGTTGAGCAACTCTTTACTTCAGTGGCGGCATGATGGTTTCAAGCTGGGTACTTCCTCTGGAATCTACGGGTTGAAGTACAAGGATTATTTGCTCGGCGAAAAACTGGGATTTCTTTTGGGTGTTCCCGAGGGTGGCCGAGGGTTCGCAAGTAGGCGCTCGATGATTGAGGTCGTTGAGCGGCTTGCGCCCTTGGACACTGATGTAAGCCGGCGGAATTCTTTTCTACAAATGGCGGGCACTTTCAGCCGGGAGATCAACCAGCCTAGCTTGCGCCCCGATTTTCGGAGGCCTCACATTCGAAGCCCGGAGAAGGGCGGCAACGACCTTGCGAATTGGGACCCAGCCTGCACGAGCCCCGTGCAGAATGTGAATCCGCCATTTTTGCAGGTGGGGCGAGGAGGCCAGCCGTTGGTCCAGCGGCGCTTTCCTCTTTCCCGCTTGAGCCTCTTGTCTGCGGGGGCGGTCTCTGCCCAGGGCGGTTCAATTCACCGTTTTTTTGGCTTAACTCGAGGGGCACCGTCCGAGCCCTGGGTATACGCGGAGAGCGGTTTGAACGGGATTCTTACCCTCTCCGAGGTCGCGATGCTCGTGGGGACAAACTCCCGGGAACCTAACTTTGTTGAGCTTCTGAAGGCGGCGATTGCCGTCGGGGCTCTAGCGCCGAGTTTGGGGCCCGCGCAGTTGGGGGGGGCGTCGGATTCATCAGTCGACGAGGCCATCATCCAGATCGCCGCCAACATCATCGACCAGTTTGATGCAGACGGATTTCCAACAAGAATTCGGCTTCCCTCGCGAGATGGGTCGCGTTCTCGAGAGGTGAGCGGCATTGAAAGTCTTCCTTACATTCACGAAGTGCGGACTGTTTTAACTCCCCTTAAACCCTCAAACCCACCTTCGCCGTTCGTGGGCGGGGATCCAGATGTGCCGCCGTCTTTGTTTAGCCAGCGGCCGATCGTTGATCCGGGCTCCGCATGGATGTGGCAGCAAGTCAGCGTATGGAATCCCCATGCGCAAGCGGTTCCAGGTGCAGCGGCGCTTGCCGTGCCGGCGGTTTCAGCGGGTCCTCTGACGCCCGAGCGGTTCAGAGTGGTGGTGGGGTGTGACTTTCCAATTTCGGTTTGGGCTGCCAGGCAGCATCCGATGCCGTATGCGGGATTCACCGTACCCCCGTCAGCAGACGAGCCGGAGGTGAGCGAGGTGAAAATCGGGGGTGAACAGTTGCGTTTCAAAGTTGATGGGGACGCGCTGAATGCGTTCTCGCAGCCAGTGTTCTTGTTGTCTTCCAATCCTGCACCCGGAGTTCAGGTTGAGCGCGGGCGTGATAATTTGGCGCCACTCACCGGAGTTCCCGACGAATTGGGCAACGGGCATGCCGGAGTGGCCGTTGCAATAGTGCCCCGTGTCAGCGCCGTCTCCGCCTCCCATGATGGAGTCACAGATAAGATCGCTGCTTTGCCGGAGTTCTATGTTGCTCATCCGGATAATCAACCGGCGACTGATGTGTTTTTAAATTATAGCTTAGAGTACTTGCAGTCCGAGCGGGACGGTGTTGAAACTTGGGTGGCTTATGATCGGAAATTATCTGTACTCCTTGGTGCGGCGGTGTGGGTGTTGAACGCTAATGCGTTCCTCGATGCCTCTTGGTCGGTTGCATGCCCAAACGGGCTTTCGCGTTTTCTGGCGCCCGATCCCAGAAGCGCGCGTTTCGGGCCGTTTTTGAACGGGGTCAGCGGCGTCCAAATGGAAGATAAAAGGTTCGGTGCGGTGGAGCAGCGGTTTTATCGGAACACACTCGAAAGGGAAGATTGGTATGCCGACCCCGACGGGGTTATCCGCAGGGCCAGTGGTTTTCTCTCCGGTACAGTTCCACACGAAGAGGGGGCATTTCCTCGCCCCTTGGTATTAAACCGGCCGTTTCGCTCGGTGGCTGAATTGGGGTACGCATTTTCAGGCGTGCCTTGGAGGCAGTTGGATTTTGTGACGCCTGAGAGCGGCTTTTCAGGGTTGCTGGATGTGTTTTGCATAAGCGAAAACCAGCACCCGCAGGCGCTTGAACGGGGGCGTGTTAGTTTGAATACCCGGCATCCGGCAGTGCTTGAGGCGGTCCTTTCTGGGGCTTATGTGGATGAATTGGACCCTTTAATGCAACCGCTTGCGGCGGGCGATTCGGGTCAGACTGTGTCGACGAACCGGATAGCGCGTGCTTTGGTGGAGAGAACTTCTTCACTCGAACGGGGCAAGGGGCCGATCGGCAATTTGTCGGAACTGGTTGGACGTTGGGTGGGCGCTCCATCGGCTGGTGAGGTGATTTCAGGAGCGAACGCGTACAGTGGTTTTTCCGCTGATTTGGATGCGCTTTTTTCATCCGCGCCGACCCTGCGCTCGAGCGAAAGGGCTCGGCATTCCGTGGTGCGCGCACTTGTGGACTCCGGTTCGACGCGGGTTTGGAATTTGATGATTGATTTGGTGGTGCAGGTGGGGCGCTATCCAGCAAAGGGCGTTGCGGCGCGGCCGCCTAGAAACGCTTTTGAAGCACAGCGTGAGAAGGAGCGCGCGCAGCGGGCGGCGAAAAGCTCCCCGCTTGCGGCATTTCAAGTTGAGGGCGAAAGGCACTTGTGGTGGCATGTCGCAATTGATCGCCTTACAGGGGAGGTGCTCGATGAGGCGGTCGAGGTGATCGATAATTGAAGCCACTAAAGCAGAGGCAGCCGCTTTCCCCGTGTTTCCTGAGTAACAGTCCATCATCAAGGAGTAACATTGAATCTTTCCAAACGAGGCGAGTACGCATTGAGAGTGATGTTGGATTTGACGATTGCCCAAAGGCGGGGGGCTCGCTTGGTTCCGCTCGCAGCCCTTGCTGAGGCCCAGAATATTCCCGCTGGTTTTCTTGAGCAGATATTGTTGCGTCTGAGGCAGGGTGGTTTCCTTGCGAGTACTCGCGGGAAGAACGGGGGATATTCTCTGGCGCGTTCAGGTGCTGAGATCCGGATTGGCGATATCATTCGGTTTCTGGACGGTTCGCTGGCTCCGATTGCATGTGTGAGCCACACGGCTTACCAACGCTGCTCATGCCCTGATGAAGCTCGGTGCGGCGTCCGGCAACTCATGCTTAGCGCACGGGACGCGCTCTCCAGAGTCCTCGACGGCGCGACGCTTGAGACCCTTGCAGAAAGCACTCTTCACGCTTTTGAGTCGGACGGGTTGAAGCCTGATATTCTGATGAAGCTTGTGCCTCAAAAAAAAGCATCCTCCGGAAGGAGCGCGAGGCAGGAGCCCGAGTACCTCATCTAAAAGGCGGGCTGCTTTGCCTGTGCCTGCGGAGGTTGACTCGGAGGGCAAACTCCAGCCGCAGGCGCCTGTCGATGCGCAACTAATGATGGACGTTAACTGCCCCAGACAGTAGGTTCGCCCCAGTCGGAAGAACACCTTGTCTTCTGCAAAAGCACCCCGGTTATGTTGGTTACTTTGCTCATCCCCGTTTTAAATGAGGAACAGTCTATCCCGACGCTTTGCGGGAAGTTGGGTGCGGTGATTGACTCAATGCCTGAGGAGCACTTTGAGGTGGTGTTCGTTGATGATGGAAGCACCGATCAGACTGTGTCCGCTATCCAGCGGATCGCATGGCCGCGGGACACCCGCTGCAAGGTGATTTCACTGGCAAGGAACTTCGGTCACCAGAATGCGTTGACCGCTGGTTACGAGTACGCGTCGGGTGATGTGATTGTTTGCCTCGACGCTGATCTGCAGGATCCGCCCGAGATGATACCGCTTTTTTTGGAGAAATACCGCGAGGGTTACGATGTCGTTTACGGGATTCGAACGAACCGGAAAGAGGCTTGGTGGATGCGGGTTTGCTTCAAGGCGTTCTACCGTTTGTTCAACCTGATTGCTGAGCGCCCGATGCCACAGGATGCAGGGGACTTTGGCTTGGTGAGCAATCGGGTCGCGAAGGCGGTATCCTCCATGCCTGAATACGATCGGATGCTTCGCGCACTCCGTAGCTGGGTCGGATACCGGCAAATCGGGATTCCTTACAACCGCCCAGAGCGTTTTGCCGGCACGACGCGCTACCGTTTGGGACCTCGGATCGAGGGCGCGTTGGACGGTCTGTTCGGGTATTCCAAGTTTCCCATCCGGGCGATGCTGTTTCTTGGGGTTTCCGTGTTTTTACTGGGGTTTGTGTACTTGG
>CAMDSZ010000310.1 GCA_945906945.1 Akkermansia muciniphila
CAGGAATGCACTTCGGTGATCCTCCCGATCACACCATCCTGAATGAGCCGCACCGCAGTCCGGTACTCAGCCGCCGAATGAATCTGGTTGCCCATCTGCGTGCGCACTTTGGACTTGGCTGCCTGCAAACGCATTTGACGCGCCTCCCATACCGTATGGCTCAGGGGCTTCTGACAATACACATGTTTTCCCTGCCTCATCGCCTCCATCGCGATCGCCGCATGCATGTGGTCCGGAGTGGAAACCACGACGGCATCAAACTCCCCACCAAGCCTCGCATACATCTCACGATAGTCCGCGTACCGCGACACTCCGGGGAACTTCTGATCAATCTTTGCGAAACGACTCGAATCGACATCGCAAAATCCAACGAACTTAGCCTTCTGATGCGATCCGACCTCGGCCAAATCAGAAAACCCCTTGCCATCGCACCCAACACCCGCGATTTGAAGCGTGGAGTTTGGGTTGAGAGCGCGCAGGATTGCGGGAAAACCAAGCAGGGCGGAGGCACCAGACTTTAGAAACGAACGACGGGAGGACTTCATTTTGAGGGGGAGTATTCAATTAGGGGCGACACCGGTCGGCCCATGAGAGCAAATCCCGTTGGCAACCAGCTTCTTTCGTCCTACCCCAAGACTCCGCCCCTCGAAAGCTGTTTTTTCACAAGAGCCCCCTATTCGAAGGGATGTCCACCGCAGGCTCGTACCGCAATAAGCGCCTACTCCGCGAGAGCTGGCACGGGGAAGGTCCCCAAAATCTTTACCAGCGTGCAGCGCTTCTGCAACTCGGACAAGACCTCCTGCAAATGCGCGTCGCCAACGTGGCCTTCCACATCCAGAAAGAAGCAATACTCCCACGCCTTGCGGCGCGAAGGACGGCTTTCAATCTTGCCGATGTTGATCCGGTTTCGATCAAACGGTTCCAAGGCGCGGTAAAGCGCTCCGGGTTCGTGCGGCACGCTGAACATGAGGGCGGTGCGATCGCTTCCCGTCGCCGGCGACGGCTTCTGACCGATCACCAAAAAGCGCGTCGTGTTGTCAGGTGAATCCTGAATCCCTGCATCCAAAACCGAAAGCCCGTACAATTCGCCTGCAAGCTTTCCAGCGACAGCTGCAGTGGTTTCGTCGCCCGCTGCCAGTTCCGCGGCGCGCGTCGTGCTCGAAACCTCCACCCATTCGGCTTTCGGAAAGTTCGCCCGCAGCCAGCTGCGGCACTGACCAAACGCCTGTGGATGACTGTAGATTTTCTGAATGCCCTCCCGGGTCCCACGCGAAAGCAACTGGTGCTCGATGCGCAGCAAAATCTGCGCACAGACTCGCGCCTCGCTGTCGATGAACATATCCAGCGTGTGATTCACGGCCCCCTCCCAGGAATTCTCCACCGGCACCACCCCATAGTCCGCACGTCCACGCACTACGGAGTTGAACACCTCCGCAATACTCGCCTCAGATGAGTACTTCACACTCGCGCCAAACTTGGTGCGCGCGGCCTGGTGCGTGAAAGTGGCCTCGGGTCCGAGGTAAGCGATCCGCAAATCCTTCTCGAGCGCCAGTGACGCCGACATGATCTCACGGTAAACAGCGCGCACCGCAGGATCCGGAAGACGGCCGCCGATCTTCGCGTTCCGCTCCACCAGTGATCGGTACACCTGCTCCTCGCGCTCCGGCGCGTAAATCTCCAGGCCCTCCGCGCGCTTGAGCTCCCCGACCTTGTGCACCAACTCAGCGCGTGCGTTGAGCAGCTTTAAAATCTGCTCGTCCAAAATATCAATCTGCTGCCGGATCTCAGGGAGTTTCATCGTCGGATTTACTTTTGTCCTCACCCTTCTGCATTTCATCTGGCGACAAATCGGACTCTTGGTCACCGCCTGTTTCGGAAGGCTCCTCCAGTTCGGCTCCATCAACGTTCAAATCTTCGTCCCCGCTCTCCTCATCTTGCCCCCCATCCTCCTGTTCCTCATCTTCCTGTTCCTCGTCATCATCATCGCCCGGCTCCACGACACAACCGTCTTCGATCAATTCACCCACCTCCTCGAACTCTTCGACCTCTTCCTCGTCATCCTCCACAAAGAATGGATGCGCGCGGGCTGTAAGAGGCGGCTGCTCGGGTGATTCAGCCTCCTGCGAAGGCGTGAATGGCCCTTTGTTTTCCTCGTGGACAATCTCCACTAGAGAATCAACAGGCGCAGCCGCGACGTCCTCTTCCTCGGTGCCCTCAAGCTTTTTAGCGCGTCCTTTCGTTGCGGGTTTTTCCTCCACAATCTTCGCTTTTGGAAGTTCCAACCGCATCAACTCATCCGCATTCGGCAACTCGCCGGTGCTCTTGAGTCCGAAATGCTCCAGAAAATAACCAGTGGTGGAATACAGAAGCGGCCTCCCGGGCACGTCCGCGCGCCCCGAAATTCTCACCAAACTCCGATCCAAAAGCACGGCCATGACCCCATCGACCGCAACTCCTCGCACGGCCTCGATATCAGCGCGAGTGACTGGCTGCCGGTAGGCGATGATCGCAAGTGTTTCCAACGCGGGGCCGCTCAGTCGGGTGGGCTTTGCTTCTGGAAAAAGTTTACGAACCCATGGGGCGTATTCCGCCCGGCTCACCAACGCCCAGCCGTTCACCTGTTCAATCAGCTGAAATGCTCGCTCCGACGCATCGATTTGCTGCTGCAATTCACCGAGCACGGAGAGCACACCTTCCGCGTCAACTTGCCCGTACTCCTGTGCCTCGGGCTTCTCCGAGGACTCGCTGGCAGCCTTCAACGCGGCGAGAAGCTCAGCCACCGTGATAGGTTTGGGCGAGGCGAAAATAAGGGACTCCAGAACTTGATGCAGCGTCATAACCTTTCCTACACACGATGTAACTCAATATCCCCGAACGGCTCGTCCTGATACGCGCGCAACTGTTTGAGCCGGATCAACTCCAGCACCGCCAGAAACGTCACCACAATCTCAGCCCGCGAAACCACCGTTGCAAACAAGTCCGTGAACTTCACCGGCAACCGTGAGGAGGTCATCTTCAAGACCATGTCGATCTTGTCGGACACGGTGAAATTCTCCTCGAAAATCTCGCGCAGATCTTCGGTCTTATTGAGCCGCTTGAGGATGACATTGAAAGCGTTGACCAAGTCAAACACGCTGACATCCCCCAACGGCCGCTCGGGCGGAACCTCAAGCGAGTCGGCGATGCGCGGGAACAGTCCTTCCCTGGAAACCTCCCGGTCATGCAGGTGGGCCGCAGCATCCTTGAACTTCTTGTACTCCACCAGCTGGCGCACCAGCTCCCAACGCGGGTCATCCGGCTCGGCCTCTTCATCGGGTGCCTGGACGTTGACCGGCAGAAGACTGCGGCTTTTGATGTAAATCAAGTTGGCCGCCATCACGATAAATTCCCCTGCCACATCGAGATCCAACGCCTTGAAGGCGTCTATGAACTCGAGGTACTGCTGGGTGATCCGCTCCAGCGACACCTCGTAAATGTCGACCTCCTCGCGCTTAATCAAATAAAGCAGCAGGTCGAGGGGTCCCTCAAAGACCTCGAGCTTCACCTTGTATTCTTGGGCAGACATTAGCCGCACACCTTAAACAGGACTCAGGCCCCAGCTCAACCCGCATTCGCGAATTGCTTGCCATTGCCCGCCATCCTCTTCCCCACCTAGGGCGCAGGCGCATCCAGTGCGCACCGGAAACCCGTGTGCGAAAGCCCCGTATCAGGGGAGGTCTTCTGCCTCGCCGCCGGCCTGTAGCCCTTGCAATACATGTCACTACACAGGTAGGAGCCGCCGCGCCCCACCCTTTTTTGAACCCCGGGTTCATCCGGGTCAAAGCTGTCGACCGGCCCGGCCGGGTTGTCACGCGGGCTTTTGGAATAATAATCCGGACGGTACCAGTCCGACACCCATTCCCAGACGTTACCCGCCATATCATGAAGCCCGTAAGAATTTGGGGCGTATGAACCTATCGGAGCCGTACCCTTGAACCCATCCTGCGCGAGGTTTTCATTCGGAAACTGGCCCTGCCAGATGTTCATCATCCACATCCCTTTCTCAAAGCGCTCCCTGCCCCAGGAATAGGGGTTCTGCTCCAAGCCGCCTCGGCACGCATACTCCCACTCAGCCTCCGTGGGCAGCCTCTTGCCCGCCCACTTCGCATACGCTTCGCAGTCGAACCATGACACATGCACCACCGGGTGGTTGCCTCGCCCCTTGATATCCGACTCCGGACCCTCCGGGTGCCGCCAGTTGGCCCCCTTTACGTAACTCCACCACTGCATGTGGTTGTTGAGCGTCTCCACCCGCGGCGGCGGTGTGAACACCACCGAGCCGGGAACCAGGTTTTCCTTGGGCGCATCCGGAAAAAGCTTGGGATCCGGGCTCTGCTCCGCGGTTGTGACGTAGCCGGTTTCCTGAACAAACTTCGCGAACTGGTCATTGGTGACCTCGTAGCGGTCCATCCAAAAGCCCTTCACCTTGACGTCATGGATCGGACGCTCATCCAACTGCCCGTCGTTGGAGCCCATGGTGAACTTTCCAGAAGGTATCCACGCCATGTCGACGCCCTTCGGAGCCCGCAGCGCGCGGCGGGCTTCCTGTTCGCGGCCAACCCTAGCCGCCTCCTTCATCACCCATTTGGCCGAGAGCGCGCCTCCAGCGACGATAATGCTGACAAAAATGATCGAGGTGCGGGTGGCTGGCTTCATGAAATTCGGGTAGCGCTCAATCTAAGCGACATCGAGCGGGGTGAAATAAAATTTATCGTGCCCGCTCAACAAACACCCGCGGATGACGGAGGTTGCGCTGACGCCGCTCCATGAGACGCCCAAAACATCAACCAAACCGTAATCTTGGGGGAATAAGTCTCGCGAGCGTAGACGCCATTCACTCCGCCCGAAGCCACCGCCTCCGAGGATCATGATACGTGAGCGATCAAAACATCGACTAAGGCCGCTCTCGATCAAATCGATCAAATCCAGTCGGCCGCCTATTTTGATGCAACGGTCTTGGCTTCCGGACGCAACAACTCAAGCTCGTGAATGGACCAGTAGCTGCCCTTCGCAGATCCGGTTTGAGTGACACGAATCGCCTTTAGTTTGCGGGAATCAAAGCGGATC
>CAMDSZ010000311.1 GCA_945906945.1 Akkermansia muciniphila
GTCTTAAACGGGACAGGCTCTGGACTAGTAAACAACGTTTGCGTGCCCTCCGACGTTTCAGCGGACTACGCACCAACGGGGCTGGCACTGATCTCGGTTTCCGTTCTGGGGACCCCGGAAACGGAGAATTTTGAGAGCAAAGTTTTGGAGGAGCTGGAGGCATGGTTTGGTCGCCGTGTGCGTGAATGGAAACACTTGAGGACGGATCGCATTGCCCGGGCATTGCCAGCGATGCTACCTGGCGGCGACCCAAAAGTCGGACTACTTGAACGCAACGGCGTTCTGGTCTGCGGCGATCACTGTTGGAGTTCCTCGATTGAAGGAGCGATCATCTCCGGACAAGCTGCCGCGGACGCCCTATTGAAGCGGTTTTGAGCAGCCTCTATTTTTTCCTGAACAATGCCATCTATCTTCAGAGCCAGCACAAGCCTCTCCGCGAGCGCCCAGACCATGTTCGCCTTCCACAGTGACCCGAACAATCTTCGTGAGGTAATGCCCCCCACCCTCAAACTCGTCAGCATGAAAACTGACGGCCCTGCAAAAGAGGGCCGCCTCATCGAATTACACTGCCGCGACTGGTGGGTGATCCCGATGCACTGGACTTGCCGCTGGAAGACGGTCCAACCGCCCGGTCTATTGGTAGACGAGATTGTGAGCGGGCCCTTCGCGCTATTCGTGCATGAGCACCGGTTTGAAACACAAGGATCCCAAGGCTGCGTCATGCATGACACCGTGACTTACCAGTGGGGGCGCTCTTGGTGGGGAAGACTTGTTTCCGAAACCGGGGTCAAAATTTACCTGACATTACTTTTCAAATACCGCCACTACCGCACCAGAGGCTGGGCGCTCAGAAATCAATCTCCCATTTAGAGAATTGGCTTTCGCACTAAAGACGCCTGTCACCGCTTCACCCACCGTCACCGCTTCGCAGTCACCGCTTCGCAAGGGGCGGCCATCCCCCGCAGTGCCCCGCTGAGAAACTTTACGCGCCTCAAGGTGCTCGGTGTCCGGCCTCACGGGTTTCGGAACCAGCCATCCGGTTTTGCAAAGCATCCCCCATGCGTTCACGGGCATCATTCGCGCACCGATTCAACTTCTCCAAAAGCGCAGGATCCGTTGCTTGCACCAACGAAAACACGTTCTGCGTCTCCGAAATGTCCTTGGACAAATCGTATAATTCCGGCCCGAGAATTTTAACCACCTCGTACTTTCCTGGTTTGCCTCCCTGCGCCTTCGGTTGCGTCCCCATCGAACGACTTTGATGGGGAAACATCAGTTTCCACGGCCATGAAACCACTGCCTGCAACTGGTTCTGAAGATAGTAAAAATAGTAGGCTTCATGCGGATTCTTCGCTCCCGGCTGTCCCTCTATCAGCGGCCAGACGTTTTTTCCGTCGATAGAATCAGGCGCCTTTGCACCAGTGAGTTTGGCGATGGTTGGAAGCACGTCGATGGTCATTAAAAACTCATCAGATACACGGTTGGGGGTGAGTTTTCCCGGCCATGAAAAAATGCAAGGCACGCGCACCCCGCCTTCGTAAACGGTCCCCTTGCCCTCGCGCAAAACACCAGCCGAGCCCGCATGCTCCCCGTACGAAAGCCAGGGTCCATTGTCGGATGAAAATACAACGAGAGTATCCTTCTCCAGGCCGCAGTTCTTGATTTCCTGCAAGATTTGCCCGACCGCCCAGTCGACCTCCTCAATCACATCCCCGTAAAGCCCCGCACCGGATTTTCCTTGGTACTTGCTGCTCACAAACAAAGGCACATGAGGCTGATTCGGGGCGACGTACAGAAAGAACGGCTGCGATTGGTTCTCGCGAATGAACTTCACCGCACCCTTCGCGTACCGCGTGGTGAGAGTCTCCTGCGCAGCCGCGTCCAATCCCCTCTCAACAACCTTTCCATTTTCAACTAAGGGCAGCGGCGGGTAGGCCCCTGGCCCAGCCTCCGGGTGGTAAGGCCACATATCACCCGAGTACGGAATCCCGAGCGAAACATCGAATCCGTGCGCAGGCGGCAGAAACTCCGGCGCGTCACCAAGGTGCCATTTTCCAAAGTGGGCGGTCCGGTAACCGTGGTCCTTTAACATCCGAGCGATGGTAACTTCGCTTGGGTTCAACCCCACCTTCGCGTTCGGACCGAGCGCGCCGTGGATGCCGATGCGATTTGGATAACACCCCGTGAGGAGTGCGGCCCGCGACGCGGAGCAAACCGGCTGCGCGACATGGAAGTTGGTCAGTCTGACGCCGGACTGGGCAAGTGCATCAAGGTTGGGCGTTTTGTAACCTTTGGCCCCCTGACAACCCAGGTCCCCGTATCCCTGGTCATCGGTAAAAATGATGACCACATTCGGACGCCGCTCTTGGGCGGCCCGCGCCGTGACGACGGCTATAAAAATAAAAATCGGCCACAAAAAGCAGAGTCTGGAAGGCGCTTTCATAAATATTCAGTCCTGTACATTGAGAAACCCTAATACGCCCCGACTCGCCGCCGAGCGAAACGCACGGGCTCGAACCCTAAGTTGCGGGTTCCGCAGCCGCAGTCGCAGCCCCAGTTGGCAAAGCAAGACTACTTGTAAACCCACACCCCTATCAGGCCTTTGATTTTGTTTTTTGGGTCGGTAGCAATGCGGCCGGACTTACCCTAAATTCGGTTCACTCCGCCAACTGCGGAGATACTGTTTTGAAATGCAACCGAGCGCGAAACAATCGATGGCCCCTTGGCGATCGGCGTAATTTGGAGCGCCCCGCCCCTTTCGCGCGACAGGATCACGGTGAACTCTGGATTCTTCAGAAGAGATTCACGCATCGCCTCACAGCGGCCCAGAGGCCCCACGCAGAGAACAACCGGCTCATGTTGCCCGCCCCAAGAACCCTGCGACTGATAGTAGAGAACGTGGCTGTTCACTCTCGGTTTGCCTTCAATCGTAACACCCACAAAACACCCCACATCAAAAACCCAGCGCCTTGGGTAAGCGGATCACGATGAGCCTTCAAAAAAACTGAATTAAGGTTTGGAAGCGAGCATCGGAGTGACAGCGATTTCACCGAACGGCTTGCCGCCATCGGCGATGCCGTACGCCTGAACCTTGCCAGTCCAATCTCCAGCAACCACGGTATCGCCAACCAGCACTGCGCGCAGAGTGATTTCACCCATCGGTGCAGTGGTGAGGAGCGCCTTCCCCTCCTGATTCCATACCTTCGCAGTGCGATCCCGCCCACAACTCACGATGCGTCCGTCAGGGGTGAAATCAACGAACTCGGCGCCCCCCGCATGGGCCGCCCACTTTTTGAGCTCCTTGCCATCGCTGATATCCCACAAAACAATGCTTCCATCCAGACTGGCCGAGGCCAGCAGTCCTGGCAGAAATGCGAGCGCGGTGACGGCCGATTTATGTCCGGTGAGAGTGATCGCCTCCTCGCCCGACGTAGCCTCCCACACCGTAATTCCCCCAGCCCTGTCGGCACTCGCCACGTAGCCTCCGTCCGCAGAATAAGCCACCGCAGTCACCCAGTCGGTGTGCTTCTTGATGGATTTTTTCAACGAACCGTCCTTCGTATTGTAAAGTTTCAGGAGCCGGTTTGGTCCGCCGAGGGCGACCGTCGACTGGTCCGGGCTGAGATCCGCGCTCAATACTTGGTCCACCTCGGTTCCGACTGTGGCAACACGCTCACCAGTGGGAACATTCCAGATCGCGACACGTCCCGACTTCGCGCCGATCCCGCCACCAGCCATCAACAACTGGCCGTTTCTCGAAAAGCGCAAAATCGTCGGCATTCCCTCGGGGAATGGAAGCACTCCCAGCAACTCCAACGTATCCGAATGGTAGAGTTGCACCTGCTTCTGGCCTCCCACCGCCGTCAACGGAGACCAAGGGCTTGCAGCCAGCGCCACCAGCGCGTTGGCGCGGGGTGTCGGCAACACGGGTTCGTTCACCTTAAGATTCACGGGCATCGGCGCAGGACCATCTGGACGCTTGAGGGTGACCGTCGCCACCCCCACCGAATTGGGCAGCGCCGCGGCCTTGCTTGTCATTGATTCAAGCGCCCGAGTCGCAATCCACCGCTCCACCAGAGCGATCTGCTCCGCAGTCAGACGGTCGCCTTTTGGGGGCATTACAGGCTCCTCCGTTCCATTGATGCACTTCAGAAGCATGCTGCTCGCAGCGTCGCCAACCTTCACAACCTTGCCGCCATCGGACCCCTGCATAGTCGCCCCATACGTGGTCAAATCCAGACCAGCCTTCTTCTTGTCGGGGTTGTGGCAGTTGTTACACGCGTTCTGAAACACCGGGAGGACATGATCCTCGAACGTCACTTTCTCCGGCAATGCGCCCAATACGGGCCCGGCTGCCAAACCTAGTCCAAGGAAGCCAAGTAATGTGCGGTGCATGAGATTTAATGGTTAAAGATAAACTCCTTCGAATTTAGCAAGGCCCACTGTACGTCCTCCAGCGTCGCCTTGGTTTGCTCCGGATCGTTGAAGAGCGCTTCAAGCGATGCAGACTCCTCGGCCGTCGGCGGACGCCCCAAGCTACGCAAATAAAGCTCGATCATGATTTCATTCGGCTTTTTTCCCGCAGCAAGAAGCTTGGTGACAAGCGCCCCCGCCTTGATGTTGCCGTCAACGGAATCCCCGGTGAGAAGATGCAACGCCTGTGACAAGGTCGGCCCGCACTCGTCGCGTGCGCAAACATTCTCACGAGCCGAACGCCCGAAAGTCGTCAGGAAATAATTTGTCCTCTTCGCGTCCGCGACTTCCACCGAGCGCATCCCTTGGGGCAATCCCTGCTGCTTGCCTGTCGTGCCCGTCGCATCAGAAATCGCATCCAACAAAACCTCAGCTCGCATCCTGCGGATGGTCGCTTTGGCGAAGTTTTTTTCGTCGAGCTGGTTTGTCTCGTTCGCATGCGTTGAGCGCTGGTAGGTCGCCGACATGCAGATCTCTTTAGCAAGCTTGCGAATATCAAAATTGTACTCCACCAAACGCTTTGAAATGTACTCGAGCAGCGGAAGGTTCGAAGGAGGATTGGAGATGCGGATGTCATCCACAGGATTGATGACGCCGACACCGGTCAGGTGCGCCCACACAAGATTGCTGAT
>CAMDSZ010000312.1 GCA_945906945.1 Akkermansia muciniphila
CATGAGGGATTCCATCCTTGATGAGTTCGCCGAGGTGGTTTCCCAATCCATGCAGGCCGCCCTCGGGGGCGTTTCCATGGCGCATGAATCGTTGGAACGAGCGAAGGGTGACTTTACCGCCGAGAAGCTCATGTTGCGGGTGGCTCCCACCTCGCCCTCCGAGCTCAGCGACGGCATTTCGGAAATGGACGGTCGCCAGATTTTCAATCTGTTGCGCGCGGAGCAGATGCAGACCATTGCATTCATCCTCTCCTTCATGGAGCCCGCGAAGTCGAGCGAAGTCATTCGTCTAATGACGGCCGAACAGCGGGAGGAAGTCATCGAGCGTCTCGGGGTCATGGAGCCCACTTCGAGGGACTGGATTAAGAAGGTCTCGAGGAACATACAGAAGCATTTTGACCGCAAGGCTCAGCAAGGCGTGCAGAAGGCGGGCGGGGTGGATGCATGCGCCAATATTCTCAACTCTCTGGACAAGGTCACGCGCAAGGAGCTCTTGGGTGCGATGGACAAGCGCAATGCGGCGCTCGGTAATGCGATCCGGAAGAAAGTCTTCGGATTTGATGACTTGGTGCGCTTGGTTCCAAGCGACCTGCAGAAGGTGCTCAAGGAGGTCGAAACTTCCGATCTTGCGAAGGCGATGAAGGGTGCAAAACCTGAGACCAGCGCTGCCATCTATAAAACAATGTCGAAGCGTCAGGCCGCCGGCGTACGTGAGGAAGTGGAAATGCTTCCCCCGTTGCGGGCCAAAGACATGGAGCAGGCGCAGGAGAAGGTGATCGAAGTGGTGCGGAAACTCGAGGAGGCTGAGGAGATCACCATCGACTCAGAGGAGTAATCGGATGGAGCTGCCCAAGGCATCCCTTTCGTTTTCCGAACCCCTCAAGCTGGTCCATCTGGCCGGCGAGGGCTCGGTTGCTCGTTTTAGTGCCGACGACCTCACGAGGGCCCGCGAAGAGGCCCGGCAGGAAGCTTCTCAAGCAGTTACGCAGGCCTACGACGCGGAAATCGCGAAACTGAAGGATGATGTATCTGCGGTTGTCGAGAAAGTGCTGAAGGATATCGTCCTGCAGCATGCGGACGCACTTGAGGAGATGCGCTGTATTTTGCCAGTCCTCGTGAAGGAGGCCGTGGCTAGAATCGTCGGGAGTTTTGAGTGGGATGACGCTGCAATCAAGGGGGTTGTTTCTGATTTGTTGGCGGAAGTCGCTCCAGGTTCGGAGAACGTTGAGGTCCAACTTTGCCGGGTCGACATGGCGCGGGTGGAGCAGTTTCAAAATCAGTTGCGGCAAAAATTTCCTAGTCTGCGGTTTGCTGTGAATGACGACCTTGTTTCGGGCGACTGCATGGTGAAAACAAAGTTCGGGATGCTCGACGGGCGGGTCGCCACGAAGATCAACGCCGTGGGAGGGCTTCTAACCTAGTTTGTGGCAACTCAAGGCATGAGTGCATCACTTTGGTCGGCGGAAAGGCTTCAGGAGCGGTTGCGGGGAGGGCGGCTTGCACAAAGTATTGGGCATGTCGTTCAGGTTACGGGGCTTGTTGTCGAGTCTGATGGTCCGAATCTGGCCATAGGCGATGTCTGTCAGATAGCGGCTGGGGCTGAGCAGCCGGTTTTTGCCGAGGTCGTTGGCTTCCGTGAACACCGGTTGCTGTTGATGCCGCTGGGGGAAATGCACCAGGTGCGTGTGGGCTCAGAGGTGACCGCGTCCAGCTTTGCCGCCGGTGTTCCAGTGGGTTACGAATTGAGGGGCAGGGTGTTGGATGGGCTCGCTCGTCCGATTGACGGCAAGGGGCCGCTGCCTCCGCTTCCGATCGCCCCATTGAGGGCGGCTCCTCCACATCCCTTGACGCGCCAGCGAATTACCAAGCCGTTCTCAACCGGGGTTAAGGCGATCGATGTTTTTACCCCAGTCGGGGAGGGTCAGCGCATGGGGATCTTCTCGGGTAGCGGAGTTGGGAAGTCTACGATGCTCGGGATGATGGCGCGCGGTGCGAGCAGCGAGGTGAATGTGATCGCGCTGGTGGGGGAGCGTGGCCGCGAACTGCGGGAATTTCTTGAGAAAGATCTGGGTGAGGAAGGCTTGCAGCGTTCGGTGATTGTCGTTTCCACCTCGGACCAGCCGGCGCTCGTGCGCCTGAGGGCGGCGCTGACCGCCACTGCGATCGCCGAGTTTTTCCGGGATCAGGGCCACCGCGTCATGTTCATGATGGATTCGGTCACGCGCTTTGCCATGGCTCAGCGCGAGGTCGGTTTGGCGGTGGGTGAACCGCCCAGCAGTCGTGGATACACTCCATCAGTCTTTGCGCTGTTGCCAAAGCTCTTGGAGCGTACGGGGGCGGGCGATTCGGGTTCGATTACCGCGTTCTATACAGTTCTGGTCGAGGGGGATGATATGAATGAGCCCATCGCCGACTCCGTGCGCGGGATCCTGGACGGGCACATTGTTTTGACCCGTTCGCTCGCGACGGCGAACCATTTTCCGGCGATTGATATTTTGGAAAGTATTAGTCGTTTGAATCGTGATCTTTGCAGCGAGCAGGAATATCTTCTCTCAGCCGAGGCCCGAGACCTGCTAGCCTTGTACCGGCGCAATGAGGATCTGATCACCATCGGGGCCTACACGCGGGGTTCGAATCCTAAGTTGGATCAGGCCATCGAGCGGAACGAACCGCTGATGAATTTCCTGAAGCAACCAATGACGGAACGCTCCGACCGAGTGCAGGCCTGGCAGAAAATCGTTTCCGCGTTGCGTGGTTAATGAATTGAATGATGAAATGCTTGGGACGTTGATTTTCTCTCTTGGTTTTTAGATAGTGAACTAGGTTAGTTTCGGTCGCACTGTAGTTTCTTTGATTTCGCTAGTTTAAGTAATGAGGCCCTTTAGGTTTACATTGGAATCTGTTTTGACGCTCCGTTCCCGGGAAGAGGAAACGGCGCGCCAGTCCTATGCAGAGGCCTTGGCTTTCCAAGCCCGCACCAACGAGGCGTTGGACCAAGCCATGAATGATCTCGATGCCCTCCAATCAGAGCTTTCTGAAAAACGACAGGCGACCTCTAAACGGGACGATCAAATCATGTTCATTCAGGCGATCCGCCAACAGCGTTCCTTTTGTGACGCGATGACGCAGCGTCTCGCTCGCGCCGTGCAGTTGGTTGAGGTGCGAATGAAACTCTGGCTTGACGCCCGCCGGAAAACGCAAGTTTTACAGAAGCTTAAGGATAAACGCAGTCAAACTCACGACGCTGAAATGCGCCGTCTGGAGGAGCGTGAAATCGAGGACATGATTTCCGCTCGCTGGGTGGCGACGCGCGTCTCAGCTTTGCGATGAACCGCGTGATCTAGCGTTTAATTTATTATGTTAGCCGCCCCTTGGTTTTTAGCAGTTGTCGCGTTTGTTGTGAACGCGGTCTCAACCTTTTTGATGCTCAAGCCTGAGATCGAGAAGGCCAAGCAGGTCGCGGTCGTGACGAGCGAGGAAAAGGTTGTGGAGGAAAAGAAAGTCGAGGAGGAGCGCATTGCAGCTCTCCCACCGCCGCCGCCTTGGAACTTCAAGACCGAGGCTGTTGATGAGTTGGTGAATGAGTTGAAGGCCAGCAAGGAAGGGCTTTTGGACGAAATGAAGGATCTCTCCTTGTTGCAAAGCCAGATCAGCGCCGAGCGGGACGAAGTGGAAAAGCTGAAGGCGGAGGTAGTTCGACTCAGGCAGGAACTCGACGCGCGGGTGGTCGAGGTTCAAGAGTTTGAGAAGGATAACTTGAAGAAGCTGGTTTCCACTTACGCTGCGATGCCCCCGATCTCCGCTGTGCCGATCCTCAAGGAGTTGGACGAGGATACCGTGGTCAAGATTTTTGCCCAAATGAAGCCCGATATCGTATCCAAGATGCTCGGAACAATGGCGTCGCTGGTGGACAAGAACGAGCGCTTTTCCGAAGACTCCCCGGCGCGCCGTGCGGCTAGGATCTCAGACAAACTTCGCTTAATGAAAACCGTAAAGAAAGAGGTGGTCCAGTGAGTGTGTCAACGATCCAGTCTGCCCCAGAGGTGCTGATCGCTCCAAGTGCACCCACCCCGAAAACGGATCTTCCGGCCGCAGAGAGGTCTGATTTCTCGAGCTACCTGCGGGATGGTTCGAATGCCAGTGCGAACAGTGCGAAGCCTGGCAAAAACATTTTCGTGAAAACCGGCGGCACAAAGGCGAGCGGGAATGCCTCGTCTCCCATCGGGGGATATGACTCGGCATCGTCCGAAAGTGCTGTCGATTCATCGGTTCAGTCTGCCGAGTTTCGCTCAGAAGAAGCCGAGACGGTGGATTCTGGACTCTTGCCAGCGATTCGTTCGGAAGCCGATCTTCCTTCGGACCCGCGTCTTCTGAATCCAATCGATGCTGCGTTGGAATTGGCTGCGCTTGCGGCTTCGGCGATGCTTTCTGGGAATGCTGCTCCAGTGCCTAGCCCGGTTGCTCCGCCCTCCAATCTTTTAAACACGGGCGACGACGCTCAAGCCGGAGATGCTCAGGATGCAATTGAACCAATCTCGGGGGGTGCCGAGGTGGTTGACTCGGTCCCGATGCCGACTTTGCAGGCTGCGATCCGGGTCGGGATCACGCCACAAACCAAGGCTTCACTCCCGCCAAGCACTGCTCAGGCCCAGCCTCAAGGTTCACTGAACCAAAAAAACACGCGGCTGGCGCAGGAGACATCTGCCACTCCGCAGGCGATGCCTGCAGCAGCGAAGGAAGACTCACGGACGATAATATCGGCCAAGCTACTAGCTCCCCAATCACCTTCCGCCCAGTCTACCATCTCCCAGCTGCCGGCGACCTCTGTCGGAAGGTTGACTCCTGGCGCAAAACCTTTGACTCCAGCTTTGCTAGTTGATTCTCCTGAGGGTTTTATTGGTGATGGGCAATTGCTTTCACCAACTCCGGTGGACGAGGGTTCAGGTGTCCTCTCCGTTGACGGTGGGTTTTCGACTTTTGAATCTTCCGAAGTGCCTGGTGAACAGTTGAATCGTGCGGTCGGCCTCGGGGCATTTGCTCGTGAAATTGAGCA
>CAMDSZ010000313.1 GCA_945906945.1 Akkermansia muciniphila
CACATCCACCCTACCGAAAGCCAGCGACTTACCCTTATGAGCACCGCTCTCCTCCAAAGCTCCATCCCGGCTCCCGCTAAAGCGCCGCCGGATTGGTTCGAAAAACTGCAAGCCGAAGCGGCTTTGACACACGAGTCCGCCTCGGCTCCAAGCTCCCGCGACGAACGCTGGCGGTTTGCAAATCTGAAGGCGGTGGACTTCTCCGACTTCGCTCCAGCGGCACCAATCGCTCCCGATATTTCCGACGACTTGGTTGCCCGATCCAAAGGTCTTTCCGACAGCAGCGGCTCGCTGGTTTTTGGCAACGACCGATTGCTCAAATCCGTCGCATCAGCGGAAGCAGCTGCAAAGGGTGCAGTGTTTCTTCCCCTCGCCGAGGCATTGCACAAACACAGTGAATTGATCCGGACCTACTTCATGCGTGAAACCTGCACGCTGGGGGCTCCAAAGTTCGCAGCCCTGCACAAAGCTTCACTCCGGAACGGAACGTTTTTGTATGTACCAAAGAACGTAAAGCTGGAACTGCCCGTGCAGGCGTTCCACTGGCTTGAAGGCACGCATCAGGCGGTGTTTCCGCACACGCTTGTCATCGCCGAGGAAGGCAGCGCAGTCACACTGGTGGACTGGTTCCGCTCGGCGGACAATGCCCGCAGCATGGCTTGTGGATTCAGCGATATCTGGTTGGGCAAAGGCGCGCAGGTGCGCTACATCACGGTTCAAGATTGGAACCGCGACACGACCTCCATCCACAGCTGCAACACCTTTGTTTCCGCCCAAGCCTCGGCCAATACGCTGGGCCTGCACTTTGGCGGAAACTACAGCCGCGCTGAAGGATTGACGCGTCTGAGTGGAAGCGGAGCGAAGAGCGAAATGCTTGCGCTCACGGTTGCCGATCACACGCAGGAATTCGATCAGCGCACGCTTCAGGAGCATCAAAGCCCAGACACCTTCAGCGATCTGCTCTTCAAAAACGCGCTTTACGACAAGACCAAGACGATCTTCGCGGGACTCATCCGCGTCGACCCGAACGCGCACAGAACCGACGCCTACCAGAAAGTGCGCAACCTGCTTCTGAGTGATCAAGCGGAGTCAAACTCGCTTCCCGGCCTTGAAATTCTTGCCGACCAAGTTCGCTGCTCCCACGGTGCAACGACCGGCGAGATCGAACCAGACGAACTATTCTACCTCAACTCGCGGGGCATTCCAAAAAAGGACGCGCTCAGACTGATCACTTACGGTTTTCTGAACGAGATCCTCGACCGGCTGCCGGAGGCGCAAATGCGCTCGCATTTTCAGTCTCTACTGACCACCCGGCTGCGGGGGCACTAATGGGCAGTGAGGTCTAGAAGTTCGGCTCCAATAGTTGGCGTTGGTGAACTCAGTTGCTGGCTCCAAAGGGCCAGAGGTGCGAGCTGCTGACTGCCTCGCTGGGAGCCAGGCTTTAAGATGCAAGATGTATATCGTTTGAGCGGATCGATACGTCGGCCCCCCCCTGGGAGCGCGTAGCCCCAGCTGCGCCCAGACGCGGGTTGCACCAGAGCGGTGGCGCAGCAGCAAAGAGTCCATTGCCTAGCCAACGGGGCCAAAGGGGAAAGACATCCTGGAAAGACATCCTGAAGTGAGCGTGCTCTGCGCAGCTGGGGCTGCGCGCTCCCAGGGGGGAGGCGTGATTTGTTCTGGTCCAGTTCAGACGCTCTCGCCTCGCGTTTGGAGCCCCCGCGTTTGAGCCGACTCAATTTCGAGCTGCAGTTCCGGCGGTTTGTGCGTTTGCAATGGGCTCCCGCATTGCTGGGCCCGTGTTTTCCAGAGCTCGCATATGCTCAGAACCGCCACCACATCGAGCCGCATGTGAAGCGGGCCAAACCGGCCAAGGCGGGCGGCGGCCAAGTCCAGAAGCCTGCACCCGGGCGCGAGCCTCCGCATATGGACGGGGTGCTCCGGAAAAAGCGCCTGTTTATCAAAGTGCACAAACGCACCGGCCAGCTGGATGAGTCCCTGGTAGAAGCTCCGGTTCTCATCGAGACACGGTAGCCAGAGTGCTTCAAGGACGTCGTGGGCCTCATAGTACTGCCGTCGGTTGAACAGGAAGAAAAAGGCCCGGTACTCCCGTGGCAGAACGGCGCCCGGATCCGGGTCCCACTCATTCATCCAAGTTTGAAGGCGGGCATTTTTTTTCATTCGCAGTGAGCAAAGGAAACCCTAGACTCTACGAAGGGTGAAACACCAGCGGTCACGTTCATTTTATGGTCAGCTCCGAACCAGCCAACCCGGCTCGGTTCCCCACGGGGTTCCCGCATCACCCTCCCTGGGTGTTGCATCACCCGCTCCGGGGTGCGCGCGACCACATCGATGAAAGCGTCCCTACCCCTCTGTCTGGGCGTTCTAGCGTCCTTCCTTGCGGTGGGCTCTGCCCTGTTTTCAGCGTTTGAAACCGCACTTTTTTCGCTTCAACCCCAGGAGCTGGAGCGTTTGCGCAGGAACAAAACCCGATACTCGGAGGCGCTCTCGCGGCTGCTGGCGAATCCAAAACGGCTCCTGAGCGTTATCCTGCTTGCGGATGTCTGCATCAACATCCCCCTCATCCTGCTCTGCCAGTACCTCCTGCCTCGGGAAGACCGCCCCGCCACATCTTTCTGGCTCAAGACGCTCCTCCTGCTCGGCTTGGTGGTCTTCCTCTGCGACCTCCTTCCGAAACTCGCCGCCCTCAGCAACCCCTATAGGTTAATCCGGCCCGCAGTGAAGATCCTCCTTCCCCTTATGAGGTTGCTGGAGCGGCCCGCCGCCTCACTTCAAAGGCTCAGCGACCGCTTCGCTGAACTCATCACCCCGGAGCCACCGGGCGGCAACAGCTGCCTTAATGACGAGGAAATGGAAACCCTGGTCGAGCTGGGCGCTGAGGACGGGGCCCTGCATCCGAGCGAGTCCGCCATCATTCAAGAAATCATACGCCTAGGAAATAAAACCGTGCGCGACTGCATGACTCCGAGGGTTGACGCAGTTTGTCTGCCCGATGATTTGCCGATCAATGAACTCCTCGCGCAGCTGCGCAAAAGCCGCTATCGCCGCGTCCCTATCTACCATGAGACGCCTGACAACATCATCGGCATCCTTGAAGTCCGCAATTTCCTCGAGTTCCCCGAGACGCATTACACGGAAATCCTCACTCCGCCGTCCTTCGTTCCCGAGAGCATGAACGCCCTCACGCTGCTACGCTCCTTCCTGCGCTTGCCCCAGGCGATCGCCATCGTCGTTGACGAGCACGGCGGCACAGAAGGCATCATCACCAGGGCTGATTTAGTCGAGGAAGTCCTCGCAGACGCGCTACCGGGAGCGGAACGCGACTTGTACATCGAGGCCCTTGGACAAGGCATGCTTGTCGCAAGCGGCAACGCCCGGCTCGAGGACATCGCACAGACGCTTGAAACCGAAATACCCGCCGACGGTATCGATACTATCGGCGGCCTGGCATTCATGCTTAGCGGCCAACTGCCAAAGCCCGGCACAACCCTTCACTCGGACACCATCCGCATCACGATCCGCCGCACTTCACGCAAACGCATCGAGGAGGTGCTTGTGGAGCGCACCAACGGCCTCCTTCAACCCGGAGGCGGACTGTGATAGAGACCTGGCTTGCGATCCTTGGATGCCTGACCGTGTCCTTTGTTTTTTCCGGAATCGAAGCGGGGATTCTTTCAGTCAACCGAGTCAGGCTGCGGCACCGGCTCAAGCTGAAGGATCCGGCCGCGAAGGTGCTCAACAAGCTGCTGGCGGATCCAGAGCGCACACTGGTGACGGTGTTGATTGTAACGAACTTGATGAACATCTGTGCACTCAGCTTAGGCGTGCAGATGGCAGTTTCAGCGTTCGGCGACTGGGGATATTTCTTGTCGTTGGTCGTCGCGCTGCCGATTTGGATGCTCGGAATTGAGCTGCTTCCAAAGTCTGTTTTCCGCCGCGTCCCATATACAGCACTCGCTTTTTTGTCGGGCCCGCTCCGGTTGGCCGATTATGCGCTTTCCCCGATGCACGCGCTCGGGGGCCGCCTCACGCGCCCGCTCTTCCTGAAGCGCCCCGCCCAACGGCTCAAACTTTTCGGAGGCCGCGAGGATTTCAAATACCTCACCTTTATCTCCGAAAAAGACGGCACGATTACCGCCCAGGAACGCGGGCTTATCCACTCGGTGATCGATTTCAGAAACCTCACCGCGCAGCAGGCGATGGTGCCCATCGAGCAGGTCGGGTGCATTCCATCCACAGCCACTCTTTTAGAAGCGCGGGATCTGGCGAGGTCCCTGGGAGTGGACCGTCTTCCCGTCCGGGACGAGCAGGGCGATATCTGCGGCATCCTGGACCTCCATGAGCTCGCGGTGCGCGACCACTGGCACGGCCGCGTGGACCTTTTCCAGCGACGCATCCTCAGGGCCGATCTTCAGGACTCCGCCTACGGGCTGTTGAGAAAATTACGAGCCGCCCGAATTCCGATGGCCACCGTTCGCAATGCTTCGAAGGAAATCGTCGGCATGGTGATGTGGGACGACCTCGTGCGCATCCTCCTCTCAAGCGAAACGCCCAGTCCGACGGACAGAGCAACCAAGGCGCCGTAGGATTCAGCAATCGGCCGCGATTCGCCAAGCTGAACCGGCCGGGTCGCCGTTTATTGCAATCAGAATGGTGGGCAGAGCTGGATTCGAACCAGCGAAGGCGTAAGCCAGCGGATTTACAGTCCGCCCCGTTTGGCCACTTCGGTATCTACCCTTTGTTGCGAGGGAGGCTGCTACAGCTCAATCAGAGAGCCATTTATGAATCAACACACAGTTAGTGTGTCAGCTGGGTGCACCAGCTGGTGCAAGAGTTGGTGCAAGATCAATGTCCTCTCATCCCCTAGATGAGCGGACCAAATTCGATCAAGAAGCCTTTAAATTCTAGAAGATTCTCACCAGTGTTTGACTCCGGAAGGCGGCGAATAAAAGGACTGAGTCTACGCAATGGCAAATTCTATGGCGCAGTCTGGAAGATGACTGGCAATGGTAAAAAATCATGCCGAAG
>CAMDSZ010000314.1 GCA_945906945.1 Akkermansia muciniphila
GCGGAGCTGAGGCTCCGCGCTCCCAGGAAGGAGCCTCGCAAGTCGTTTCCCTTCTTGCATACGCTCCGCTAAACCGCCTTCCCCGCTCGCTCGTCCCTCGCTCCCTCACTCAGGCCGTTCAGCTCCGCTTCCCCAGCTCTACGGAACTGAACTGAGGGCCACCCGGAAGCCGACGCTGAAGTTGCGGTACACTCGGCCTCCCGACGCTTCGCCCAGCGCTGGCAGCTTCAGCGCAGCCCTGTCGCACGTCTGACGCGCTCGATCACCGGCAACGCCACCGCCCGCGCGCGCTCCGCACCGTTTGCGAGAATGCCGTCCAAGATCGCCGGATCGGCCGCAAGCTCCGCGCGTTTCTGGCGGAATGGCGCGAACGTCTCCCAGATCGCCACGAAGAGCCGCTTTTTGAATTCACCATACCCGATCCCGCCCGCACGGAACTGGTCCTCCATCAGCGCCACGTCGGACTCCGGCGCAAACAGCCGGTACAAGGCCACGATCGACGAAGTAGCCGGATCCTTCGAGTCCTCCACCGCGGCTGAATCGGTCACAATCCCCATGACCTTTTTGCGTAGCGCTTTTTCCTCCTCGAAAATATCAATCGTGTTGCCGTAGCTCTTGCTCATTTTCTGGCCGTCGAGACCAATCACCGTCGCAGTGGTCTGCACAATGCTCGGAGTCGGGACGACGAAAATTTCACCAAACATCCGGTTAGCTTTTTCCGCCAGATCACGGGTCACCTCGACGTGCTGTTTTTGATCGCGTCCGACAGGGACAATGTTGCTGTCGTAAAGCAGAATGTCCGCAGCCATCAGCACGGGATATGCAAACAGACCGTGCGAAGGCACCTTGCCTTTGCTCTGATGATCTTTGTAAGCGTGGCAATTCTCGAGCATCGGCATCGGTGTCAGGCAGGTCAGCAGCCACGCCAGCTCCGTGACTTCCGGTACGTCGCTCTGGCGGAACAAAACCGCCCGCGCAGGATCCAGTCCGCACGCGAGAAAATCGAGCGCCACGCCGCGGCTATACTCGCGCAAAAGCTCGGGTTGATGGACCGTTGTAAACGCGTGATAATCGGCGATGAAATAGAAGGCGTCGCCCCTGTCCTGCCATTCGATCCCGGGGCGCATCATGCCGAAGTAGTTGCCAAGATGCGGACGACCGGTGGGTTTGATCCCGGATAGAATACGTGGAGCTGCCATAGTCTCCAAGGCTCGCCCTAAAACCGCCCTGAGGACAAGCTGAGAGAATCAGTCGGAGCGCACTTAATTTTTCCCTTCGCCCAAAAATCCATTACGCTGCGTGGATGCTCGCCCCGGGATTCACCGATTACCATGTGCACACGCCCCTGTGCCGCCATGCCGAGGGCTGGCCCGTGGAGTTCGCGCAAAAGGCCCTCGAACTGGGTTTGGCGGAGATCGGATTTTCCGATCACAACCCGATGTCCGCGGCGTTCGACGACTGGCGGATGCTGCGCGAGGAGCTTCCGCGCTACTTTGAATCCGTTGAGGCTGCGCGCGCGGCCGCACCCGCGCTCCCGATCCGGCTCGGGCTGGAGGTGGATTATCTCCCGCAAACGGAGGCTTGGTGGGAGGAGCTCCGCTCCAGCGCGCCGTGGGACTACTGGATCGGCAGCGTCCACTATTTGCCCGATGGCACGGAGGTGGATCATCCCAAGTACATCAGCAGGCATCGCGAGACGGATCCGGAATTGATTTGGTCCGCTTACTGGCAGGCTTATGTGGAGTGTATTCGCAGCGGCTGGTTCGACTTTGTCGCGCACCCGGATCTGCCCAAGAAATTCGGTTACCGGCCGAAGGGCGATTTGCGTCGGTTTTACGAGCCGGCGATTCAGGCGCTGCTGGATACGGGCGTGGCCTACGAGATCAACACGGCGGGGCTCCGGAAGGATTGTCGCGAGCTGTATCCCGCGCGCGAATTCGTGGAGTTGGCGCGTGCGGCGGGAGTGCCGGTGTTGATCAATTCGGACGCGCATGCGGTGGCTGAACTTGGCGCGGGATTTCGCGAGGCGGTCGGGCTGCTCAGGGACTGTGGATACGCTGAAACCGTGCGTTTCGAGCGAGGCAAGAAAATCCGAGTGCCGCTTCCTGAATGAGTCGCGCAATCAGAGGTTCGCGCACCATCTGCACCATCTGCACCTCCTCATATTTGGGCGGCTTTCAACCAAAACGTAGTGTCGGTCAAACAGCCGACATCACATCTAACGACCAGTGCTGTATGCTGAAAGCATGTTTCCCTCCCTCCGTTCGCTCCTAGCCCTCCTCTCGGCGTTCACGCTTTTTTTGGCAGTGTCTTCCAGCGAGGCGCGCGTTTTGGTTTTCGGAGAAAGCAACTTTCCACGTTCAGGAGGTGCAGCGGCGATTTCAGCACGCAAAATTGCAAGCAAGCTTGCCGAAAACGGCGTGGAAGCTTCCGCCGTAGACGCGGCCGCGCTCGAACACTCCTCGCTTTTGGAGGATGCCGCGTCCTCGGTCATCGTGCTCGCGACCGGAAATGCATTTCCAAAAGCGGCATTTGCCAATCTACGGGCCTTTCACCGCAAAGGCGGCAGTTTTGTAATGACCGGCGTGCCGTTCACTCATCCCTGTGAGAAAACCGAGGGTAAGTGGAGTGACTTGGGGCATACGAATCTCTTCGGACACCGTGAAGATGAAATCGGTACCGGCGGCTTCAAGTCTGCACAGGCAGGTCAAAAGTGGACGGTGAGCGTCCCGGAAAGCCCACTTTCGATCCCTGCACACTGGTATTCCGGAAAGGACGGAAGGACTCAGTGGCTGGACGTGGGTTCCCTCGACCCGAAGGACGAGGTGATTCCGGTTCTCTCCGTCGTTGGTCCGGAACAGAAGAGCCAGCCCGGCGCTGCGCTAATCCGCCACCGTTGCGGGATGTTTTCCGGGGCATGCGATGTCTGGCTCGGTCACATGATTGGGGGAGACGATGAGAAAGACGTGTTTCTTGCAGCGCAGCTTTTGATCCGTGGAGTCCTTTGGTGTTTGCACGAGAAGCAGCAGATCAGTGCGAACCTCTTTCACTCCAAGCTCGCTTCACTAAGCAAAGTGACTCTTCCGGGGCCGCTGCCGGGCGGCTTGTTCGCAGTTGAGTCACCCAGGCCGTGGGGCGACTCGTTTGTGCCGAAATCGAAAGCGCCTGCGCGCCAGCTTACGGCCGTACCGCTCAACAAGCTGAACGGCGACGCAAGGATTGCACTCACCTGCCTCCAAGGATTGACGTGCCGCGCCGAGCCGCAAATTTGGCTCATCAACACGGAGACGGACCGGTTCTGGCTGGACTGGCATAAAAAGCAGGGACACATCGACGGATTCCAGGACGAGCCCAACTGGGCGGGTTTGTTTGAAAAACACAGGGACGTAATCAAAGGCGCCGTCCTTGCGGACAAGGAACTCTACCGAGGCGACCTTCTGGCAGTGAACGTAGCTGCGTGCGAGGACTGGATTGTGGCTACGCCGGAACTTGCGAAGACGCTGGGGTTGGTGATCCGGATGGATCTGCGCGGGCGCTTTCAGACTTACGCGGAGGGATTGGAATGGCTGTGGGCGACGTACAAGGACCGCTTGAATCATCACATGTGCGACTACATGCAGCCGGGCCGCCTCAAGAATGGAAACTTTGCATACGCGTATCAATGGAAGGCGCCGATGTTCTGGATCTGCGGACAGGAGGACGAAGGCAACGCGGGTGCGGATCGGGGAGTTGAAAAACGAGAGATCGCGAAAATTTTGTCCGAGATGCCTGTCAACGTACCCGTGTTCGGGTTCCCGGCAGCAGGCGAAGGCGTGGGGATCGGAGAGCCTCCCGGGGTTGCGCTGGCGAGCAGATATGGAAAGAGCTTGGTGTGCACGGACCACATGCTCAACGCGGGAGTGATGAGCGGAGTGACGCTCCCCGAGCTCAAACAGCCGGAGCAGCCTCCCGCACCCGCGCTCGAAAAGGACAAGATCTATGTCGCGCTCGTGATGTCGGATGGCGACAATCAGAACGCGTGGCATTTGTTTTTCAGGCGGTATTTTGAAAGCTCCGGCCACGGCAAATTTCCGCTCGCATTCGGGATCGGCCCGGCGATCCGGGAACTGCAGCCCGCGCTTGCCCAGTGGTACTACCAACATGCGGCCCCCACGACCGAGTTTATCGCTGATGTCAGCGGCGCCGGCTACATGCAGCCGGACCATTGGGGCGAGGCGTACACCAACAAAGCGGAGGTGCTTTCCGGTTTCTTGAAATGGACCGCAAAGCTCCTTCCTCCTATGGGCCTCAACACGGTGCGAACCGTCCACGGGGAGGATCCGTTTTTAAGCGAATACGCGAAGGCTCTTCCATTCTGCCACAGTCTCTTTGCAGACATGGGCTGTTATTCGGGGCACAACGGTTATTCGAACCTCACTTACAACCTCCAAGACCAACCCGAGGGAATGCCCGTCTTTCGTGCCATGACAACGTGGCGAAACTTCGGGACTGGATTCATGGGTGAAATCCGAGAGCAGGTCGGCACGAAGCGGCCCGCCTTTGTGAACGGCTTTGTGCACTGCTGGACGTTTCATGAAAAGGATGTGGAAAAGATCGTCGAAAACGCGGGGCCGGATATCGTGTTCGTGACACCCTCTCAGCTTGCCACCCTTTACAAGCAGGCCCGCACGAGCAGTGAACCTGCAGCGACAACGGAGCGGCGCCCATAATCAAACCTGCTCAATCCCTGCCTATCCTCGCCTGCCCCAGCCAACCAAACCAAGGCGCAAGCCAGCGGCGCATTAAATTTCTTGCTAATGCTACCCGCACGTCAACGGTCTTGCTTGTATGTCTCTCCCCTGTCTCCTCCAGACCACGGCGGTCTTCACTCAATCAGTACTTTTGAGGCACGGAGGCTGCATGCTCAAAAATAATAGGTCGGTTTATACTACGGGATCAAACTGAGATGGCTGTGTTTTCGAGTACTCAATTTATGAAACTAAGACTCACGTTGCCGCTTG
>CAMDSZ010000315.1 GCA_945906945.1 Akkermansia muciniphila
CAGACGACGCGCGCCTGGTGCCACTCGTCGAGCGGCAGCTTCGCTTTCGCGGTCGCGATGACGTTATAAGGTTGCTCGGGCAGATGCAGCACGAGCCGCACGTTTTCGCCGCGCGAGTCGAGGTGCAGATAATAATAGGTGTCATCCCCCTGCACGCGGAAGGTCACCTGCGGCACGCGCACCCCGCCGCCGCTGCTCGCTCGGAAAGCGACACGGAAATCGCAGTCCGCGTAGTTCGCGTCCTTCAATCGTGCGAGGGAACCGATGATTTTTGGATCAGTTTGAATGAGCGCGCCGTCCTGCACGGCCCACTGGCCCCGCACGAAGTTCCATTGCGCGGCGGCATCGGCACCGGCGAGGTTCACCTTGCGCTCGGCGGCGTTCAGCGGTGTCGGTGAGAGGGCGACGAACGCCAAGCTCAGCGCGAAGCGAATGAAGGTGAGTGGCGAGGGATGTTTCATGGGCGGGTGTTGTGTTGATTGAAGGGACGACGTGCCGCGAGCATCGCTTCACCGGCTCGGCTTCGGTTCCGGCCAGTCGAAGATGCGATGGATGAAACGGAACGTGCCCTTCGCATTGCTGAAACTGGATTTTCAGGGGGATCGGATCCGGGAGGGGTTTGCACCAAGCCGCGCCGCGGGCACCGCAAGGATAGATGAAATTGCTTCCCCCCCGGCACGACTTCTTCAGCCTGGACCCGGGAGCGTTGAGGGAGTATGGGTTCTGCCCCCTTTCACCGATGGCGTCGAGCTGAATTGAGCCATCATGCGCCTCTTCGGCTTCGGTTCCCGGCAAAAGACCGGCTTTGGTTGAAATCCCGACCTGTTCTTATCGTGTAGTGGTTTCCGAGCAGTGATAAGATTTTCCTTTTGGCTCCGTTTCCGCAGCTCGCGCGCGCGGTATCGTCGCGGGGCGCGCTAAAGAGCAGGGTGGTGGAGGGTGTCCGGATCTCTTCGCCCGGCTTTAGGACGAGGTGGGTGAGCTGCTGTCCGGCCTTGATGCGCAGGCCGCGTTCGTGGTCGCGAGTGAAAGTCGCCTCCCATTGTCCGGGCCAGCCGACTGCGAGGATCATGCCGCCCCCGGTCTGTTGCAGGTTCCAATACGGCCAGCCGTCGGGGCCATCAGAGGACTTGCCCGACACCTTGTCCCCATTGACGGGCGGGGAGCAGAGTTTCTTCGCATCGGGTCCGAGCGGGAGTGAAAACGGCCGGAAGCTTTCTGCGACGCAGGTGTCGCCGCGAATTCCGTGCAGCACGAACTCTCCCTGGGATTCGCGTTCAAACTTAAAGTCCAGGCCTTGGATTTCCTGGATGATCGCCGTGTCGGCCTTCCCCCTATTCTTCAGCCAGACCGTCCACTCCGCGACCGGAAAGCCTGCATATTCCATCGCGACCAGCCTCACCTCGAGTCCCGAGGCGGCATCTAGCCAGGTGCGCGTGTACTCTCGGCGTTGGGTGTCGAGTTGGCGCATTGCGTCGGTGCGCTTCCAGTCCCGTAGCAGCGCATCGGACGATTTTCCGCCGAGGGTGAAGCTGAACGGCAGCTTCGCCTTTTCGCCGAACACGTTCGCCTGCGCCCATTGGGTCGCGACGGCGTTTTCTTGGGTCGTCGCATCGGCAGCATGCAGCGTGGCCAGCGACGCAAGCAGGAGTGCGGCGAGGAGCGTGGGTTTCATGGCTTAGCGAACGAGGATCCCCTTGCCCGTGCCGCCTTTGGGCGTGGTCTTGGGGTAATCGGGGTTAGGCTTCAGTTCGACGACCTTGACGACCTGCTCGAAGGGTAGGGCGGTCTCCGAGTCTTGGAGCCGGACGCCGGAGACGTTCACGTTTCGTGCGGTGCAATCGAGGTCAGGGGAGAAGATTTCGACCCACTTCGCGGGGTCTTCGGACTTGCCTCGCTTGTAGGTCTGCGACTGCGGACCGATGGCGAGCAGGTGCCAATCGGGGGTGATGGGATGATTCACGCGGACGTCGTGAACGGAGATTCCGTCGGTGTTAGCGTGGAGTTCGATCTGACCGGGGCGATTGAAGGTGAGATCTTCAAGGCGGAGGTTCTTCACTGTGCCGACTCCGATGCTGTGGTCGTTGTCGCGTCCGATTTCGAGGTTCGGCTGATCGTAGACCTTGAAGTGTCGGATGTCGGTGATGCGGCGCAGGGTGATGTCACGGATGGGGCAGTCGAGCTTGGTGCCGTCATCGAAGCGTTTGACGCCTGGGAGTATGCGGATGGCGTTGTTTCCCACGTGTTCGTCCCCGGGCCAGCCGGTGACGTCTTCGACGATGATGCGCTCGATGGGGCCGTAGCAGGGCGCGTAGTTTTTCCACTCCCAAGCATTCAACGCCACGTCGTCATCGTGAGAGTCGCCGCGGACCCCTCGGATGAGGCCATCGCTGGCCGGCCCATTCACGTGCACGCCGTCTCGGCGATGTTCTTCCAGGGTGATGTTCTCGACGGCGAAGGCATGGGCGTTCGCCAGATGCACGCCGAAGGGCCGGCTCTGGCGCACGGTGAGGTTCCTGACCGAGACGCGGCGGACGTTTTGCAGCAGGATGACACCATGGGTCCCGAAAGCGGGGTTGGTCTTGGCGGAAAGTCCGAGGGTGTTGCCGTGGTTGGCGACGCTGTTCGCCAAGGTGGTCCAGATGCCTCCCTCGATGGTGATATCAGTATCCATCGGCTGGTCGGAGGGCACCGGCTTGGTGTTCAAGGTGACCACGCGTTCGTTGCGCACCATGCAGGTGTTGGTGCCTGGCTTAAGGCGGATCACGGCGGTCGGGTCGGCGCTGAGTTTGTGGCCGGATTTCAAGACGAGCGGTCCGTCGATGTAATAGGGCTGCGCCCGCGCCGGGATGTGCAGCGTGCCTTGGGCATCGAGCGAGGCCTGCATCGCCTGAGTCCAGACTTCAGCCGTCACCTGGCGAGTCTCCAGTTTACCGGCGGCATCCGGCCACTTCTCGGCCCAAGTCTCCTTGCGAACCAGTGGCTCCCATGTGCTCAAGGGCTTGGTATCTGCCAGAAGCTCAGCCACTGGCGCGAGCAGGAGAGCGGCGATGAGGGGGAGGGCGGGGCGCATCGTAGGGCTATTTTTTCTCGGAGCCTAGCGCTTTACCGGCCTGAGCCGCAAGTTCGCCGACCACCTCCAGCTTGCCGAACATGATACGCTCCTTGCGGCCTTGCGTCACACAGAGCCAGATCGTGCCCTCGTGCTCATGGAAAGTAGGGTATTGAAATGACCGCGGGTTCTTGAAGTGATACTTCCGCGCCCACGTCTTGCCATCGCGGGAGACGTCCACGTTGAAAACGCTGCGGCCTGCACCCCGAACCTGCCAGCCGAGGTAATAGATGCCCCCGAACTGGTCGAAGGTCGGCTTCGAGCTGGCACCGTCTGGAACATGCGGCATCTCGCGTCCGGCAGTCCAGGTCTTGCCGTCCTGACTGGTGGTGAAATGGTAGTTTCCCTTTTGGCTGCGGCAGATCGCCATCCAGGTGCCGTCGGGCAGGCGGTTGACGGCGGATTCGCTCAGCGCCGCGCTCTCCGGCTCGTTAAAGTGGCCGATCACCTCGAAGGTTTCCCAATCATCATGCACCAGTGCGAGCGCATTCTGCGTCCCCTTAAAATTGTTCAACGCAACGTAGGTCTTGCCGTCGATGCGCTTGAATGAGTCGAAGATATGCATCGTGGAGTCGCAGGGCTTGTTCGTGAAGCCGCGGGCAGCAGCGTCCGCATGAAGAAACTGCGGCTGGAAGTCGAAGGTGCCCGCCGCGGTTTTAAGCTTCGCCTTGTGGAGGGTCGGGGCAAAATCGCCGTGCTTCAGATCGAAGTCACGATACCAGACCTGTGACTGCCGTTTGCCGGGATCGTTGCTGTCGAAGTAACAGCGTAGCGTGCTCGGATCTTTTTGGATGATGCGTGGCGCGACACAGGCACCTGCGGGCAACCTCTCGTTTTCAAACGTCTGCTCGCCCCTCGCGAAATCGATGACCTTTTCCACGCTCAGCGACTTCAGGTTCACGACGGACATCGTAACGTATTGGAACGGCCATTCCGCGCTCTCACCCGGCTGCACGTCGTTTGCTTCGGCGACGACGAAAGCGCGCTCGCCCACGCAGACAAACTCCGCATCGTGTGTGCCTTTCACGTGCGGTGCGGTCACGTTGACCAGTCGCTCCATGACGCGGTTGGCGGCCTGAAGCGCATCCCAACCTTCGGGGACGATATTCGGCCTCAGGTCCGGGGCGTCGGCAGCGTGCAGCGCGGCCAACGGCGCGAGCAGCAGGGCGGTGAGGATGATGTGAAGGGTGGGTTTCATGGACGGGTTATTTGGTGACGACGGTCTTGCCAAAGACGGTGAACTCGGCGACGCCGGGGGTGATGCCTTTTGGTGAGCCGAGGATGACGAGACGGGCTCGCGTGCCGGTGGCGGGCTTGCATTCGCGGTAGTCGATGAGCAGGTCCTCAGTGCTTTCGCTGCGGTCTAGGATCGTCGTCCATTGGTCCTTGGCGGTTTCGAGTTCCACGCGGTAACGGAAGGGGCCGGGAATCACTCCGTTCTTGGTGTCGAGGCCGACGTCCCGCCAGATGAGGCGTATGGCGCGGACGGTGGCTTTAGAGGTGAAACTACTCGTCAGCGTCGGCTGTGAGTCGCCTTCGGCTGGCTGCCACCAGGTGCGCATCTCGCTGTCCACGGCGAAGAGACCTGGCAAATTCGGGGCAGAGGTGGAGCCGAGCGTATGCACGAGGCCGTTGATCGGGAGCCAGCCGGTATCGGCGGATTTCGCGCCCGGCGGCATTTTCCCCGGCAACCACTGCGGGAACGAAGTCGCGCCGTGAACGACGAGTTCGCCATTGGCGTCAATCTCCGCGCGATCCATCCCGATGCGGCGCTCGAACTTGTGCACCACACCTGCGCGGATCGTGTAGATGGCCCAGAGCTGATTTTCCGGCCCTGCCACGATGGAGCCGCAGGCCGTGCCGGTGA
>CAMDSZ010000316.1 GCA_945906945.1 Akkermansia muciniphila
GCAGATCAGCCACCAATCGCTCCACCTTCAGACAATCAATGCCTTTCTCCAGAAGCTTCTCGGCGTATTCCGTCACCACATCATCGCTAACCAGCCAAGTGAACTCGCCAGAAGTCCATCGCGTGATGACCTCCACATTCGGACTTTGGCGATGCACCGACCGACCGGCAGCCAGCACTACATTCGTATCCAGAACAGCGCGGAGCATGGGTTGAACTTACAGAGTTTCGGTGATCTCAGTGAAGTTTTGCTCAAAGGCTCGCATCGCCTCAGCCCGATCCGTTCCCTCAGTCTTCCGCTTCTCCACGAGTGCCCGAGCCCGTTGTACCACGGCCAGAGCCTCAGGGCTGTAGCGCTGCTGACGACGCTCATTCATTGCCACCTCCATCCGAATGAAACGCAGCAACCTCTCAGGCAAACCAGGCACAGCCCGTGCCTTCGCCGATAGTTCCGCAGGCAGCTCGAGGAGATCGGTCAATGTCGCGTCCAACGTGCTCATGTTAGGACATTACCCGTGGCCCGAGATTGCGACAAGGCGAAACAAAGAACCAAAAGCCATAAACGCTCGGGATCAGCATGCCCTCGTGCTTTTAGGCGTTGAAGAAGGAAGGATGGGACCAGTTTCCGACTTTCGGCACAAATCCCGCCCAGGTTCAGATCTATTTCCGACCTATTTTTTCCATTAAAGTCAGAAACAGGCTCCTTCACTCCTTCTTCAAAGCCGAAGCTCAGGACTCCAGAGGGGAGCCACTAGACTTCGGGCACCAGAAGACACAGAACATCACTCGCCAGTTTCATCCACAGTGTCCGCCTTGGTTTGTTCTGGCCAGTTATTGTGCGCAACGTCATCAATTTTGGCTTTCGCCTTCGTGGCCTTGCCCTTCAATTCCTGTCCCTCCTCACCATACTTGCCCCACTGCTTGAAAAAGAACGGGACCTTCTCCTTCTTGCACGCATCGCGTATCGACCGAGCCCAATCAGCCTCCATTTTCCGGGCTTCGCTGCCTGACTCTCCGCCAACAACAATCCAACCCAGCCCCTCAAGTGACTTGATTTCTACACTTCCGAGCAGCGGTTCCATACTCAGCCAGAGCACCTTGGCTTTGGTTTCCAATAGGTAGGGCAAACGCTTGTCGAATGTCTCTTGATTCTCCGCAGAAGTCCCCAACCAGATGTTGTCTGGGGGTGTTCTGTCCCCGTAGTACTTTTTGGTGAACGCTGCCATGGCTGCAGGACGTTTCGTGAGGACCTGAAAAGTATGCCAGTGGGCCTTCTCCATCACCTCGAATACAGTGGTGATGAAATCCTGACGCACATTCTGGTGGAAAAGGTCCGACAGCGAATTGACGAAATACTTGCTCGGTTTGGTGTTCCGCAGCGGCTCGTCGAGTTTATCGGGGAGATGCTTTATCTTGCCGTTGAACATGTATCTGTTGACCGTCCTCCCTCCTTCCCTCTTGGATCTGAGGTCCACTAAATCTTTGTGCATCGACGCCATCAACGTACCCATTTGAAACGCCGCGTAACAGTTCCGGCAACCTTCCGAAACGTAGGTGCAGCCCACAATCGGATTCCAAGTGTGCTCGGCCCATGAAATCCCCGTAGAACGCTTCACATCTACAAGCCGGCTGAGGACACCTTCGATTTTACCGAAAGACCCTTCGGCCGATTTTGTGTTCGCTTTGTCAATGAGGCCCTTGAGACTCTTGATCTCGACTCGAATGGCCTCGACGTCAGCACTAAGTTTCGAGGCTTTCGGGCCCGGGACGTCTGCGTGATACGCGATCGCCGCTCGTACGGTCTGACTGGAAAGCTCCTGTTTCTCTTTCCATTTCACCCATTGAGACAACGTGGCGTAGACTTTTCCGAGATCGGATTCCGACAACCTAGTCAGAGGACGAGCCAGAGACTCGCTTTTAATCAGAGATACAACGACCTTGTGGTCCGATTTTTCACCAAAGGCCCTTATCCTGCCCGCCCCTGCCAAGCGCTTTGAGTGAGCAAGACTGTATTTGAAGCGTTCTCGACTGTATTTTTCAAAACTTTTGCCCACGGCCCTGTAGAGGTTCTTGCTTTGAATTTGGTACAGTGCGTCCGTGATTTTCCACGATGCGGAACTCAGCTCCCCCTCCTTTTCCCCAACCTCAGAGTTCGACTTTTGAACGATGTCTTCGAGCCTGGCCAGGTCCTCCTGCTCCTCCGAGCTGAGCGGCGTAACGGGCTCTTCAATCGCAGACTTTTTGACCTTGGCTGGCTTAGCCTCTTTGAGCTTGGCCTTTTTCTCAGCTTCACCCGGTAAGGATGATGCTTTGGACAGTTTTTTAACGATGGATGTTTTCTTCTTGGTTCGAGATGATGCGGTCATGGTCTGGGGGGTGAGCTGCATATTCCTTATCCACCTAATTGCGGGCATTAAAAGTCTTTTGGCGTGACTGCACCAGATTTACAACTTTGAGCACGGACAGAAGGTCCCGGACAGCATCGGCGCGTGATGACACGAGACCGTCCGTGAATTTGAGGCAGTACCTGTCGGTCAAGATCGCCAAAACGAACGGCGCCGCACCAGATCGAATGTACAGGCTCCAGCTGGAGCCACGGCATTCGGTAAGCATGAAATTCAAAGCACACTTCGCATGAATTCATATGGCTCGTGCATTATTTTGTGCAAATTGCTATTTAAGACTGGCAAACAAACCCTAATTATGTGATACTTGTGCAATAAACCAGCTGCTCTAGGCCTCGTGTCTTGAAACAGCGCATTCAGATAAATTGCAACATGAACATACCGATTACAAAAAAGCGTGGCTACAATGTGCCTAAAGGGAATCACCCAGTTAAAGTGGTGGACTGCTATCCCGTAAAAACCAATGCCGATTGCGCTCGGGCGTGGAAATTGGTTCTCGCTCCGCTCAAACTCGAAACGAAGACTTGGCAACAAACTGCGGCAAAGACCTACTGCATCGACGCGCCAAACGACGATCTTACGGATGATCTGATCACGATCATGGGGACGGAGTTCGAAGACCACATTCTTGACAACGGAAGCTTCGATACCGGTGCACTGATAGGCCGGCACGTTGATGCCGTGGTGGAGCATGTCCAAGGAGACCGCTACGAGAAACCGTTCACGTTTGTGAGCAAGATTTACCCAGCGGGCACACTGGTCAAAGAGGACTAGAGAAACCGGCCGCCACACACCAGTTCAAGCTAGGGGACCGGTCACGGCTGGCATTTGTTATGGGCTACCTTGATCTTGAGCGCGGGATCAGTGCTGAGACGCTCCGTAGGCAGCGTGAGGTTGAGGCCACAGAGCGTTTACGGTCTGACATGAGTCAGAGATGGAGGGAGAGCGAACGCATCCTCGGCATCCTGCGCACCCTTGGGGCATTGCCGGAGGATATCCCGGGCATGGACCAATGGTTCAGCCGAGTCCGTAAACTTGGCGGTTCAGAGATGGAGCAAGAGCCCAGAACCCCCAACGACTGGTTCCAGCTGAGATTTCCAGAGGCAATCCGGCAATTTGGAAGAGCATTTTTCAATGAAACCAAGCCGAACCTTCATGGCGCTCAGGTTGAGATTCCCCTGATTCTCAACGAGGATTTCTTCGCAGCCCTACTCACTGGTGAACAAAGATTGGGACATCGAATGGTTTACTGCCCCGGCGACGGCTTCTGGTTCTACGACCCGAGAGTGGATGCCTTTTGTCCCACAACCGACAGGAAGGTCGAGCTTCTATTGAGCAACTACCTTGTGAAGTGCGGGGAGGCTTTGGAACCCTTCGCAGACACACGCCTGTTGTTCACTGAACACAGACGCCCTCCGGTTCTGAACAGAATCGTGAACAAGGCCAAAACAGTATTGGAAGCCGACTCTCGCTTTTTTGAAGGCAGCAACGCGGCTCGCAAGTACACGAATGGCAGAGTCCTTCAGCCCGCCACAGTCTCTGCACCAGAGGACTTCATCCACAATGCGTTTACACGCGCAGAAGGTGGCTCCGTGATCGTTGGCGAGGCGTATCAAGAATTCCTGCGCTACTGCCAGATGGGGGACCTCACACGGGTCGAGTTCAAAGAATTTAAACGGGTGGCGAAGGAGCTCGTGTTGGAGAAGTTCCAGATTGGCTTGCGTCATGATATCCGAACCCCGGAAGGGCGACAGACCCACGGCTGGAAACACATTCGCCTCCTACCCGATCCTTCTGGGCAAGCCATCGAGGCGGCTTGAATCCGTGGGCCGGGGTTCCGTCAGGGCCGAGACCTCCGCTATGCGTCCACTTTGGAGAGCATCACCTTGATCGTGCGGCGCATCTCCAGAATCGAGACGGTCGCTGCATTCCATAGAATCACACCCTCTACTTCGTCGTACCCATGTGCCAGACGGTCACGGGTGCTCGCAATCTTCCTCCATGGGACCTCTGGATACCGTCCACACAAATCCTCGGGAAGCCGCTTTATCGCTTCTCCAATGATCAGAAACAGCCTCTCCAAAGCCATGACGGCCACCCAATCTTCGGAAAACGTTTCAAACGTCTTCCCTCTGCACAAAACATCTACCTTCTCCGCCGCCTCTTCAATCTGAGCCAAAGTGACCCGGGAATCATGCTTCGTCATAGATGGAAAGCATTTCGTTTCCAATGGAGCGAGCAATATGACGGTTCAGCCTTGAGCAAAGGTCCACCCGGGCGCCAATAATCTGGGACAAGTCCTCGCCGTAACCAAAATAGTCCAAGCCCAGTCGACTCAGGGCTTCGGGATGAAACTCCGCCAATACATCGACATCGCTGCGTATTGGATCAAAGTCCTCCCTCAGAACCGAGCCAAAGAGGCTCAGACGGCGGATTCCACGGTCCTTGCAAAAGACCGCTACCTGCCGTGAATCAATCTGTATGGGTAGTTCTGCGACCGACATTTAGTTGGAGCGTACACCAAAGCACAGGATGATGCAAACCACGCCGCCGGCATTACAAGCAAG
>CAMDSZ010000317.1 GCA_945906945.1 Akkermansia muciniphila
CACCGAATGCTCATAAAAAGGTGCGATTTTTACAGCCGTGTGAGCTTTGCTTGTGGTCGCGCCACCGATGAGCAATGGCACGGTGAACCCCTGCCGCTGCATCTCCCGAGCCACGTAAATCATCTCGTCCAGTGAGGGGGTAATCAATCCACTCAACCCGATGACATCCACCCCGTGTTCGCGCGCGGCCTCCAGAATCCGATCGCACGGAACCATCACCCCTATGTCAATCACCTCGTAATTATTACAAGCGAGGACCACTCCCACGATGTTTTTACCGATGTCGTGCACATCGCCTTTCACCGTCGCCAGAAGCACCTTCCCTTGCGCCCTGCCCCCGCCCGACAACCTCTTCTCCTCCTCCATGAACGGCGTCAAATACGCCACCGCCTTCTTCATCACGCGAGCAGACTTCACCACCTGAGGTAAAAACATTTTGCCAGCACCAAACAAATCACCCACCACGTTCATCCCATCCATGAGAGGCCCCTCGATCACCAAAAGCGGACGCCCGTACTTCTGCCTCGCCTCCTCGGCGTCCGCATCAATGAAGTCCACAATCCCCTTAATCAGCGCATGCTTGAGCCTCTCCTCGACCGAATGCTTCCGCCATTCCAGCTCCTCGCCTACCGACTCGGACTTGCCTTTTTTCTGCACCGTATCTGCGAAAGCCACCAGACGCTCTGTCGCATCAGCCCGTCTGTTCAACAGCACATCCTCAACCAGTTCGAGCAGGTTGCGAGGAATCTCCTCGTAGACCTCCAGCATGCCGGCATTGACAATTCCCATGTCCAGCCCCGCCTGAATCGCGTGAAACAAGAACGCGGAATGCATCGCTTCGCGCACCGGATTGTTGCCTCGGAAACTGAACGAAATGTTCGACACACCCCCGCTCACCCTTGCGTGTGGCAGGTTTTCTTTGATCCACCGCGTGGCTTTCAAGAAGTCGACGGCGTAGTTGCAGTGCTCCTCGATTCCAGTGGCAACCGTGAGGATGTTGGGATCAAAGATAATGTCCTGCGGCGGGAATTGAGCCTTATCAACAAGTAGCCGGTACGAGCGCTCGCAAATCTCCACTCGTCGCTCAAAAGAGTCCGCCTGACCCTTCTCATCAAAGGCCATCACAATCACAGCCGCCCCCAAGCGACGCACTTCCCGTGCGGATTCCAGAAACTTCTGCTCACCTTCCTTCAGCGAAATCGAGTTCACAATCGACTTGCCCTGAATGCACTCCAACCCAGACTTGATCACGCTCCACTTTGAGGAATCCACCATCAGCGGCACGCGTGAAATATCGGGCTCAGACCCGATGAGATTCACAAAACGACGCATCGCGGCCACGCCGTCTAGCATCCCCTCGTCCATGTTGATATCAATGACCTGCGCGCCGTTTTCGACCTGATGACGCGCCACCGCCAAGGCTTGCTCGTAGTCGCCCGCAAGGATCAGCTTTTGGAACTTTGGCGAACCGGTGACGTTGGTGCGCTCGCCCACGTTCACAAAATTTGTGGCACTCGTAACGTTGAACGGCTCGAGTCCGGACAGGCGCAGCGCACCGGGATGCCCGATCTTGGGCATCTCCCTTGGCGCATGGTCGCGCACCGCCGCAGCCATCCGCGCGATGTGCTCGGGCGTCGTGCCGCAGCACCCGCCGATGATATTAAGCAAACCCTCCCGAGCCCAATCACCCAGTTGTGGCGCCAGCGACTCGGGTGTTTCCGGAAATCCGGTAGGCGAGAGAGGATCCGGCAGGCCCGCGTTCGGGTACACGCTCAGGAAAACAGGTGAACACCGCGAGAGCTCCTCCACCCGGGGACGCATTTCCTTGGGTCCAAGCGCGCAGTTGATTCCCACGCTCAAAAGCGGCACATGCGAAATCGAATTCCAAAAACCCTCCGGCGTCTGTCCGGTCAAACTGCGGTCGCTATTGGCCTGAGTGAAAGTCACCGAAGCCATCAATGGCACCCGGCGGCGCCCAGGCGTGTATATCCCCTCGCCCGCAAAGACCGGATCCAGGTTGCGCTCTTCAAAAACATCAAGCACCGCAGCAAACGCCGCCTTCGCGTTGAGCGTGTCAAAGATCGTCTCCACCAACACCGCATCCACCCCTCCCTCCAATAGAGCCTCCACCTGCTCGCGGTAAGACCGCCGCAACTGATCAAAAGTCACCGTCCGAAACCCCGGATCGTTCACATCGGGCGAGATTGAGGTTGTTACCGGCATTGGCCCAATCGCCCCCGCCACAAACCGCTGCACACCCGTCTTGTTGGCAACCATGTCCGCCGCCCTACGCGCAATCCGCGCCGCCTCAAGATTCATCTCCCGCGCCACCTCGCGCAAAAACGGATCCGTGATGACCCGCTCCATGAACTCCGGATCCTTCCGCCGCTCAGGCTCCTGGCGGAACATGAAGTCGTGCTGGCCAATCGTCGTGGCCGAAAAAGTGTTTGTCTCGATGATGTCCGATCCCGCCTCGAGGTACTGGGTGTGAATTTCCTCGATGACAGAGGGTCGGGTGAGCAGCAGGATTTCATTGTTACCCTTTAAATCCTTGCCATCCCAACTGGCGAATCGCTCGCCGCGGTAAGCGGCCTCATCCAGCTTGTAGCGCTGAACCATTGTGCCCATCGCGCCGTCAATGAGGGCGATACGCTGCTGCAAAAGACTGTGTAACGGGTGGGTTGAGACCATACGAATCGGTAGAGAATACCGCAGCTGCGGGAGAAGCGCCACAAAGAACGCATCTTCCCATCATGATGCGACGATGGGTTTTTGAAATTCTCTTTTTTCCGTGCTGCGACGCGCACTGCAGCACAATCCTCAGCGCGAACCCAATCTATGCAGGCCGACGACGATCATCCACTCATTCTGCGCGCACAAGTCGGCGATCTGGAGGCGTTTACCCTTCTGGTGATCCGCCATCAGGGGGCGGTCCGCGCCTTTCTTCTGGTGCGCCTCCCGGAGCCGGCGGATGCCGAGGACCTAGCCCAGGAGGTCTTTCTCACCGCGCACCGCCGGATTGCCTCATGCGATCCGGACCGCCCCATGCTGCCGTGGCTGCGGGGCATCGCTCAAAATCTCTGGAGAAATCACATCCGCAAGTTCCGCCCGATCCCACTCGGCGGTCACGCAGAGCTGCAGGAGCTTGTCGACTCGACCCTGCTCGAGTGCGCCGAGGCCGAATGCGAGAACCCGAGGCTCGAGGCGCTGCGGGATTGCGTGGGCAACCTTTCGGAAAACGCCCGCGCGCTCCTCCACGCGCGCTACGGCGAAGGTAGGAGCGTCGAGTGCCTGAGCAAAGCTACCGGCCGCGCTCAATCCGCCCTCACCATGCAACTGCACCGAATGCGCCTGGCTCTGGCGCTTTGCGTCAAACGCAAACTCGCATCCGCGTAAAATGCGAACACACCTCGGAGTGAAACCCACCCACGCCTCAACTCCATGAATCCTGAAGAAGAGAAAGCTGGAGGCGAATCGCGCGCGCAGCTCCTGATTGCGCGGTATCTCGACAAGATGCTCTCCAAGTCCGAGGCCGCTGAGTTGCTGAAACTGTGTGGTGATGACAAAGAGATTCTGCGCGAGCTTTCCGAGCTGAGCAGGAACGCGCGCCTGCTCCCACTCGCGCTTGAATCGGACCGATCCGACTTACTACCAAAGGAAATCAAACTTCGCCTAAGCCCTGATGCAAACGCCCGGAAGCGGCCGCCAATCATTGTTGGGAAAATTCGCATGCACCTAAGGATGCAACGCATCCGAGGTATTGCGGCGGCTCTCACACTCGCTGCGCTTGGCGCTTGGTGGCTGTCACCGAGGAATGCCGCAGCGGCAAGAGTGATGCGCACCGAGGCATTAAAGAGCGATTCGCCCATTTCGAAAGGCTGCGATTTGAGGCCTCAGCAAACCATCGCGATAAGGAGCGGGTTCGCCGAGATTCGTTTCGGGTGCGGCGCCGAGGTAATCCTTGAGGGGCCGGCGGAGCTTGAGCTTCGGGATTCGTGGCGTGCTACGCTCAAGAGGGGGCGAGCCGTTGCAAGGGTTCCCGAGCGAGCGCGCGGGTTCACCCTCGACGGTCCATGCGGAAGCTTGGTGGACAGGGGAACGCAATTCGGCGTTTCAGTGGGCGAATCAGGCGACATGGAGTTGCATGTGCTTGAAGGCGCTGTCGACGCCACAGCCAATGGCAGCGCATTTGTCGAGCGCGTGACAACCAACGAAGCGCTACGCCTAAGCGCGGGACGCAACGAGCGTCTCGCCAGCGCAGACCAAGCCTCCTTTGTCACTACTCTCCCCCCGCGGCACACCGGCACACCAGGATTCATACACTGGTCTTTTGACGATGCCGGACCGGACATTTTTAATCGCGGCCGCAAGCTCGGAGGCCCGAATCCACGTATCGCGGATCTCAAGCTGCGCCAGCAACAGCAGCTCGGACCGCCCCCGAGCACTATAGCAGGCGTCTTTGGGAATGCGCTGCACTTCGACGGCAATGGCGGATTTGCTGAAAGCGCTTTCCGAGGGATCGGAGGATCGGCAGCGCGCACGGTGGCGTTCTGGATTAAAGTTCCCTCAGATTTCAATCTGGCGCAGGGATTCGCGGCTGTGAGCTGGGGCAGCAGAGCCGAAAGCGGCAGCGCATGGCAGGTGTCGGTCAATCCCACTGAAAGCGAGGGGCCGATCGGACGGCTTCGCATCGGGGTCAACCAAGGGCCTGTGGTGGGAACGACCGATCTCAGGGATGACCAGTGGCATCACTGCGCGGTGGTTATGTACGGAGGACAAAAGGCAAACACGTCCACGAACATCTTGTTGTATGTGGACGGAGAACTCGAGCAGGCGGCGAGGAAGGCGGTCATGCAAATCCGAACTGACACTGAAGATCCACGCTCCCCCGGCGTCTGCCTTGGCCGCAATCTGCATCCTAGCAGCCGGCAGTCCACCACGGGATTCCGAGGATCGGTG
>CAMDSZ010000318.1 GCA_945906945.1 Akkermansia muciniphila
AAACCAAGCGGGCAACCTTCGCCCTCCTCCGTGCGTAGCCCCATCAGCTCGCTGATCGCCAACGCCCCCTTCCAATCCAGCAGTCCTTACCCGGCACCCGGCACCGTGAGTCAGTACAGCCAATCGCCCTATTCGCTGGGCTCTGGCAGATACCCCTGGAAGACCAAAATTGTAACCACTGTCTTCTGGGTGGGCGAATCAGCAACGGTCAATAATCCCGTGCACAACCGCTCCTCCTCATGGGACCAGAACTGGAAGGAATCATTCGGCGGCTACGACAACCCCGACCCTAGCAAGCGCAAAGGATTCATCCCTGCTGCGTTTGTGCCAAAACTCAATCCGTTCTATTGCGCTCTGCCTTACAACGACGTAGCAAAAGGCGGTCACAAGCCCGAGGCGCGCTCTGTCATCCCGTGGTTCAGGCAAACTTTTGTGAAAGACGGTCAAAGCGTATGCCGAGACCGATGGATCGCCATTCGCAATAGCTCCGGCCGCCTCTGCTTCGCGCAATGGAACGATTGCGGCCCTTACCGGACCGACCACTGGGAATACGTCTTTGGCCGGGCCCGGCCGATTCCAAACATGAACGGGGGCGCTGGCTTGGACGTCTCGCCAGCGGTGCGAGATTACCTCAAACTCAATTCGATCGATGTCACCGATTGGAAGTTTGTCGACTTCACGGAAATCCCGAAGGGGCCGTGGTCGGATTTTGGAGAAAACAATGAGTTTGTGATGCTATCCCGCCGCTCGCGGGATCGGATGGCCACCAATCCCAGCGGCGAGACCGACGGCCCAAAGGTATTCGCCCGCTAGAACCTCCGCGCAAGCCGCAGCCAGAAGCCGCCGGGTCTCGTGAACTCAGACAAGGATTTCTTCTTGTAACTCATGCGCTCGGGTAAAACCTCCCCATGCCACTCGCCGCACCCGACGCCCTCAGACTGCTTGTAAACGCTTACGGCCAAAACCGCCTCGCGCACGCCTACCTCGTGACCGGGCCGCGGGGAAGCGGAAAACAAGAGCTGGCGGTAAGCCTTTGCGCCCAAATTCTGAACTGCGCTTCGGACAAGGTGCACTCGCACCCCGACGTCCAATGGCTCGCGCCTGAGTCCAAATCCCGCCAGCTAAGCGTGGAGCAGATTCGCGACCTTGAGCAAAAATTGCGCATGCGCTCATTAAGCGGAGGCAAAAAGTTCGCCATCCTTCAGGATGCGGACCGCCTGGGAACACAGGCGGCGAACGCCTTCCTCAAAACTCTTGAGGAACCCCCCAAAGACACCCATCTCATCCTTGTCACAGAACAGCCTGAACAGCTTCTGGAGACTATCATCTCCCGCTGCGTCGAAGTTTCGCTCAAATGCCTGCAAAAACCACAGAGAGGCCCATCCGAAAACGCTCTTATCGAGCTGATCAAAGGCTTCTTCGAACGCAAAAAACCCGACCTGCGCGGAGGTCTCTGGCTCGCCCAGCAGATCCAGACGTTGCTAAGTGAAACTAAGGACACCATTCAGGCGCAAATGGAGGCGGAATCCCGCGCCGAAGAAAAGCAGTACAAACAGGTTGTGGACTCCAAATGGTTTGAAAAGCGCGAGGACCTTTTTGCCGCGCGAACTCAGGCACTATACCTTGGCGAACGCAACCGGATACTGGAGATGCTCGAGGCATTCTGGACCGACGTTTTACTGATACAACAAAGTCAGGCGGCCAGGCACCTCCCCGAATGCGCGATGCACGCCGAGTCCAACGCCGCCGCGCTTTCGATCGACTCGGTTTTAAAGCGGATTCAATTCGTCACACAGCTTCGGGAGCATGCGCAGATGAGCGGGGTGAACGAGGCTTTGGCTCTGGAACACGGCATCCTCGGCGGCTTCGCTCCGGAGGCGTGAATTCAGGAATCCCTGCATCATCGTTTTTGGTGGCACACTCGTAGCCACGCCGCTTTTTAAGCGGCGCAAGCCCATGCGCCTCACCCCCCTAAACTAAGGCCAAGCCGGCGCAGTTCAGGTGCCTGCCGGAAATACAATGCAAGACCTCCGCCTGCGCCGGTCAAAATACCGCGTCCTGATTTTTTGACTTTCAACAAAAATGATCGAAGTTGGATGCAAGAGTATCCATCCAATTTTGATTCAGGAGGCTGTGGAAAGAGACCCGTGGAATGATTGGCTCCGATCAGTCGACTCCCTCGGGTGTCGCTACTCGCGAGAGTAAAATTCGCGTCCCACAAAAGAGGCTGGAGAATAGAGGAATCAGCATGAAACTGCCGCGCAATCTTTTTATCATTGCCACCTTGTTGATGCTGGCTCTGCTCCTTGAGGGATGCGTGCTTACTGGTCAAGGTTACTGGACACCGGATGGTTACTCCCCGCGCGGATCCTATTACAGAGGCTCAAGTCGGTACGACCGCCCTTACCAAAGCCCCAGATTTCAGCCCTACTATGGCCCGCAAGTCGGACCGCAATACCACTTTAAACCCTACGATTATCACCCCCACAGTCCACCGCGTGAACCCCACCAAAGCCGTTCCGGTACGCACCACGAGCGCAGGAAACAACCCGCGTACCGCAGAGACTAACTCCATCTCCGGCCCAGCCACGCTTACAGCGTGTGAGAGCTCGGGAGCTTCACTCCTTGGTCAAGCCTCCATCAAAGCCTGAGGCGGGCGGCCTCACGGACTCGGAATTCAGAGGGCGTCACACCCGCGTGCTTTTTAAAGTCTTTGCTGAAAAAATACCGGTCCGCGTATCCGACCTGCTCGGCGATCTCCTTCACCTCGTCCTCAGTGTCCGCCAGGCGGCGTTTGGCTTGGTTAATGCGCTCGCGCCGCAGCCAGTCAATCGGACTGGTTCCAAAGGCTTGCTTGAAAAGACGCGAGAAGTGCGTTGCGCTGATCCCCTCGAGTGCGGCGAGCGAATCGACGGTGTGGCGCTCGAAATAAAACAGCTTCATTTTTTCGACGCTGCGTCGCAGTGGCGTGGGCACGTTTAGAGAAGATCCACCGTGCTTTTGACGGGCACAAAGTGCCAGCGCGAGCAACTGCGCAACAAGTGCGTGGATACACGCGGCAGACTCAGGCAAATCTGCGGCGATCCAACGAAATAACCCCTTGTAAATTTTTCTGGCAGGCTGCATCTCGATGCACTCAATCACCGGATTCTCGCGCACAGAAATCATCTCGCTCATCTGGGCCAACCGCGGTCCCTCGGCGCGTATCCAAAACACCTCCCACGGTTCCTCCGGCACCGCGCCATGCTCATGAGGGTGATGACAATTGATCCAAACCAAGTCTCCCTGCCCCACCTTATGGGTGCGACCCGCTATCCGTGTCCATCCCCTTCCCCGAAGGCACAAAATCAACTCATGTCCGGGAAAATGATCCCTTTTGATGTGATGCGCCGGACCGGCGATAATGTGCCCGGCGCGCGGGACGGTATAGAACACATCCTGATGCGCGGGGCTAGGTGTCGCGTACAGCGAAACGGGAAAACGGTTCTCTGGATGGATGGAGGCCATGGTCGGATAGTACAACCTTTTGAATGATTGCGACCATTCCAAAGCCTCGAAATGCGGATATCATGCGCCGAGATGAAACGCTCTCCCCTGACAGCTTTACTTCTCTTCGCCTCAATCACCGGCACGCCGGCTAGCGAGCCGGTGCGCTTCAGCAGGGACGTGCTCCCGATCCTATCGGACAACTGCCTAAGCTGCCACGGCCACGACGAGGGACACCGCAAGGGCGAGCTTCGCCTCGACCTAAGGGAGGCTGCGGTTGAAAAAAAAGCCGTCGTGCCGGGCAGCTCCGACCAAAGCGAATTGTGGAAGCGGATCGTCTCGTCGGATCCGGACGAGATCATGCCGCCGCCAAAATCGCACAAGCCAGCTTTATCGCCCGCGCAGGCTGATGTATTGAAACGCTGGATCAACGAGGGCGCGGTTTGGGGCAAGCACTGGGCTTTTGAGCTGCCAGTGCAGTCACCGGCGAAGGGGCACCCGGTTGACCACTTTGTTCGGGAGAAACTGCACAAGCTGGGGATAGCACCATCGCCTGAGGCAGCGCGCCACACGCTCCTGCGGCGCGCATCCCTTGATCTCACGGGCCTGCCTCCCACGCCGGAGCAGCTTCAGACCTTCATCGAAGACGACTCGCCAGACGCCTACTCCCGCGCGGTGGACCGGCTTCTTGAATCGCCGCACTACGGTGAGCGCATGGCGATGTGGTGGCTCGATGCCGCCCGTTACTCCGACACGGACGGGTTCCAATCCGATTCAACCCGTACCAACTGGCCGTGGCGCGACTGGGTTGTGGAGGCGTTCAATAAAAACATGCCCTATGACCGGTTCACACTCGAGCAGTTCGCCGGAGACCTTCTCCCGGACGCAACCGCGGAGCAAAAACTGGCCACCTGTTTTCATCGCAACCACATGACCAATGGAGAAGGAGGACGCGACCCGGAGGAATCCCGGGTAGACTACGTGATTGATCGCATCAACACCGTCGGTACTACTTGGCTTGGACTCACGCTTGGATGCACTCAGTGCCACAGCCACAAGTTCGACCCAATCTCGCACGCGGACTACTATTCGCTGAGCGCTTTCTTCAACAACATCGACGAGGATGGCAAGGCCGGCACCGGCGCCAAGCCCTACCTCCCATACCAGTCAACTGTCGCAAGCCGCGCAGTCGCAGAGGCCCAGCAACTGGTTGACCAACGCTTGCCTGCGGAGGCCGCAGCGCGCAAAAGCGCCGAGACCGCGTTTGAATCATGGCTGGCGCAGCGGCGCAAAGAGACGACGAGCGGCTGGGCGTCGTGGAAAATTCTCAGCGCGAACACGTTGGAGTCCGCCGAAGGCACACTCCT
>CAMDSZ010000319.1 GCA_945906945.1 Akkermansia muciniphila
GTTTGGAGTTTGCAGCGCGCCTTGCTAGGCACCCAGTGAGCAGCTTCAATCGCCGCAGCCGGAATCAGTTGAGCCGTCGGGATGGGAAAGGGTTCTGACTTGATGTTGCCTCGAATCGTTGCAGCGCTTTTAAGCGATGGGATCGGGACAAACTGATCGGCGCTGGCAATCTCCGCAGTGTTGGCCAATCCACAGCAAGTCAAGTTCCTCGAGAAGGGGCTGCACGATGTTCGGGTCATCAGTTAAGATTCCAGCCTCAAAGTTTCTTCTTTTGTCATTTTTTGCTCCGATGCCGGCGCCCGTCAGGTTGGCGCTTCCGAGATAAGCTTTCAATCCATCGATAATCACCGCCTTTGTGTGCAATCGGGGGCACAGGACGCGTTCGAAAAGATCCGAATGCAGCAACTCGGGGTATTTGTCAAAGTCGCTGCGGAATCTGGGGCCCGGTTCCTTCGCGTGCATCAATCGGACGTAGACACCCTTTGAGACAAGCCCGGCAAGCACCCCAAGAAATGGAATGAAACGTTTTCCCTGCGCGACGTGAAGGTCCTTGAGGTCGGCAGTTGCAATCCACAGGTAATTGACTGCACGTGGGACCTCTTCAGCAATCAAGCGTGTGTAATGCTGCCGATTAAGAATCAGTTCAGTCATCCTTGGGAAGCGTCGTAGCAATGCGGGATCACTTTAGCTTTCAAACGCCGGGCTGCGATTTAGCCGCTTTCTTTTTGTCTTCCTTTTTGGATTTGTCGCCACGGCCACTTCCTTCGCCTTTGATGCCGCCTTCAGGGTTGAGCTGGGCGAGTGCCTCCCCTAGACGCTTTCGCGCTGCGCTTGCGGATGCATCGCTGCTAGAGTCGGGAACCAGGGTTTCTTTAAAAGGTGCCTCACTCATGTCAAAGAGCTCTCCCTTTTCGTTAAGTTTCCAAGCAGCCTCGCGCACGTACCAACCAGCGCCGAGTTGATTGAAGATCCATGAGCGTGCCGGAGCGCAGTTGGTTGTGAGCTGGGGAAGGAGGCTCTTGCCGTCTAGCGCACGAGACTCGGGAAGAGGCGCGCCCGCCGCCTGCGCAAAGGTTGGAAGTAAGTCGCTTGCGTCGGCCACGCTTTCCTCAATTTTGCCGGAGGAGATTTTGCCAGGCCAGTTGGCGAGCATTGGAACCAGTCCGCCGCCTTCAGTCATTTCGCCTTTCTGGCCCACGAGGCGCCGTCCACCGATGGTGGCGTGATCAGCGTGCGCCTTCGCTGTTCCGTTGTCTCCCATGAATACGATCATCGTGTTTTCTCTGATCTTTAAGCGCTCAAGCTCCGCAACGAGATTGCCAACTAGCTTGTCCGTGTAGGCAATGTTGTCTTTGTAAACCTGCGCTAGCCGCTGGTCTGCGTTATCGCCCGGATTTGCGGGACCGCTGTCAGGTGTCGGTAAGATTTGGCCGTGAACATGTGAGAGCGAATAGTAGAGGAAGAACGGCTGGCCCTTTGCCGTGTTTGCGCCGATGAATTCCAGCGCGTTTTTGTGTAGGAGATCGGGCAGGTATTCGTGGTCTCCAAGGGTGGAGGTTTTTCCATTGATCGTGTAAGGTCCGGGCTCGGCGCGTACTCCGTCGGAGGTGCCTTTTTCGCCTTCGAGAGGATAGGAGGAAAGCAGGTTTTTTGCGGTGGAGCGATTCCAGTAGATGCCGCTGGATTTGAAACTCATGACGTGGTCGAAGCCCCACTGCGCTGCGTCTCCGGATGGGGAGATCTGTCCCCACTTGCCGATCATTGCGGTGGAGTATCCAGCACGCTTCAAAATGGTAGGGAGCATGATTTCTGCGTTCTCTCCGGTGCGCGCGATGGATCCGCAGGCATCCTGGGTGACTGCGCCGGTGCGGAATCCGTAGCGTCCCGTGAGGATTAGTGCACGCGACGGGCCGCACAGTGGAGCAGTGTAAAAGTGACTGAACCGAGCGCCGTTTTTGGCGAGTGCGTCGATGTTTGGCGTTTTATACGCATCAGCCCCGTTGCAACCGACTTCCGCAAAGCCAAGGTCATCCGCAAGAATGAAGACTAGGTTCGGCTTAGGTTCAGGGGTGACGGCGTTTGCACTTTCGACCGTTATCAGGATTGGAAGAAGCGCGCATCCGAGCAGGTGAACGAGTGGAATGAAGCGGCGGAGGTTCATGAGGGTGGGGGATTGCGCGCGGCGCGTTTTCTGGACTACCAAACTGTGTTTGTTTTGGGATGAAATCCGGGGGTAGGAATGCGCTTCTTCGACGGCTAAGATGCATCCAACGAGGTCACCTGGTAGACGTATTAATTGAGCCAGTTTGAGTAAAGCAAGCTGGCGTGAGCCCTCCACAGTACGATCGGTGTTTTGGACGGATCATTGTTTGGGTAGTAGTTTCGCGGCAGGTCAATGGGCAGTCCTTTGGCGATATCCCGGTCGTATTCGGTCTTTAGGGTTAAAGGGTCGTATTCTGAGTGTCCTGTGATGAAAATGTGACGGCCGTCCCTTGTGCCGGCCATGTACACGCCCGCTTCTGTAGATTCCGATAAAATTTGCACTTCGCTCACGTGCTCCAAATCCGTCCGCCGGGTCTCGGTGTGGCGGGAGTGCGGTGCCATAAAACGGCAGTCGAATCCGCGTAAAAGTCCTTCGTTTGGAGCTAGCACTTCATGCTCGAAGACCCCGAAAATTTTGCGTGGCAATCTATGCTTTGGCACCCCGTAGCGGTGAAACAAGTCTGGTAGAGTGGCACGGCGCGGCTGCCCGTGGTGGGATCCGGTGAGTAGCCCGAATGAAGTTGACGTGTAGCGAAGCCGAGTTTTCGGGTTGGGGTAGTCATGACAGGTCGGGGTGCATGGGGGGTGCACTGTGAGGCTGCGCGATGGCGCGGGTTCTACTTGCGATCGCTGTGACTGCCGATTGGCGGAGCTTTTTACCGGGAAATATCCGACTGTCCGAGGATTTGGAAGCCATGCTGGTTTAGTACTGAGATCGCGCATTCGTTATCTTCGACATGCAGAGCGAGAGCAGTTCTGCCGCGTGGGCGAGTGAGCAGCGCGTAGGATCCAAAGATGTTGATGTCTGCGGCGAGAAGTGCTGCCAGCAGCTTGCCCAACTCTGTGGGGCCTTCTTTTAGCTCGACTACGACGAGGTCGCAAACGGCATGCGGAATTTCATGTTCGGCGAAGATGTCTTGTACGCTTTCCGGATCGCTAACCACGATCCGAACGATGGCTGTGTCGGCTGAGTCTTGAACGCTGATGGCAACTACATGTACGTTGTGATTATTCAGGATTGTCACAACCTCCATCAAGGCGCCGACTTTATTGGCCAAAAATATCGAAAATTGGGTCACGCGCGGAGCGCCAACTTTTTCAGCAGTGGAGGAGGATTCAAAGGGCATGGCTAGTTTATATGAAGTTTCAGGCGATTAGGAAAACACGCATCTCGGATTACTTGCGTTTGGATAGGATATCGAGCAGGACGCCGTGTGCGGTTTCGGAGAGCGCGTGGATTTGGAGATCGGTTGGCGCGCTCGTGGACTGCTCTTGGAGGAGGTTCTGGATGTGGTGAAGGCGTGCTTGGGCCGGTGAGATTGCAGGATCTTGTTCGATGGTCGCTGCCGCGTTCAAATGGGCGGCGGAAAAACCCAGCGGCCATGTGGGCTGTTGCATGATCCGAGCGGCGGATTCCGAATAATTTGTGTGCAAGATGATCGAGGCGATCTCCAGGATGCGCACCCATTTGCCGAGATGGATGAGACAGGCAAGCTGCGAGTCACCGTTTTTTGAGAGCACCTTGCCCAGATCGGCCGCCACCAACTCGAGTTCCTGCCCGAGTAGTTCCCAATTACGCTTCTCAGCGTAATCCGAAAGACTCCGGGTGTGTTCAAGCATTTCTGCGTGGGCTCCCACGGGCTTTGCAAGTAAGAGCAGGTCTTTGCCGATGTTCCGTGAATGTTGGGAATCCTCCGCGTGCACCGCAAGATGGCCCTCCGCTAGAATGCTGCCGATGGCGAAGGCGATCTGCGCGCGGGATTCAGGTGCGCTCGCTGGGAGTTGGCGGAACTGGCTCGCCCAATCCGGCTTTAGCAACCGAGCGATTGAGTCGAGGAGTTCCTCGGGGCGCGCGAGAGTATGGTCCCCGACTTGCGCTGCCGGGGCGTCGGCCGGGGAGGCGGGTAGCAGGGGTACGGGGAGCAAGGCGAAGGTGACCCAAGCGCCGAGCGCTGAAAGCCCTGGGAACACACTCCGATCGGAGGTGAACCGTGCCCCAGGGCGGACGTTTTCTGCAGCGAACTTCTGGAGCATGGTCAAACGGGGAGAATACCGAATCTGACGCTGTTGTCAGTTCCGATTACACGCTGGTTACGTTTAAAGATTGATGCTTTTGCTGTAATTGCAAGTGAGCGCCACTATATTTTCAGATAAAGATCTAGAGGTTATGTGTTTATTTGTTTTCGGATTGAGGTTTTCCCAGTGGAAGCTTGAGGTGTTCTGAAAGAAACTCCCGCGTGGTTTCCACAAAGGCGTTCGCGAACTTTGTGCGGTTTTCTGCCGTATCCCGGACTCCAGGGTAGTTCGTTTCAATCTGCAGGCCGCAGAAACCAGCGCGTTCGCGTGCGAATGCTCGTGTGTTGTAGCCCCCGCTAAAATACGGCAGGGGCGGGTGGGGGACAGAGGGGCTGGGTGTCGATGGAAATCCGTGCTTCTCCATCAACGCGCCGAAGCTGAGCGGGCCGCGCAGAAGCTGAGCGTAATTTGAGCCATCGGGGGCTGCCAAATTGCGAAGGGTGCTCTCTTGAGCCGTCGCAGGAGAGCAAAGGATAGAGTCCGGTTTTTCAAGGACCGCTTGCTCGTGCC
>CAMDSZ010000320.1 GCA_945906945.1 Akkermansia muciniphila
CCAGTCAATTCACATCGATTTTCGCTTAGTCCCCATGTCTTCAGTGTTCTCCGAAATTTCAGGCGGCGTTAATGCGCCGGCGGGCTTCCTCTCAGGCAGTGCATACTGTGGCATCAAGGCCACCAATCTGGATCGTCCGGACCTGGCGATGATCGTTTCCGAGGGACCTGCGGTTGCCGCCGGTACGTTCACTACCAACAGGGTCAAGGCCGCCCCAGTGAGGGTCTCCGCAGCGCACATGCGCGGTGTCGACGTGCGCGCCATTGTGGCAAATGCTGGGAATGCGAATGCCTGCACGGGTGTTCCCGGGATTGAAAACGCTAAGCGCATGGCTGCGGCCGCAGCGCAGGCGCTCGGATTGAAAATGCGCCAAGTCTTAGTCTGCTCAACGGGGCGGATTGGGGTTCCTCTGCCAATCGAGAAGATGGAGGCGAGCATCGCTCAGTTGAGCGTAGGTCTCCATGCCGACGGCTCAAACGCCGTCGCCGAAGCCATCATGACCAGCGACACCGTGAAGAAGGAGATCGCTGTCGAAGTGGAAATCGCCGGGGCGAAGGTTCGAATCGGTGGCGTTGCAAAGGGTGCAGGGATGATCGACCCCAACATGGCCACAATGCTCTGCTTCATCACCACTGATGCCGTGGTCGAAAAACCCGAGCTTCAGCAGGTGCTGTCTCTTTCTGTCGAGCACTCGTTTAACCGGATCACGGTGGATGGTGATATGAGTACGAACGACACGGTGTTAATGCTGGCCAACGGGCGCGCCGGGAACGCAGTGATTCGCTCGGGCACGGAGGACTTTGAGCGGTTTCAGCGAGCGCTGGATCACGTGACGCTTTCCCTCGCGAAAATGATCGTCGATGACGGTGAAGGCGTCACGAAATTCGTCGAGGTGCAGGTGCTCGGTGCCGCCAGTTTCTCCGATGCGCGCCGCGCCAGCGAGGCGATCGCAAAATCTTGTCTCGTTAAATGTGCGTGGTTCGGGGGCGATCCGAACTGGGGGCGCATCATGGATGCGATCGGCTATTCCGGTGTGAAGATGAGGGAAGAGTTGGTGGATATTTTCTACGACGGCCTTATCGCGGTGAAGGGCGGTCTCGCAAGCAACACGCCGTTTGAAAAACTCAAGCAAGTGGTTGCGGCGGAGAAGTTCACAGTCACCGTAAACCTCCATTTGGGTGCTGCTGAATACAACGTATTCACCACGGATTTGAGCACCGAATATGTGGTGCTCAACATGGGGGAATAGAAGGCGTTCAGGCGATGCATCGCCTTTGAGTCAGCTACGGCACTGTTCATTCGGAGGCACTCATAAGGCTGTGCACAATGAACCTTCGGATATCGTCAGCAAGCGGGCTCTTCCACTGAAGCCCAGATTCGCTGAGGGCAAGGCTGTAAGCGTGTAGTGCATGTCGAGGCAGCAGCAGCCTGTTTTCGAGGGATTGCGTCCACCCAGTTTCGATAAACTCCAGATAGCACTGTTCATCTTCACCGTAAATTTTGTCGCCGACGATTGGGTGTCCGCTATGTGCGAGGTGAACCCGGATCTGATGCATGCGTCCTGTGATTGGGATCGCCGCAACGAGCGAAAACCTTTTCTTTGGGTGCGCCTTGGACTCGAAACGCTGCAGCAGCTCGAAACGAGTTTGTGCCGAACTGCCGTCCGGGTGTATGGCTTGCTTGAGCCAGATTGGAGAGGGTTCGTAGGCGCCCTTCCTGGCGATTGGCGCGTCAACGGTCCATCCCGTCAGCTCTGGCCATCCATGAACCAGGGCTTGGTATGACTTCTGAATGTGATGGGCCTCCATTTGACGGCAGAGAGACCGGGCTGCGGCGCGGGTTTTTGCCACGAGCGTGAGGCCGCTGGTTTCACGGTCCAACCGGTTGATGAGCGAGACCTGCCCGCCGTTGATACGCTCGTAGGCAAGTAGATCGCAGAGGTGATGCCAGAGCGTTGCGCGGTCGGTTGGCTTGCTCGGATGCGCCGCCATTAGCGCCGGCTTGTCGATGAGCAGCCACTGATCTGATTCGTCAATGATCACCGGCGATGCCCACGGGCGCATGTGAGTGTCTGGGGTCATCCTTTGAATGCTTAGGAGAAGGCCTGCTGCCGACCATTGCAAAAAAAGAGGCCCCATTGCGGGGCCTCTTGTCCAACACACTTTTGAATGCAGTTTTAAGGAGGCTATTTGGCGGCTTCTGGTGCTTGCTTCGCCTGCGTGGCGGGGCTTTTGGTGGTCCAGACAATCCCGCGAGTAACGAGATCAAGATAGCGGTCGTCCTGAACGGTTGTATTGTTGTGGCCGATGGTCGTGCTGAAGACGCGGGTTTTGTTCTGGTACAGGTTTGTCCATGCTACAACGTAATCGGACTCCTTTGGTGTGCCATCTTTTGCAACGTAGGACTGCTTGCCCCGAGCGATTGGAGTGGCCGAATCAAAGACCTGGATATTGTTGTAGAGCTCCTCGTTCACGGTCGTCCAGTTCGGCTGGCCCTGCGAGATGGGATTCGCTTTGTCTAGGTGAGTAATCTCGATTGGTTGCTGCGGACCGTGCCCGCTGGATTGCAACCCAAGGTACTCAAACCACCAGCCGTGGGGAGTTCCGGCGACTGCGGGCTCGCCCGCATTTCCAATCCTGTAGCAATGCATCGCGCAGTGAAGATTCACTCCGGGGATGCCGTGCCGGTGTGGGCTCAGGACCCCTGCGATCACAGCCTCGTCGCTGATGGCTGCAGCGCACTCATCGTGGATGACAAGGTCGTAGCCCTTCGCGTAGTCCGGGTTTCCATAAATGGCGAGAGGCGGCTTGGTGGACTTGTCGTCGGTGTGCACCTGATCAACCGTCGCATGCAGGCGTTTTTCAATTCCTGCCTTGAGAATGTCTTTCTGAGCTGCGTAATCGTGACAGCAGCCGCCAGTGATTAGGAGGATTTTGAGAGGTTTGGGATCCTGCGCCTGCGATGGCAGCAAGCTTCCGATCAACAAAACCAGGGGAAGGGCGAGGGGAGCTAAGTGTTTCATGGGCGGCTAAACTGGACTGGCCGGTCTTTGGGAATCAAGGCCGGAGTTTTAACTGGTAACATTTACATTCTTGGAAGGCCATGAATGCACTCTCTGGAAGTGTAGTTTCTCATGTCCCGACTCGACACTTCGTGCATAGCCAGCTTCGATCGGTACGCTATGAACTCTCTTTGGAATCGCTTTCAGCAGTACTACCTCCGGCATTTGGACCTTGGAATTTCACTGGATGTTTCTCGGATGGGCTTCTCCGAGGAGTACATCAAGAGCATGGACGCGGCGGCAGACAGGGCATTCAAGTCGATGGACGCCCTGGAGGCCGGCGCTGAAGCGAATCCGGATGAACACCGTATGGTTGGCCACTATTGGCTGCGCAGCCCTGAGTTGGCTCCGACTCCGGAGCTCTCGCGTGAGATCCTCGAGACAAATGATTCCATCTTCAAATTTGTCGCGCAGGTTCACGCCTCGGGTGATTTTACCGACGTGCTCGTAGTTGGAATCGGGGGATCCGCTTTGGGCCCGCAATTCATCGCTGACGCGCTTGGATCGGTGCACGACCCGATTCGGCTGCACTTTCTGGACAACACGGATCCGGATGGAATTGATCGTGTTTTTGAGACGTTGTCTGGCAGGTTGGAGCACACCTTGGTTGTGGTGATCTCCAAATCAGGCGGCACCAAGGAAACCCGCAACGGCATGCTCGAGGCCAAACGCCGGTATGATTTCGCCGGGGTGCCTTTCGAGGCTCGCGCGATCGCGGTGACGGGGGTGGGCAGTGAGCTCGACAAGTATGCACTCGCCAACCGCTGGCTGACGCGTTTCCCGATGTGGGATTGGGTTGGAGGTAGGACTTCGGTGATGAGCGCCGTGGGCGTCGTGCCGCTAGCGCTGCAGGGGCTGAATATTAAGGGCTTCTTGCAGGGCGCTGCGAAGATGGACGAGTGGACTCGCGAAAAGTCAGCGACCAAAAATCCAGCAATGCTCCTGGCTTTGATGTGGCATTACGCGGGAAATGGCAGGGGGCAGAAAGACATGGTGATCCTGCCCTACAAAGACCGAATGGTTTTGTTTTCGAAATACCTCCAGCAGTTAGTCATGGAGTCTCTTGGAAAAGAGCTGGATCTGGATGGAAAGAAAGTGAACCAGGGTATCGCGGTGTACGGAAACAAGGGATCCACCGATCAGCATGCGTACGTCCAGCAGCTGCGCGACGGGGTGCACAATTTCTTTGTAACCTTTGTTGAAGTTCGGAAGGACCGCTCAGGCGAAGTTTTTGAAGTCGAGCCCAAGACTACCACTGGCGATTATTTGCAGGGGTTCCTGCGAGGGACGCGGACAGCATTGTTTGAAAGCGGTCGAGAATCCGTGACGGTAAGCCTGCCAAGTGTGACTCCCGAGTCAGTCGGGGCACTGATCGCTCTTTACGAGCGAGCTGTCGGTTTCTACGCATCCCTTGTCAACATCAACGCCTATCACCAGCCAGGGGTGGAGGCTGGAAAGAAAGCGGCCTCGGTGGTGCTCGAGTTGCAGCATAAGGTGCTGGCAGAGCTCGGAGCCGAGGCTAAGACGGCCGGTGTTGTGGCTGCTACGATCGGGGCGGATGCGGAAGCTGTGTATCACGTGTTGGAGCACCTTGCGGCCAATCAGCCCGGGGTGAACGCGATTCTTGGAAACGGACCTGCAACAGATCGGTTTGCCCTTGGCGCATGAGCCCTACTTTGAGCGAAGGTATTTCCACCATGCAGCCAAAGGTGGCGGTTTCATTTGAAACGATTGCAGGTTTTTTGCGCCTGCTCTCCCATGATGTGCGCAATGATTTAAAC
>CAMDSZ010000321.1 GCA_945906945.1 Akkermansia muciniphila
TCAAGTCGACGGCTTTGTAAACCGCCCCCATCCCGCCCTTACCCAAAATTCTCTGGAGCTCAAAAGGACCGAACCGCTTAAGCACCTCCATGGGCTGCTTACAAACAGGACACTCCACCATGGTCAGCGGCGCAACGTCCGTGAGGTCCAGCGGCAAACGACAATTCTTACATGTCTCGACCGTGACGGCGGGCTGCTGAGGGGTGTCGTTTGGCATTCCAGGCTGGTTCAAAGCGTCGGATTAAAATCCAGAGTCAGGCAACGACTTGCAAGCCAAATGAGGCGTGCATTTTTGATTGCCAATAGTCGTCCGCCACCAGCCTTGAAACCGATCCAATGCGTCGAGCCCCCGGTCGCGAAGCGCCTCGCGCAAGCCCGTCAGGCAAGCCTGAGAAAAAGCCAAGCAAGCTTAGCCCTCACGAAAGGCCAGCTAAGAAGGGTAAAAACACGGGCGACTACTTCACGCCCATGTGCACCGTGAGACGCTGATTCTCGGGTGCGGTCACTGCAGAACCATCCAGCGGACGCGTGTCTGCGTACCCGGAAATTTTGATAATCTGATCAGGCTTCATCTCGTGGCTCAAAAGCCTCCGACGCGAGGCTGCCGCACGATCCGCGCTTAACTCCCAAGGGCCGTATTCAGCGAATACAGCAGCTTTGGTGACGGTCGCCGTGTGGCCGTCGAGCAACAAGCTCATACCATGCTTGTTTGCCACGTACGCGAGGCTTTTGAGAACAAACTCGCCCCACTCGGTGAGCTTGGCAGAATTTTTTTCAAAAAAGGGTTTTTTCGCCCGATCAAAGAGGGTGACTTTCAGGCTCTGATTCATCACCTTTACGTCGACAGGTTTCTCTGTCTCGATTTCCGGAATGTTCAGCATCTTGAGCAATTCATCGCCGATCTGCTCCAAATTCTTTTTCTTATCCGAGGCAGAGCGCATGCCCTTCCCTTCTGCGTCCTTGGAGCCCGGGGTCGTCTTCTCTCCGGGCTGACCGCCCTGAATCGGATCCGGAGGCGGGCCTTCCTCCTCGGATACGGCGTCATCATAGACGACCTTCACGTCATTGGGCTCGGGCGCAATGATCCAAAGCACGATAAAAAGCGCCATCATCGCCGTCACGAAGTCGGCATATGCGACTTTCCAAGCCCCTCCATGATGTTCGTCTTTTTTTGCCATCTTTTCTTAAATTCCAGTCATCTGCATCATCCAGCATCAAAACCGTGCGGCGAATTAGTTCAGTAATTGCACTCGATCTCAACCTTCTCACCGCAGGAACAGGTCACGACGATTTTCTCGATCCGGCCGTTGTTTGAAATGGCCTCCACGGATGGCTCGGCCTTGTGCGGGGCCGCCGCGGAGCCGCGATGCAAATCGCCGATCGCGACAACACTACCCGCCTCAAGCAGCGCGTCGCGCAACGACTGAAATCCGCCCGTGTTGGAAATCCCGCCACCGAATGGATCGGTCGCGCCGAAATCCATCCCACTCGGTTCCTTCACGCTCGCCGCGAGTTCTTCGGGCGACAATTTTGAGCGGCCTGCTAGGTAGCTATCCATAGAATAATTATTTATCTTCTCTGCCCGCAATGTGCGCGAAATTAAGAGTGAAACGAATGCGATCGTTCATCGCATCGTTCGGTTCGGTATCAGGAAGGTGGCGGGAGTCGCCGAAGCCGGTCACCCTGAAAATGTACTTTGGCTCCAACGCGTAGTTGAGCAGCGCACGCCGGCAGGCATTGGCCCGCTCCAAGCTGAGCTCCCAGACTCCATACTCGGGACCCTTGGAGATGTTGTGGCCTGCAGCAATGTGTCCATCGAGAACAACGCTCATCTTATGGCGCTCAATGATCCACGACAACCCCTCCATTGAAAACGCGCCCCACTTCGTGAGAGTGGCGGTGTCCTTCTCAAACAACGGCTTCTTAGATCGATCATAAACATCGATCATCAAACTCTCGCCGTTCACCTCAAAATCCATCTGCTGATCTTCGTCCTCCACGTTGAGTAGTTTCTGCATCTCAATCGCGAGCTGCTCAAGTTTCTCCTCGATCTCCTCGGCCTTCACCATCTCCTCTGCGGGACCTTCATCGACGCTTTCGGTTTTGTCCTCGCCTCCAGCCATTGTGTCAAAAAGAGGCTTGTGGAACGTGAGGGCAATCATCGCAGCCAGCTTGGGCTTTTCCTTACAAATCCATAGCACGATGAAAAGAGCCATCATGGCCGTCACGAAGTCAGCGTACGCGACCTTCCAGGCTCCTCCATGATGAGCGTCTTTTTTTGCCATTGCTAGTTACCCGAATAGTGGAGGATTTGAGACACCACGTTTTGCGAAAAAATCAAAGTGTCCGCCACGCTTCTGTCCGAAGACTACTTGCCGGCGTTCTTGAGCATTTCTTCCATCTGGTCCGCCGATGGTACGACGTGATGATCCAAGCATCGGCGTGTGATTTCAACAGCCATCAGCGGCGCCAGTCCCTGCGCGAAGCCACATAGCCCCTTCATCAAACCAAGGTAATACTGGACCTCCAAATTGTTGTTGCCCTTGATGCGCGCGGCGATCGGGTTCACGAAGCCGTACGCGCCAAGAACCCCGAGGAGCGTTCCCGTCAACGCGCCTGCGACGCTCTTACCAACCATGGCGGCGCCGCTGTCCACAATCGCCATGGTGTGAATAATCCCCAAGACCGCCGCGATAATTCCGATCCCTGGCAGGGAGTCACCCACGAGCTGCATGACATGGATCGGATGGGACAATTCCTCCTCCTTGCCGTTCAAGCTTACCGTCATCAAAGATTCGAGCTGCTCGGGCTTGATTCGGCCGTCAATGAGCGGCTTGAGACCATTGCACAGGAAATCGAGCCTGCCGTGGTTTTTCACCAGCGTTTTGTACTTGGAGAAAATGGCGCTTTTCGAAGGATCAAGGACGTGATCTTCGAGGGCAATCAGCCCGTTTCTCCGAGCCGTGTTGAAGAGTTCATAGGAAAGTTTCAACAGTTCATCAGCATCGGTCTTGGTGACACTGGCCCCGAGTGCGCCCTTAAGAGCACCGATCAGACCTATCACGCCCGGGATTGGCGTCGAAATTAGGATCATCCCTGCCGACACGCCTCCGAGAGTCACAAACTCCGACATAACAATCAAATCGGCAGGGTGACCGCCCGCCATGATGAAGCCGCCTAGAAGGCCTGCGATAACGACAATAATACCAACGATTAGGAGCATATATTTGGGTTGTTAAGCCGTTTGAGGAAACTGCGCAGGCTTAGGACGGCCTGCGTGTGTATTTGGGAAATCCTACCTTCGCTAAGCTGAAAGACTAAAGCAATTTCAGCTAATCGCATATCTTCAAAATAGTACATCGCCAGAATCTTTTTCGGCAGATCCGGCATTTTCTTTACCTGTTCCGCCACCAACTTCAGGACCTCGCGCTTCTCCAAGGATTCCCGGGCGTTCTCCTGCGATTCATCGGAGACCTTGTCATGGAGGCGGCTTTCCCCGCCCTCCTCCCCTGAAAACACCTCGTCCAGCGGCACAAAGCTTACCGGGCGGATCTGGTCCAGGAGGTCCCAGTAGGATTCCAAGGGCAACCCCATCTCGGAGGCGACCTCCGACTCAAGCGCCGGCCTGCCCAAGCGTTGTTCGAGGCCCTCAAGCGCCTCCCTCACGAGCTTAGCCTTTTCCCTTACGCTCCTCGGGGTCCAATCCATCCGACGCAGCTCGTCGCGGACCGCACCGCGGATGTGCATCGAGGCGAAAGCGGGAAACGCCGCCGCTTGCACCCCGTCGTATTTGCGGACCGCCGTCATCAATCCCGTGACGCCGACATTGTAAAGGTCCTCTAAGTCGAGAGTGCTCGGGAGGAAAATCTTCATTCGATCCACAACCGTTTTCACCAAAGGCAAAAATTTTTCTATAAGCGCAGCCCGGTCTTCTTCAGACACGTATACTTTCGCTATTTTTGCAGAAAGATTTGCCACGGTTTTTTGGGACTGCATGGAGTAAAACTGAATAGAAAAAGGCCACCAAGCTAATAGGTACTATAGGTCACGAGGCACTATGGACACTAGGCACTGTAGACACTAGCCCATCGAGACCTCATCAAGACCTTAGGCACGACGGCGGCGGGAGCGTGGACGGGGTTCCTCATCTTCGGGCATCTCGCTTGCGGCATCCATCTGGGATCGGTCCGACAACTTAGCGCGCAGGCCCGAAATAAATGCGGAATGCAGAAGCCGGAACAACATACCGCCCACAAAGCAGGCGACCGTGGAATCCCGCAGGACAACCGCTGGAGGGTTGCCCGCATGCCAGCCCGAAACGAAGGCCACCACGAATCCAATAAAACCCCCAAGTAACAGAAAGTATTTCATGCGCTTGCGACTTGTGGAGCAGTTTCCAAACCAACCGCCGAAAAGGTTCTTGAAAGTACGGTGTCGAACACATTTTCCTCGCAATCCCCAGCGATATTCTGGCCGGTGCTCAAAAAGAGCGGGGTTAGTCCGGAGCGCAACAAAAAGTCCCACAACTTGCCCCAGTGCTGCAGTTCGTCGACGTGGGTAAACACGACATGGGTGCAATCCAGTTGGGTGCCAATATCAAAGCATCGGCGGATGAGAGCCGAGTCGTACGCCGCATTGATAACGATCGCACGGCTCGTGGTGAACAGAGGCGTGAGAGCGGTGCGGATCTCCCCAACCTCGTCCTCCGCCCAGAGAGCAAATCCGGGAAGGTCGATGTACAGCGTCCGGTTCTGCGAGGGAGAAGGCGCGTCGGAAGGGGTTCTGATGTAACTGGCGCCAAGGGCCTCGCAGAAC
>CAMDSZ010000322.1 GCA_945906945.1 Akkermansia muciniphila
GATCGCATGTCTCGATCATCGCCCATGGACGCGCTGTTTTGACGGCACTCAAGGCTGCTGAATTACTCCAAGCGGAGCACGACATCAGCGCCGATGTGCTGGATCTGCGCTCGATCCGTCCGCTCGATGAGGACGCGATTTTGCAGACGGTCCGGAAAACCCACCGGGTGGTGGTGGTCGACGAGAACAAGCCCTTCTGCGGCGTTGGCGCGCAGATCGCGAGCATGATTCAGGAGAAGTGCTTTGATGATCTTGATGCACCTGTGTTGCGCGTAAGCGCCATCGACGCCCCTTCGATTTACAGTCCCGAGCTCGAGCGCTGCCAGTTGCCGCGCCCAACTGACATCATTTCGAAGGTGCTCAGCATTTGCTGAGCACGCTGAACACTCTGAGCACGTTGAAGGCGCTTCCGAAGCGCTTCTCAATTTGAAAGCGCTGCCTCCTCCTTCGGAGGCAGCGCTTTTTCTTGCTGCTACAGCAAATGCTCTGGGTTCAGGGCGTGTAGTGATTTCGGCACAAAAATCCCATCTTCCCGGACGAGCTTCCCGTCGAAGTGGATCGTACCTCCACCGTAGTCCTTGCGCTGGATGTTCACGAGGTCCCAGTGCACCTGTGAACGGTTACCGTTTTCTGTCTGCTCGTAGCATTGACCGGGCGTGAAGTGGAAGGAACCGCGAATCTTTTCATCGAAAAGAATATCCCGCATCGGACTTAGGATGTGCGGATTGAAGGCGATTGCGAATTCACCAATGTAACGCGCCCCGGCATCGCTATTGAGGATTTGGTTGAGCTTTTCCGTGTTGTTGGCGGTTGCATTTACGATTTTGCCATCCTTGAATTCGAGGCGGACATTGTCGAAAGCGGTCCCCTGATAAATAGACGGCGCGTTGTAAGTAATGTGGCCTTGAACGCTGGTTTTGACCGGGGCCGTGAACACTTCGCCATCGGGGATGTTGTGCTTTCCTCCGCAGGTAATCGCCTGAATACCCTTGATCGAAAAGCGCAGGTCCGTGCCCGGGCCGCGGATTTCCACTTTGTCGGTTCGGTCCATGAGCGCTTTGAGCGCCTTCATGCCTGGAACCATTTTGGCGTAGTTCAGCGTGCAGACATCGAAGTAAAAATTCTCGAACGCCTCGGTGCTCATGCCTGCGAGTTGGGCCATGGATGGCGAGGGCCAACGAAGCACGCACCATTTGGTGCGTTTGACCCGCCAATCCAGCACGGGTTTCATTTTGCGCGCAACCAGTTTGAGTTGCGTCGCGGGGACATCGCTCATTTCCGTGATATTGTCGCTGCCGCGCATCGCAATGTAGGCGTTCATGCGTTTCATGCGCGCCAGTTCAACGCTTGATGAAACGTCGAGCTGGGCTTCGGTTGCGCCGAGCGCCATCACCCTGCTGATACGGGCATTTTGGATTTGCACATACGGCAGCGCACCCGCAGCCCGTGCGGCTTCCACGAGGGCGATCGTCATTTCCGCCGGGATATCCCAGGCATCGATGAGAACCTTTTCACCCTTGCGCAATTCGGTGGAGAACGACACTAAACCTTTAGCGAGCTTATCAAAGCGTGGATCGTGCATGCCGACGTGGTACATCTCTGGCGCCGTTTAAACGAAACTTTTCTTTCGCAGGGGGTTTAATCAACGCGGGATTCGACCTGCGGTTTCCCCCCTAGCCTCCTCTGATATTTATGAACCGATTGTTGATCGTCCTTCTGTGTGGCGTAAGCGCGCTGCCTTTGCGTGCCGCTACCCCGAATGTCCTGTTCCTGTTCGCGGACGACTGGGGGCGGCATGCCAGTATTTACGCGAAATCGGGAGGCGCCCCGGGCACCGCCCGTATCAGCGATATGGTGCAGACGCCAAATTTCGACAAGATTGCGCAGCGCGGCGTCCTGTTCAGGAACGCCCACGTAAACGCGCCCTCCTGCACCCCCTGCAGAAGCTCTCTGCTTTCCGGCCAGTATTTCTGGCGCACCGGCCGCGGGGGAATCCTAGTGGGAGCAGTTTGGGATTCAGCGATCCCGACGTTTCCTCTCCTTTTGCGGGATCAGGGTTTTCACATCGGCAAGACCTTCAAGGTGTGGAGTCCCGGCACTCCTGCGGACTCGCCGTTCGGAGGTCAGCAGTACGCCTATGAAAGCGCCGGACGCCGTTTCAACCGGTTTTCCACGGAGGCCTGCAACCTCGTCGACGCGGGTAAAACGGTCGATGCTGCGAAGGAGGAATTGCTCAAGGAGGTCAGTGGCAATTTTTCCGACTTCCTCAAGGCCCGCCCCAAGGAGCAGCCGTTCTGCTACTGGTTCGGCCCAACAAACACCCACCGGATCTGGAAGCGCGGAAGTGGAGCGAAAATCTGGAATCTGGACGCTGAACAATTGAAGGGGAAACTCCCGCCCTTCCTCCCGGATGTGCCCGAGATTCGCGAAGACGTGGCGGATTACATCGGCGAGATCATGGCGTGGGACGCTGCGATTGGAATCCTGCTGAGCCAGTTGGAAAAGGCCGGTGAAATGGACAACACCATCGTGGTGATTAGCGGAGACCACGGCGCGCCCGGGTTTCCCCATGGAAAATGCAACCTCTACGAATTCGGAACGGGCGTGAGTCTCGCCATCGCCGGCCCCGGGATTCAAGGAGGGCGCGTGGTTGATGACTTTGTGAATCTGCCTGATCTTGCGCCCACGCTGCTGGAGGCGGCCGGCGCACCCGTCCCCGACGTGATGACAGGCCGCAGTCTTTGGCCGGTGTTGCGCTCGCAAAAGCAGGGTCTTGTGGATCCCTCCAGAACTTGGGTTGTGACCGGTCGCGAACGGCACGTCGAGGGCGCGCGCGCCGATTATTCACCGTATCCAGCGAGGGCGATCCGGAACGCGCAGTATTCCTATGTGATGAACTTCCGGCCTGAACGGTATCCGCTGGGAGAGCCCTTTGGACTGCAGGAAGGCAAGATCCCCGATCCAGCCGTTGTGGCGTCAAATACGAGGGTTATCCATCCGGATGACGATGCCGGGCCCACGAAGGCATGGTTGGTCGGGCACTACAGCGATCCGCAGTGGAAGAAGTTCTACGAGCAAACCTACAGCAAGCGCCCCCGCGAGGAGCTTTATGATTTAGCCAAGGATCCATTTGAGATGCACAACGTCGCCGGCGAGGAGGGCTACGAGAAGGTGCGCAAAGATCTCGAAACCCAGTTGCTCGCCGAACTCAGGCGCACCGGCGACCCGCGCCTCGTGAACGACGGCGCGTACTATGAAAACCCGCCGTTGGCAGGACCCGCCGACCAAGCGCTTCGCAAGCGCGCCAAGTAAACCGTCTGTTTTGATATTATGAAAAAACTACGTGCATGGTGGAAAACGTTGTTAAGTGCGGCGGTATTTGCGCCGCTGATGGTTTGCGCCGCAGATCGAAAACCCAATCTGGTTTTCATTCTCGCTGACGACTTGGGGTACGCCGAGCTGGGGTGCTACGGACAGAAAGTCATCCAGACGCCAAGCCTTGATCAAATGGCGCGCGAAGGGGTGCGGTTCACCCAGTTCTACGCTGGAGCCACGGTTTGCGCGCCTTCTCGCAGCGTTTTGATGACGGGCATGCACCACGGTCACACGCGTGTCCGTGGGAACGGTGGCGGGAATCGACAGGCCTTGCGCGAGAATGATGTCACGGTCGCCAGGGTTTTGCATGACGCTGGTTATCGGACGGCTTTGATTGGCAAGTGGGGCCTTGGCGAGGAGGGCGTGGCGTCGTCGGGGCTGCCGCGAAAGCAGGGGTTCGACGAATTTTACGGGTACTTGAATCAACATCACGCGCACAACCATTTCCCGGATTTCCTCTGGCGCAACGAAACCCGCGAAAGCACTAGCAACGTGATCACGCCCGATGGTGATTCGGGCGCCGGTTATGCGACTAAAGCGGTGCAATTCGCCGATGACCTCTTCGCGGACGAAGCGATCAAGTTTGTAGCCGCGAATCAGGACAAACCGTTCTTCCTCTATTGGAGCATGGTCTCGCCGCACGCGAATAACGAGCGCACCAAGGCTTTGAAGGACGGCGCGGAGGTGCCCGATTACGGCGTTTATGCGTCCGAGCCTTGGCCGAATCCTGATAAGGGTCAGGCGGCGATGATCACCCGGTTGGATGCACACGTGGGCCGCTTTCTAAAGCAGCTTGATGCGCTTGGTCTTTCGAAAAACACCGTTGTGATTTTCACTAGCGACAACGGGCCGCACAACGAAAGCAACCACGACCTGACTCGGTTCCAGCCTTCCGGGCCATTTACCGGTATCAAGAGGAGCCTCACAGACGGCGGTATTCGAGTCCCGTTTTTGGTTCGATGGAAAGGCACGGTGCCCGAGGGCAAGACCTCGGCGCATGTGGGTTCATTCGCAGATTGGTTCGCGACAGCGGCCCAGCTCGCCGGCGCAGAGATACAGGTGCCGGCCGAGTCCATGAGCTTTGTTCCCGAGCTGCTCGGGAATCCGCAGAGGAAACACGACTTCCTCTACTGGGAGTTTCATGAAAAGGGTTTCACCCAAGCGGCTCTTTACGACGGTCGATGGAAAGGACTGCGTTCAGGAGCCGAAGACGGTCCGATCGCGCTATTCGATCAGCAAAATGATCCTGCGGAAAAAACGAATGTCGCGGGCAGCCATCCCGACATTGCCGCGAAGATCAGCGATTATTTGAAAACGGCCCGTTCTGATTCCCCGGATTGGCCGGTGCACTGGAAGTCGCGATAGCCTCAACCGGGCAATGCCCCCCCGGGGAGCGCGCAGCCCCAGCTGCGCAAAACACGCTCACCTCAGGATGGAT
>CAMDSZ010000323.1 GCA_945906945.1 Akkermansia muciniphila
GCATCCACATTACCAAGGCTAACCCGCTCCACGCGGTATCCAAAACGCATGAACGAAAAATTGGTAAGCGGCTTGCGCATCCCCAGATCAACCCCCGCCCGCGACTCGGAGTAGTAGTTCGAGAGATAGGAAGCGTTCCGGTAAAAGGCGTCGCCGCTGAGCGAAAGCTTTTTATCCAAGAAATACGGCTCCGTTAGCGAGAACGTCACGTCCTTACGAAGCGCCCCGTACTGAATCCGGCTGCGGAACTTCTGGCCGCCCCCCGTAAAATTCGGCCAGTTCGTAATGTCGAAATTAGACTGAGACAACTCCACAAACCCCAAGATGCTGTCGATGGATGAAAATCCCGCCCCGAAGTTGAGCTGACCGGTGCGCTTCTCCTCCAGCACCACGTTCAGGTCCCTTTCGGAAGCAATCCCCGTCTCCGAGGGATACAAGTCAACCTTACTGAAGTAGTTTAGGTTGTTCAAAATCTGCTTACTCGCATCCATGCGAACCGTGTTAAACAAATCCCCCGGGGCCAGAGCCAATTCGCGGCGGACAACCTTGTCCTTGGTGCGAACGTTTCCAGTGATATTGACGCGCCCAACATAAGACTGAGCTCCCTCCTCCACCAGGAAGTTTAAATCCGTGACATGATCCCCGCCCACGGATGTTCGCGCTCCTGCTTGAAAATCCACATACCCTCGGGCCCCGTAGAGATCCTGCAGCGCCTTGATGTCTGCCTGAACCGCAGCCGGGGAGTATATCGCGCCTGAACGCAGTTTGGTCACCTTGGTCAGTTCACCTTCGCCGAAAAGCTGCGCACCGCGGAACGTGATTTTCCCGACCTTGTAAGGTGCTCCTTCGGTGATTTGAAACACCACCTCGACCTTGCTTCCGTTTGAAGTCACCTTTGGCTTTGCGATCTTCACATCGGAAAAGCCCTTACCCTGGTAGTACTCGCGGATCGCCACGACGTCGTCCCCGAGTTGGTCGTCCGCCACCCGGCCTGTCTTCATCACGGCACTCCAGACAGGAATGTACTTCTTGGTCTTAATTACTTTCTGCAGTTCAGAGGACTTGATCTGCGTATTGCCCTCAAAGCGCACGACCTTGACGGCTGACTTCTGACCTTCGTTTACCTCGAAAGTCACACGGGAAGTGCCGAGTTGGTCATTGGTGACCATTTTGTAAGTGACACCGACGTCGGTGAAGCCCTTGCCGCGGTAGTACTCGAGAATCTTCTGGCGGTCGGCCTCCAGCGAAGCCTCGCTCGCGACATCCCCCACCTTGGTCTGAACCTTGTCCAACAAACGACTAGCTTTAAACTCTTTCGAGCCAACTACCTCCAGTGAGCTAACCACAGCCTTGGCCTGCAGCACAACAATCACCTTCACACCCTTGTCCACAACATCCGCATAAATCCGCACGTTTACGATGTTGCCCGTCGCGTACAGATTACGGATATCCTCCTCCACCACCTGTTCGGAGAAAGGTTGTCCCACCCGTGTCCGCATATGGGCCATCAGACGATCCTTGGAAACAGACACGGGCCCTGCGTACTGGACCTCAATCGCGACCACGGTAGGGTTCTTTCCCTGGGCTTCCGCCTTAGGCGAACCCTGAGCGTTTAACGTAGGCGGATTCAAAAGCCCCGAGGAAAAAACAGCAGCACAGAGCAACAGGGCGGTGGAACGAGTTTTCATAATCAAGGGTGGAGAACCGCCCTCGGGCGGCGTCAGCCCCCCATGGAAGGGATTGCTCCCAAGGCAGTCAAGTTGCCATTTGCCGCCATACACCCCTAGTAACCCGCCACACCGTCGCCGGATCCGCCCTCAAACGGCTGTAAGGACTTTACTGAGATGCCGTCAGGCTACCCTATCCACAAACTCGTAATGAGTGGTGCGCTGTCTAGCCTCGTAACCCGCTTCACGGATGAGGCGTTCGATTTCCTCCACCTGCAGGCGGTAACTGGTGCCTGCTTTGGAGACCACGTTTTCCTCCATCATGACAGACCCGAAGTCATTGGCCCCGAATCGCAAAGCCAGCTGTCCAATCTTCGGCCCCTGGGTCACCCAGCTGCTCTGCAGGTTCTCAATATTATCCAAAAAAATGCGGGATAACGCCTGCATCCGAAGATACTCCGCCGACCCAACGGCCTCAGCCTTGAGGACTGTATTTTCGGGCTGAAAGGTCCAGCAAATGAACGCCGTGAAACCGCCCGTCCGATCCTGAAGGTCACGCAATCTTTGCAAATGCTCCAGGCGGTCATCGAGGGTCTCCACATGCCCAAACATCATCGTTGCGCTGGAACGCAGCCCCAGCCCGTGCGCCGCCTCCATCACCCCGAGCCACTCGTCGCTGTTCGCCTTCAGAGGTGCGATCCGGTTCCTGACGCGGTCCACCAAGATCTCCCCTCCCCCGCCGGGCACCGACCCCAACCCCGCCTGCTTGAACTCTCTGAGAACTTCGACTACCGGCATTCCGAACACCTTCGAAAAATGATGAAACTCCGGGGGAGAAAAACCGTGGATATTGATCTTCGGGAACCGCTCCCGGATAAAGGAGAGCATTTCAATATAATGATCCATGCCCAGCTTGGGGTGGTGCCCTCCCTGCAGCAGCACCTGAACCCCGCCGATGGCGCTCAACTCGGCAAGTTTTTCCCCCAACTGTTCCAAGCTAAGCACATAATGATCGGCATCTTTCTCCGTGCGGTAAAAAGCGCAGAACTTGCAATACACGTTACAAACGTTGGTATAGTTCACATTCCGGTCCACAATGTACGTGACCACGCGTTCGCCGCGCCCGCCGTAAGCTGCCCGCTTAGCCAAATTCCGCCGGTGATCCGCGAGCGCCCCTAATTCATTAAGCGGCAAATTATAAAGCTCACGGGCTTCCACCGGTGAAATCCGCGCGCCGCCGAGCACCCTATCAATCAGCTCCTCTATCTCCTTAGGGGAAGTCAGCGCGGCATTGTTCATCGGAGCAATCTTAGCTCGAAAACCGGCAGGCGTCCACTGCTGGGCAAGTTCTACCGTCAGGGATCACCTCATCGATTGACCCCCGCACAGACTAGTCCCATATTGTAGTGTCAGCGGGCTTTTCTTTTGAGCTGCGCTCCCACTTTTTCTCTATGTCCCACTCCCGCACACGAAACTTCTGCATCATCGCGCATATCGATCACGGGAAAACCACCCTTTCCGACCGACTTCTCGAGTTCACAGGCACCATCCAAAAGCGCGAATCTCAGGAGCAGCTTCTGGACGCGATGGACTTGGAGAGGGAGCGCGGCATCACCATCAAGTCGCATCCGGTCGCGATGACCTACAAGGCCAAGGACGGCGAGGAATACAAACTGAACCTGATGGACACCCCGGGCCACGTGGACTTCGCGTACGAGGTGTCTCGGTCGCTGGCCGCCTGCGAGGGCGCGATCCTGGTAGTCGATGCGGCCCAAGGAGTTGAGGCGCAGACTGTTGCAAACGTCAATCTTGCCCTTAAGCAGGGGCTTACGATCGTCCCGGTCATCAACAAGATCGACCTTCCAAACTCTGACCTGCCGACCGTACGCCGGCAGCTGGAGGAGATCATCGCCATCCCGGCCGAAGAGGCCGTTCTCGCCAGCGCCAAGGCTGGAATCGGCATCGAAGACATCCTTGAGGCCGTGGTGACCCGAATCCCGGCTCCCTCAGGGACGAACAACTCCAAGATGAGGGCATTGGTTTTCGATTCGGCCTTCGACACTTACCGAGGTGTGGTCGTCCACGTGCGCGTGGTCGATGGAATCGTGAAGGCGGGAGACACCATCAAGCTGATGGCCACCAACCGCCCCTACGAGGTCAAGGAAGTGGGCATCTTCCGCCCGACCCAGCCCAAGTTCGTCGCCAAACCGGCACTCGAGGCGGGCGACGTTGGGTACGTGATCGCCAACATTAAAACGAGCACCGAGGTGAAAGTAGGCGACACACTCACGAATGCCAAATTTCCAGCCGAGGCGCCTTTGCCGGGATTCCAGGAGGTGCAGCCGATGGTTTTCAGCGGAATTTATCCAATCAACACGGCGGATTTCGAGCATCTGAAAATGGCCATGGGAAAGCTGCAGCTCAACGATGCGGCGTTTGTTTATCAGGCGGAAAGTTCCGTCGCATTAGGGTTCGGATTCCGCTGCGGCTTCCTCGGGTTGCTCCACATGGAAATCATCCAGGAGCGCCTGCGCCGTGAGTTCAACATGGACATCATCGCGACGTACCCGTCGGTGATTTATCAGGTGTTCAAAACCAACGGGGAAATGCTGCTGGTCGACAATCCTGAGCACCTCCCGGATCCAAGCGTCATCGCTGAGATCCGCGAACCGATGGTGACCTGCTTTCTAATGATTCCCAACGAGAGCATCTCTGCACTGATGCAGCTCATCCTCGAAAAACGCGGGGAACTCAAACACACCGAGTCGCTGGACACGCGCCGCGTGATGCTCACCATCCTGATTCCTCTCAACGAAATCCTCGTGGACTTCGTGGACAAGATCAAATCGATCACCCGCGGTTATGGGTCGATGGACTACGAGCACGCCGAGCCACGCGCGGCGAAGTTGGTGAAACTCGATATTCTGGTGAACAACGAGCCTGTCGACGCGTTCTCAAGCATCGTGCACCGCGACAAGGCCGAGGTCCGCGGCCGCACCCTAGCGGCGAAGCTCAAGGAAGTAATCCCCTCGCAGCTTTTCACCGTGCCGATCCAGGCAGCGATCGGCGGAAAAATCGTTGCCCGCGAGAGCGTCTCCGCGCAGCGCAAAAACGTGACCGCC
>CAMDSZ010000324.1 GCA_945906945.1 Akkermansia muciniphila
GCCAGCGCCAAAAACACTGAGTCCGATGAGAATGAGCGGCATCACCAACAGGAATCCCCATGGAGGGAGAGTCCGTGTCTTGATGCCAATCCAGATGGCGAGGGGTTGATGCGTGAGGTAGATCCCGAACGAAAGTTGACCGGTCTTTATCAGCCACTCGCCCAAACGTGGTGTCCGCGCTGCGAGTCCGCTCACTCCCAAAAGCAGAAGCATGCAAGCGATCGAGGTATAGAAGTCCGCGAACACGTAGGCTGTGAGACTGGAGTTCAGCCTCCATACAGAGTAGTACATGGCGAGCCCGAGAAGCAGAGCGCGCCAGCCTAGTAACCATTTCTCGAGGCGATCGGCGTGGTTGAGGTGAGCAATCCCAAGCGTCATGCCGAGTGCGAACTCCGGAAGGCGGGAAAGACAATTACCGCCCAAAATCCAATTGCCGTTTACCTGCCATTTAACGATCAGCAAGTAGCGGAGTAAAAAACCGGATCCAATCGCGAGCGCGGTGAACCCCCATTGCCCGAGCCGTCTGTGGGCGCAGAACAAGAGTGGGAAAACGGCGTAAAACTGGATGAGCATCGAAAAATACCACCACGCTGAGTTGGCGTAGAAAAAGGTGCGGTCGATGTCCAAAAACCTCAGGCCGGTGAGGCTCAAAAGAAATCGCGAGTCAACCGGCTCAATCCAGGTGAAGGGCGTCAGGAGCAACACCAAGTGTGCGCACCAATAAACCGGGTATAAACGCTCAAAACGCTGCCGGTACCAGTTCATCCACTGGATCGGCGATGACTGCGCTTTTTTGAAGGTTGCCGCTGCCAGCGCCCATCCCCCCAGCAGAATGAAGACACCGACGGAGTCCGAGCCTATGTCGGGGGCGCTTGCCCACAGCAGTTTGCCAAGGACCCTTAGCAGGTCTGTAGCGGAACCGATGCCTGCGGGGCCGACGAGGTCAGCGAGGAAATGCCCTGATTTCACCCAGGGCATTTTCGCGTAGTCCTTGTCGATGTAGGTCGCAAAGAGGTGGTAATAAACCACGCCCAAAATCCCGAGGCCTTTGGCGATGTCCATCCAAGCGAGCCGGGATGCTTTTTTTAGAGTGGGTGCGGCGGTGCTCATAATTGGCTTGGCTGCGGCTAGGGGTTGGGTGTGCGAATTCAGCATTTTGCAGTCGCAAAATGGCAGATTGAGGTATAAAGGGTCTTCAGCTAGTTATAGTTACGGGTCCGGGATGCGTTGCAGCGGCCCGGGTACCGCGGACGACGGCGTCCGGTCGGTTCTCCCTAAGTATCAATGATTCCACCCCAAACGATGAAAAAGAACCTCACCAAACAGCAGCAGGACGAGCAGGCCTACCTGGACAACATCACAAAGCTCTCCTTCCGCAATGTGACATGGACCCGCAAAAAGTTGGTTGAAGTGCGGGATGCGTTGAGCCCCTGGAACCACAATATCCGGCTGCCTCACAAGGTCTACACCGCGTACGTGGAGGACTATTACCCCTCGCATAAAGAGATCATGAAGATCGTGAGCCATCAGTTGCAGGGCAATTTTAAGAAAAAGCGGATCGTTGATATTGGTTGTCTCGAAGGGTACTTCTCCGCCGAGTGCGCGTTGCAGGGAGCATCTGTGCTCGGAGTTGAGGGAAAGGCGAAGAACCTTAAGAAATGCGAGTTCGTGAAGTCTGCGCTGAAGATTCGAAATCTCGACTTTGTGCAAGATGACGCGATGAAGGTCACCAAGAAAAAGTACGGCGGTTTTGACGCGGCGCTTGTGCTCGGGTTGTTATATCACCTCGACGATCCATTTACTTTTCTTGAGAATATGGCGGGGCTTTGCAATGGGTTTATGCTCCTTGATACGCACGTTTCGCTGCCGGTGATTCCGAAGATCGGCGACTGGACGCCTGAGCTTACCGAAATGAAAGAATTCAAGCACAAGGGCAAGACCTACCAGGGACGCCACTTTGTTGAGTTTAATCCAAACACACCGCAGTTGACCAAAGATCTGTCCACAACCGCCTCCTTGGTGAACGACCTCTCGGTTTGGCTGACGGAGGATTCACTTGTGAGTCTGTTGCACGACGTCGGGTTTGAGCAGGTCTCCAAAATGGTATTTCCGCGCAAGGACAACACCTGGTGGACCGATGACAAGATCAACGCCCGAGTCCTGATGGTTTGTGTGAAAAAGCGCGACCGATGGAGATCGAAGATTTCGAACACGTGGAAGGATTAGGTTCAAGTCCAAGGGTCATTTTTGTCTTTTGTCACTGTGCGGGGTGATTTTGGGCGCAGGTGGTCGCTTTGCGTTCCGCGCCCTCGGTCTGCAGTCCTTGGTCTGCAGATCTTGAGCGGGTTCAAATTTTTGGACGCGTAAATGTGAATTCGAAAAGAATGTCCAAAAGACTCGCGCCCCGACCTCTGTTTCGTAGTTATGGAATCTGAAAACCAAAGCGCGCCAGACCCAAGTTTGCCGGTTGAGCCGGCGGAGGCGTACCTGAGGTTGCTTTCGACGATCGAGCGGTGGTTGAGCGTTTATGTTCACAGTCTGGTTGCAAGCTCCTCGGACGCGCAGGATATCATCCAGGAAGTGCGCATCACGATGTGGAAGCATTTCTCCTCGTTTCAGCCCGGCTCAAATGCCCGTGCATGGGCGCATCGCATCGCCACGAATCATGTTTTGAATTACCGCCGCGCCTACAAGAAGCGGTCAGCGCTTTCGTTGGATGATGCGTTTGTTGAGGCCGTGGCACAGGAGATAGAGCAGCGTTCCGATGCTTTGGAGCTTCAATCGGAAACGCTCCTGGATTGCCTGCGGAAGCTTCCCGACGCCCATCGAAAAATTATTCTTTGGCGCTACTACGAAGATTGCGGGGTGGAAGAGATCGCGTCGAGGACGCAGCGCACCATTGATGCGGTGTATCGTGGGTTGAGTAGAATTCGCGAGGCGCTTCAGGAGTGTGTAAAAAGACAACGTCTATCGATACCCTCATGAGAGACCGGAAGGAGACAAACGAGCGCATTCAGCGCGCGATTGAGGGGTTGCTCTCGCCACAGGAGCAAGCGCAATTCGAGTCTGATGTGGTTGCGGACGCGGAGCTTCGATCTGCTTATGTGGAGCGTGTGTGGCTGCACGCAACACTGCGTCAGCAAGGAGGGGATTTGGAGCGAATTTTTGCGAGTCATCCTGTGATTGATATTGTGGATCATGCTGCGAGGTGGAAGCCGTTGCTTGCTGGCGCACTTGCGGCGAGCTTGTTGATTGGGGCGATCTTTGTTGGAGGAGGCGGTTTGAGCCTTCTAACTCCGAAGGTCGCAAGACTTATCGAGGCAGATAATTGCAAATGGGCTGGCTCGGAGCTTCCCACGCTCGTGAATTCGCGGATGACTGCAGGCACACTGACCCTACTCGAGGGTATTGCCACTCTTGAATTCAAATGCGGCGCAAAGGTCTGCATGGAGGCGCCTGCGACGCTTCAAATTCTTGATTCGATGCATTGCCGGCTCATGGAGGGATCTGTCACTGCCGACGTTCCAGAGCCTGCCCACGGATTTACGGTTGATACGCCTGACATTAAGGTGATTGATTGGGGTACTAAATTCGGCGTCACTACCGGATTTGGAGGCCGTTCGCACGTTCGCGTCTTTGAAGGTGAAGTTGAGATTGAAGGGGCAACCGTCCAGGGGGGGAAACGCTTAACCAAGGGACAGACTCTTCTTGTGGATTCCGGATACTCGTCGGCCGAGCAGGAGCCAGTTCGTGGGCGACAGGTGCTTGATGCCGAGGGGTGGACTTCTGTTCCGACGTCTTTCGGACGCGGTAAGGACGGTTACGTGCGTCGCGGCAACGATGGGGGCTCGATGGGAATGAGTCCGTTGCTGATGGTCAAGCACACGGAATTGCGTGCGTCCCGAGGCAATGAACGGCGGATTGTGCTCACCTTTGACCTATCACAAATTGACGCACCGAACGTGGCTGATGCCCAGTTGGTTTTAGATCCGAAACCGACCGGCTTTGGGTTTCCGTCGCTTGTGCCCGATTCAAGATTTGCGGTGTATGGAATCACGCAGAACGCACTGAACCTTTGGGAGGAGAATACGCTTTTGTGGGAATCACTGCCTGGCTGTACCGACTCAGGAGTCGAGCCCGAGGCTACAACACGGCTGGCGGAGTTTTTAATCGCGCGCGGGGCGGGCAGCGGGCCTCTGATTGTTGGGGGAGACGCGATTTCCGGGTTTCTTCGGAGCCGAAAGGACGGGCTTGCGAGCTTCATAATCGTCCGGGAGACGGGTGAGAGCGATCCCTCGGGGCTGGTGCACGGATTTGCCTCGAAGGAGTATCCGGGGGGAACTCCGCCTGCTTTGAGGATTCGCTGAGGCGATGGTATCTACTCCGAATATGAAGCGGCTTTTGTTCACAGTTTGTGTGGTGGTCTCTTCTTGGTTGCGCGCGGACGATGCCGCAGATGGCGCGAAGTTTTTTGAAAACGAAGTGCGGCCCATTCTCGTTAAGCGCTGTTACGAGTGTCACGGCGAGAAAAAGCAAAAAGGCGGTCTTCGCGTAGACGGAATCGCCTTTCTAAAGGCGGGTGGTGATACGGGGCCGGCGCTTGTTGCGGGCGAACCCGATAAGTCTCCGATTATTGAGGCTGTGCGTTATCAGAACGCGGACTTTCAAATGCCTCCCAAGGGCGGGATCCCCGCCGAAGAGGTGGCGGTTTTGGAGAGGTGGGTAAGAATCGGAGCCCCTTGGCCGCAGACCGCAGTTCAAACTGCAGT
>CAMDSZ010000325.1 GCA_945906945.1 Akkermansia muciniphila
CCGCACTTCGCAGCGCGGTCAGCGGTGCGAGCGGCAAGGCGGTGAGAAGGATATGGATCTTCATGGGGGGAAGAGGGCAGGGGGCAGTTAACTGAATTGTCTTTTATGCGCACGTGTAGGCGGGTGAGAAGATAGGTAATGGGAAGGTAATAAATAAATTAGGTCAGAATCGACTGGATCACCTGTCCATGTACATCGGTTAGTCGCCGGTCCACTCCGTTGGCGCGCATGGTGAGTTTCTCATGATTGATCCCCAACAGATGCAGGATCGTAGCGTGCATGTCATATCCGGTCGTCGCGTCCTGGGCCGTCTGGTAACCCCAGTCATCACTTTGCCCAATAGACACCCCAGCCTTGATGCCGGCCCCCCACATCCAACTCACAAACGTGCCGCAATTATGATCGCGCCCCAGCGATCCTTGGGAAAAGGGGGTCCGCCCAAACTCGCTTGTCCACACAACCAGCGTGTCTTGGTCCAGTCCTCGTGCGCGGAGATCTCGGAGCAAGGCAGCAATAGGTTTGTCGACGCTGGCAGCCATCGGGGGAAGCTGTGTCGAGATGTTCCCGTGGTTATCCCAGTTGTTCACCGCGCCTTCAGGACCACTCCAGACCTGAACAAACCTGACTCCACGCTCAATGAGACGGGTCGCCGTCAGACAGCGTTTTCCGAAATCTGCGGTGGTCTTATCCTTGTCGTCGACGCAGTAGGCAGTTCGTACCGATTCCGGCTCCCGCATCACATCGAACGCCTCGGGCGCACTGAGCTGCAAATGTGCGGCAAGTTCGTACCCCTTAATCCGCGCATCTAACCGCGAATCACCGGGATGTTGTGCGGCGTGGCCCCGGTTGATCTGGTTCAACAATGCGAGCCCGTCGGCATCCGCATTCGGTGTGGACAGCGGAAATTTGTCGCTGGCGAAGAGGTCCGGGATGGGTTGAGGAGCTCCGGCTTTGATCACAGTCCCCTGATGGACGGCCGGAAGAAATCCGGAGGTAAAGCAACCCCGGCCGTTATAAGGAAGGCCGCGGGCATCGGGCAGGACTATGAATGTGGGAAGGTTGTCCGTCAGATTTCCGAGGGCGTAGGAGATCCATGCACCCATACAAGGAAAGCCTGGGAGCAGAAATCCGTTGTTCATTAAGTAAGCACTCTGGCCATGGACATTCGTTCGCCCCTTTACGGCCATCAAAAATGCGATCTCATCTACCAATTTGGCCTGCTCTGGAAAGACAGAGCTTGCCCAGTGACCGCATTGTCCATGCTGCTTAAACTCAAATGGACTTTTCATCAGGGCCCCCTGCATTCCTGTTGCGCCTTCGACCTTGGTTTTTGCCCCGAGTTTCTGTCCGTGTAAGGTGGCCAATAGAGGTTTATAATCCCAGGTATCCATCGGACTCACTCCGCCGTTCATAAACAGCTGGATGACACGTTTAACCTTCGCGGGATGATGAATCCCGCCGTTAAACTCTGGTTTTGGTCCTGGGATGTCCGAGCTTAGCCCCTCCCGGCTCAGCAGTTGCGACAGAGCCACCCCGGCAAAGCCACCGCTCATGCTTGAGAGGAAATTCCGACGACCGTAAAGATTAGGAACGTTCATAGTGGATTCCATGTAGCTTTGTTTAGCGGAGGACTTCTCCCTTGGTGGCATCAGCAGGCACATCCAGGATCTGCATCTGGCAGGTGGTCTTGAACCGTGTGTGATCAGCGAATTCCCACACGACTTTCTTCTCCGGTGTAACCTCGAAAACCATCGGCTGTTTTCCTTCGAAACCGTGACCGAGATAATTGCCGATGATGGTGTTCCCATTTGGCAACCGGTGAATTCCCACGGGGATCTGCAGCGGATTGCCGGGCAGCTCTTTTTCCGTGATCTCCCAGACTGTTTTCAGATTTTCGTCCAACTCCACAACGTGGCTCTTGTCCCAGAGCGTCACAATGAGGTGGCCGTTTGGCAACTTTACCGCTTCGAGTGGATGCCCATCAAACGGGATTTCCCGTAACAACGAGCCGTTTACATCGAGTTCCGCGACCTTTTTTTCATCCATCAAGCAAACCCAGTAATGCCCGTCGATTGTGCGTCGCGCCCCCCGAAATTGGTGATTATTCAAGCTGGCTGACTTGATTGGCATCTCCTTAACCACCGAGCCATCGCGTCCCACCACAACGATCCGACTCATGAAACACTCGGAAACGAGTACATTGCCATCTGGCAACGGCTGGCAAGAGTGGACCTTTGCTTTCGCAGGTGCTTTGTATTCCCACACCACTTTCTTATCCATTGTCACTTCCGCCGCGCCCGTGATTTGACTAAAGAGCACGTTCCCATTTGGCAGCAACCAGCAGTCTTGGGGTGTGTTTGCGGGAAACTCCCATTCGATGTCTCCCGTGGCGGAGAGGATAACCACACGGTTACCCTTGTAGTCGGTGCAGAGGACTCGGTGAGAAATGGGAGAGTCGGCAGCGATGAACGACTCCAAAGGCGAGAGCATCAGTGCGGCAAGGATGAGGATCGTACGTTTCATAGGGGGGGCAGTTTTTGGGGTGTCTGTTCTTTGGGGATCAGTTTACGAACAGGAACTCGTTGCTATTGAAGAGCACGCGACATAGTGCAGCGACGCCATGTTTGTCGGCGTAGGCTTCGGAATTGCTTAGTTCGTCGGCACTCGGTTCGCGTAGAAGGATGCTACGAAATGCTTCTGCCGGAGTGGGGGTTTGTGTGGCGAGAACGTTGCTGAAATGAAGAACAAAAGCGTTGTTGTACAGTGCCAGCGATTGCAGCGCGGAGGCTGAAAACCCGCGGCCAGGAGCGGGCATTCCAAGGTCTGGAAAGTCCAGCGCGTCCATGAATGGATCGGGTACGCCACGCCACACAAAGCGGTAAATACTCCGGCGATGCTGCTCAAGTGTCGCCCAATTGTACGCAGGGTAATCCAGGGTCGGAGTCAGTTGCACGGCAGGTCCCGTCACAAATTGCCGCACACTGGGCCCGCCGACTGTAAGATCAAGTTTCCCTGCGGTACTCAGCACAAAGTCACGGTAACTGTCCGCATCCAGACGCAACCGGTTCATCCGCCATAGCAAACGATTGTCCGCGTCTACCAAAGACGCCTCTTCTCGATGTCCGCTGGCTTGGCGATATGCGGCACTGGTGACAATGAGTCTGTGGAGATGTTTGAGAGAACCATTGTGTTCCCTTAACTCACAGGCCAGCCAGTCGAGTAATTCCGGGTGGGAAGGGAGTCCTCCCATCCGTCCAAAGTCATTTGGAGAATCGCAGATTCCCCGTCCAAAGTGGTAGTGCCAGACACGATTTGCAATACTCCTCCACGTAAGCGGATTCTTCTCATCTGCGAGCCAATCCGCCAGAGCTGCGCGTCTCTCGGATTCGTCTCCTGCGTGTTCTTTGACAAACCGGGACGGCAATTCGGTGAGGACGCTCAATGCGCCACTGACCGCTTCGGAGACAGGTTTATCAAAATCACCACGCTTCAGGATCTGGACTTTTAGTGCTTTGGCAACGGTTGTGGGAGTTTCCTTCCCTACCGCCATGAGCATGCCAGCCTTCCGCGCAGCTGCGTATACCTGCGCCTGAGCTGGTAGGTTGAAAAGCGCTTCGGAAGCACAAATCCTAAGTGCATGGGATGCAAAAGCCAACCGCTGTGCCTCAGATCGCTGCGCAACAGGGAGACCCAGCGCCTGAGTTGCCAGAGCCGGCATGGCCGCTGCCCGCGCTGGAGAATCGTCCGTGACGGAAATGCTGAAGCGCCCAAGAAGATGCGACCTTCCAGCAAGCTGTTTGAGCGAGAGCGTCAGCCGGGAACCGTTCTTGAGCGCAAGCGGCTCCGCCAATTCAAATACGGCGTGGTGGGTCTGGCCCACTGCTGGGTAAATCCCCCAGCCCGTTGCAGGATTACCGTCAATGGCTTGTTGGGCGGTGTAGTTCGACTGATTAAAGTCAGCCGTGGCGCGAGAGAACTTCAACTTCACAGATTGCGTTGCGCCTGAATCAAAGACCTGAGCCTCAAATTCACTGAGGGTCAGATTGCCATTATCCTGGCGCCCCGGGCCGTCTTTTGGTTGTGTTTTATCCGCAAGGACCTCGATGCGGATTGCCGTGATTTTTGCTAAAGCAACGGTGCCAGTGATTATATAAGTGTCCTTGTCGGGCCGTGTCACAGACGCCACTAGGTCATCTTTCGCTCGGGTCAGTTGGGATCCTTCGATGCTCAGGAAGCTTTCGTACCCGAAGGTTGTCCACTTCACCTCGGGCCCACGATTTTGTTCCCACTCGCCGACGAGTTTCTCATTCTCCGGTCGCAGAAGCGTCGTCTTGTCGCCTGCTTCGGCCGATGCCAGTAGTGCAAGCCAAGTGTTGCGCTGCTTAGCCACTTCAGGATCTGGATCAAAGGAAATGTTCCCTTCGATCACACCGGCAAACACACTTTGAAGGGCGTAATAATCAGCCTGTGTAATGGGGTCAAATTTGTGGGCATGACAGCGGGCACATTGAGCCGTGGTACTCACAAAGGCACCCATCGTCTGCATCACAAGGTCATCTCGGTCCAGGTAATCGAAATTGGTCCGCGCGGTCTGATACGCGCTGTGATCGAATAGCCCGGCCCCAAGGAAACCAAGAGCGGGAGTAAGCTGTGTATCCTCTGGGAAAAAGCGATCTGCAGCGAGTTGTTCGCGAATGAAACGCGGCCAGGGCTTGTCCTGATTAAACGACTCGATGACATAGTCGCGGTAGCGCCAGGCGTGATCCCT
>CAMDSZ010000326.1 GCA_945906945.1 Akkermansia muciniphila
ACGGTCACTTTGCGTTTGGCCGCAACCGCCTTGTTGCTCAGTCCCTCGGCGCAATCCAAAACGATACCGGCGCGCAGTGCCGTACGTTGATCCGTCTTGGGCCGCCTCACCATCAATTCAAGTTTGGTTTTTTCTTCAGGTTGCAAAGCAAATGCATTTAGTGGACGTCCAGTGCGCATTTTCCACACTCGCACATCTTATAACTTATTGCACGAATTAATCATTCACCACACTAGCGAAAGCAAGGTGCGATGCAGATGTTCGGATCCCGCTTCACCGCAAAACGGTGAGTCAGCGCGCGATCAAGCCCCACCGGCTAGCCCACATTTGAAATGTCAATGAGGTGCAGTTGCCTGCCTTGGCCTGCGTGGGGCGAGTCAATGCACACCATTCGTTCGTCGCGGCTCAAGCGCGGGTGAGTGTCTACTCGCCATTCTCCCTTGTATGCGGGATGCAGCGTGAAATGGCCGAGATCGATACGTCGGTTTGTTTTCACCTCGTACAAATGCGGCGTCTGGAGGCGCTGATCGCCCTTGGGATAGGTGTCGTTGAGGATCCACGCATTGTTACGCAGGTAAGTGAAATGCCCGCCGGCATCGAGGACACCTCTGCCCACCTCTTCGAGGATTCCCGCATCTTTATCTTCAAATAAAAAGTCGCCCCAGCCTGGGTTTCCCAGCCAGCCCTTGGACTGGGACAGAATATGGGTTGAATCCCGCCAGATGAAATGGGACACGAATCCGTTGGGGATGACGATGCGCAGGTCGCTTCCGTCCAGGGCCGCCGTGAACATACGCGAGAGTTGGCCTCCGCCGGGTTGCGTCCAGCGGTGCAGGAAGATGAAGCGCTTGCCATCCGGGCTGCAGAGCAAGTGATAGGTGTGATGCTTGGAGTCCGGGAGGTTCTGGGGAATCTCGCCCAATTTCGCAAGCTGCTCATGAGTGATTATGAGCTTTTCCCGGCCTGTAGACAGATTGACATGGGTGATCCCGCTGCCTGCAGGCGCCATGTAATCAAAGAAGCGGTCACGGATGCCAGCGTAGCCGTACCCCGGGCGGCAGTCGGCGACTCGCGCGAAATCGCAGGAAACCGCTTCTTTGCCGTCCGGACTCAGCGCATAAACCGGGCTGGGAATGGTGCGTTTCTCTCCCGTTTTGACATTGAGAATATGGCTCACGAAACGGTCCTGCTCCCGGTCGTTCCAAATGACCTCGAAGTTGCTTCCGGGAACCCATTGCAGCATGCAGCCTTGTTGCCAGCACCATGCGCGGGAGGTGCCCAGCGGGATCCATTTGTCTTGGTCATGCAAATCAATCATCCCGACTTCGATCACGTCGTCTGCCGTAGGAGACCGGTGTTCAAAGTCCACCTTGTGGCTTAACACAAAACGATTATCCGGCGAGAACTGCAGCTTATCGTAGTAAGCAAACCAGTGAAACCCGAGGCCTTTAGTAATTTGACGCGCCGGAGGGAATTTCGCTGTATCCTCGGCGCTTATTCCAGTTCTCACCGAAGCGGCAGCGAGCGTGGCGAGAAAGTGACGGCGGCTCAAAGATGAGCGAAACGAGGATTGGTCCATAGGAGGTTGGTGCTGGCAAATTAACGCTGGCAACACCTGCTGACGGCCCGGCTTTCGGCGCATATCCGGCGAACAGGTACTCGCGAGCCTCCATTAGGCACAGAGGCCATGTTCTCGTAAAGAGTGACGAGATCACCCAACGAAATCTCTGCGTGTCTTACCTCTCTTTGACCATTACCCCTCAACATCAAAATCCTGCGCATCCGCAGCCAAACCGCTTCAATTTAGACTTAGGAGCGATACTGAAAGCTTGCGAATTCACTCATCTAGACGCACCAAAGCCGCATCAGTCCAGCAACTGACCTTCCTGCAGCAGCACCGCGCGCAGCTTTGGGTAATCCACATCCTGCACTGCGATTGAGTCGTCAATCGCAAGCGAGGCGGCGGCTCCGGCGCTTTGCCCCAGAATCATGAAGACGGGCTCCATCCGGGACGAACCAAAGGCGGGATGCGTCGACGAGATGACGGTGGGCACCAGGAGATTGACACAATCACTCTTCTTCGGACGGATACAACGGTAGCTGATCCGGTAAGGTTTCGGGACGGCGTAGTCAAACTGCCCCTCAACCCCAACCATCTCTCCACTCCAGCTGCGTTGTGACTCGGTCGTTTCCTCGGGCGCCGAGGTGCGCAGGTGTGTGATGCGCGAATCCCTGGCCGTTTTGTAGATGATGCGGCGCACGACATGCGAGTCCATGATGAAGCTTCCAAGCCCGACGGAATCATCGATGAGGACCTTGTCCAAGCAATCGTGCTCGGTCAGCACATGGTCGCCGCGAAGCCGGCGGCCTTCGCGCACATAGAGCTCGTGCGGCCAGCCGCCGGTTTCTGGAAACTCCGTCTTCGGCAAGCCAAACTGGCTCACGCGACTGCGAAGTTCCGCAGGGATGCTGGAGTCGTTCGCGAGAAAGTAGAGGTAACCTTTCTGGTAGTTCACATGGTTTTGGAAAATCTGCTCGCGCTCTTCGTAGCCAGCCTCAGTCCAACCGATGCTGCCGCCGACGAAATCAAGGGAAACGGGGCCAGCGCTATTGCAATCACCCTCGTTCAGCTTCAGTGGTCCGCGTGAATAGACGAGGTTCCACCACTCGGAATTCGGCGCCGCGTTCACATAGCGTTTAAGTAGCTCGTAGCGCTCCAACTTGTAATCCGCCGGTTTCGGCCAAGGAATCGGATCGCGCTTGGTAGCAAAGACTCGAAAACAGAAAGGCTGGTAGCGTTTGTCCGCCTTGCCGTGATCGTCCAAAGTGTAGGACGTTGCATCCACGCCTTCGATCACGCCACTCGCGCGATTACCGGGTTCGACATAAGGATCCACCTTCCATTGGAAATTGTGCGGTGCGGATGCAGCGCCGATCTGGATACCATTGAGCTTCTCGCCAAAGTCAGCATTGTTTTCACGGCCTGCAACATGCTCAACGCCGGCTTTGGCCATCAGATCGCCCTCATAGGTAGTGTCCATGAAAATCTTGCCCCGGGCGGAGTCCCCGTTCTCAAAAAAGACCGTAGTAATCTGGGCCCCTGTTCTTTCGACTTGATGCAGACGATGCTCGAAGAAAACCGGTATTTCTAGATCCGTGAGCATTTGCAGAAAGAGCGTTTCCACCTCGGCCGGGCTCTGTACTTGTTTTTTAAAAAAGTCTAAGAAGACCGTTTTCGCCATACCTCCAATGGCTGTCTTCTTGCCGTAATCCACATCACTCAGGCCCGAGGAGGACATGCCTCCGATGTGCCGCCTGAAAACGAAAACGCCCACGGTTTTCCCCATTTTCTTAGCCTGGCAGGCAGCAGAAACGGCCGCCGGACTGGCGCCATAGATAACGATATCAAAGTCGTACGTCCTCGGCGCGTCCGTCTTGGGCACTGGGTAATAGTAGCGCAGGCCCGGATTCGGGGTATTCGGCCTTGGTAGTTGTTTTGCGTTCGATACAGCCGTGAAAATGGCCGCTAGCAGAAGGGATATGTTGGTCTTTTTCATGAGAGTGAGATCTGAATTTAGTCTCCTATCGGACGCGCAGCGTGGGCGGCGCCAGCAGCGGATGACGGTTGCCCGCAATGCCAAGCACGAGCCCGCCGCCAACTTCGATGCGATTTTCCCGAACCAGAATGAGCGTTAACAGCCCATTGGCGTCAGCTTTCAGGCTTGCGACCAATCGCGCGCCATCGACAACAAAAGAGCCGCTTTGAACGCCGCGCGGCACAGTGAATTCGCCTACACGCACTGCCTTGCTCTCATCCACGCGGCCCGAGTCAGAATCGAAGGCCGGCTGCCGGTCCCAGGTCACCCGCGCGGCATCCCACTCGTCCGCTGTGTCGTCCGTGAGCGCATACACGGCGATAAGCGCCTCGCCTCCGTGCGAGGCGTAGCCAAGGTCTGTCGGGCTAAAGTTCAAAACGAGCCTCGCCTCGCGAATTGTCTCCGGCTGCAAAAGCTCATGCAGATCAAAACGCAGTAATACTTTACGCCCGTATCCTGGCTCCGCACAGTTTTTTAAAAGAAGCAGCGTGCCGGATTGATTCTCGCCCGTGCGCGGCTCCGACACATACGCCGCAGCACCGCGGCCCGCCAGCGTGGTAAGCTCCGCCGCGAACCCATCGGCCACCGAACGTACATCGCGCAGTCGGGGTTCCGTTTCGAGCGCACGCGGCGGTAGCAAATCATGCAGCGTAATATCGGTCATCTGCCGGGTGCTCAGCCTCATCGATTTTGAGCCGCTGACATGACGCAGCTCGACCTCGCCCTGCATCACATGTACCCGCGCATGACCGTCGACATCCATGCTGACGCCAAAGTCCGTGCCATGATCAATCAGCGTGGCGCGTGGCGTCAGCACGGAAAAGCCCCTCGCGGCCTCCGGCACATGCGCTACCAGAGAACCGCGATGCAGCCGACAAACCTGCTCCCCAACCAACTCGAGCTCCGCCGGCCCCTCCAGCGTCAACTCCGCGCCACGGGCAAAGCGGATCCGCGCAAGCCCCTCCGCCAGCCGCAGACGGCCCGCGCCCAGACTGCCACCTGGCTCCGTCGCAAGCGTGCTGTTCTCCCATCGCGCACGCTGCGCATCCACCAGCTCAGCGACTTTTTCATCGCGAGCACCAATTTGCCAAAGCAGAGCCGCACAGAAAATAACGCCCGCAGCCACAGACCAGGCCACCTTTGGGACTCGCCAGCGGACCAG
>CAMDSZ010000327.1 GCA_945906945.1 Akkermansia muciniphila
TGCTTGAAAAAAACCGCGAGTGGCATCACAGGTACCGCACCGTCGACCAGTTCAACATCTATGGACAACGTTCGCGGATCAAATACGAGGGCGTCGACAACGCGACCATTCTCGGTGAGGAGCTGGCGCAGCGCGACGTCAAAACCGAAAACCGCGACCTCGTGATCTGGGAAGTGGCCAAGGGGCGTGATCTTCGGGCAAAAGACGATAATTTGCCTCCGGTTTCGCAGACACCGGCAAATCGTCCGCAGCCCGTTCCGTATTTGAGCGGTGAGGAGGCCATTCAGCATTTGAGTTTGCCTCCCGGCTGTAAGATCGAGTTGGTGGCCGATGAAACAAGGTTCCCCGAATTGGTGAATCCGGTGCAGATGAACTTTGATACGCAGGGAAGGCTCTGGGTTTCTGCTTGGCCGAATTATCCGGAGACAACTCCAACCACTTCGGATTTCGACAAGCTTTTGATTTTTGATTTGGATCCGAAAACCGGCAAGGCCTCAAAATGCACCACGTATTTGGACGGGCTCAATTGCCCGACGGGTTTTCAGTTCTACAAGGATGGCGTGATTGTGATGCAGTCGCCAGACTTGTGGTTTGTACGCGACACCAACAACGATGGAAAAGTGGACTCGACGGACGCGCCGCCCGAGAGGCTCTTGCACGGCTTGGACGCAGCGGACTCACACCACGAGACCAACTCCATTTGCTACGAACCCGGTGGCGCGATTTACCTCAGTGACGGCGTGTTTCATCGCACTTCGGTGGAAACGCCGTCCGGACCCGTGCGCAACGTGAACGGGGCGATCTACCGGTGTGAGCCGCTGACCAGTAAGTTTGAGCGATACGTGCCATATGGCTTTGCCAATCCGCATGGACGCGTCTTTGACGCCTGGGGCAACGACATCATCACCGATGCGACCGGCAACGCCAACTACTTCGGACCCGGGTTTAGCAGTTTTCTGGACACCGGCGCGCATCCGTCCTACCAGCAGTTCTGGACGCGTCCCTCGAGGCCTTGCCCGGGCACAAACATCCTATCAAGCCGTCACTTTCCTGATGATTGGCAGGGCGAGTTTCTCAACACGAATGTGATCAGCTTTCAGGGTATTTTCCGAGCAAGGATCACTGAGGAGGGGTCGGGCCTGAAGGGCGAAACATTCGAGCCGGCCCTCGTGCAAACCGACATCGCTGCGAATCCGAATTTCAGGCCTTCCGGGGTGACTGTGGCGCCTGATGGCTCGCTTTACTTCATGGATTGGTCGCAGATGCTGATCGGCCATCTTCAGCACCACTTGCGTGATCCCAACCGTGACCACCAGCACGGGCGCATTTACCGCATTACTTATCCGGAGCGGCCGCTGCTGACTCCAAAGAAAATTCACGGTGAGCCCATTGCTGCGCTCTTGGAATTGCTAAAGGAGCCGGAAAATGACGTGAGACTTCGCGCTAAAATCGAACTCGGAAAACATGACTCTTCCCAGGTGGTCAGTGCGCTGAAGAATTGGGTCCGCCAGTTTAATGCGAAAGGCATCGAGGACGCTCATCACCTGCTTGAGGCGCTTTGGGTGCACCAGTGGCACAACGTTGTAAATCTTGAGCTGATCAACGCACTGTTGAATTCACCAGAGCACCGTGCCAGAGCGCAGGCGGTTCGCGTGGTTTGCTATCAGCGCGACCGAATCCCCAATGCGCTGGATTTGCTTAGAAAAGCGGTGCTGGATGAACATCCGCGCGTCCGTCTTGAAGCTGTTCGCGCCGCGAGTTTCTTCCGTGGAAAAGATGTGGCCTCTGCCATTTCCATTGCGCAGGATGCGCTTCGCAACCCCACCGATTATTACATCGACTATTGCTTCAAAGAAACGCTCAAGCAGCTCCAGTCGCTCACAACAGACAGTGTTGCTCCCACGGATCCGGTGTTGCTCGCGTCATTCATCAGCAAACTCGACGATCGCGAATTGCTGGCATTGAGCCCGGCGACCGAGCCCATTCTTTTCGCGCGCCTTGAGCGCAGGAGCTACGATGTTTCCGCGCGGGAAAAAATCCTAGCGGACCTTGCCAAGCTGCATGGAACCACCCGGGGCGACGAATTGTTTGCGGCGTTAAGGCGTTTGGATGCGCGTGGCGGTGGAGTTGCCGGTGCGATTGGTGAGCTTGCAAAGGCTGTTGCGATGAGTTCCAAGGCTGCCGTTTTAAACGATCGCGCTGCTTATCTGGATCTGGCTTCGCAGGCCACGCAAGGAGTCACTCGGAGGCTGGCATACGCCGCAGTGCTCATCAGCGATGGAAAAGTCGAGGGCGCCTGGGAGGCTGCCAAATCCGGCCCCGGCCGCGAAGCCTTGGTGCAGGCAATTTCCATTGTCACGGATCCCACGATCCGCGTGCAATTCCAGACAAAGCTGGTTGATCTGGCCGGTTCTGCGAGCGGTTCGATGCTTCGCGCTGTGCAAAGCGCTTTGCCGTTGATGGGAGTTGCTCACGCTGAGGAAAACTTCGCGCTGCTTTCCAAGCATGTGGTGGAGGGGAGGGAACGAGCATCAGCTGCGAACGCGATCATGCAGATCCCGCGTGCTGCTTGGAGAAAGGAGCTTGCAGCGGGTGTTTGTGAAGCAGTGCTCGCGTACGCTAAAACCATCTCCGCCGAGGACAGGACCAAGCAATCTTTCGTGGAGCTGAATCAGTTCGGCGTGGAAATGGCGACGCTGGCGGAGAGCGCAGGCGTGCGCAAGGAATTGCGCGGACTTGGCGTCCCGGTTTTTGTTGTAAAAACGGTGCCTGAACAAATGCGCTATGATGTTCAACGAATCGTTGTGGAGCTCGGAAAGCCTTTCGAGATCATCTTTGAAAACCCCGACGTCATGCCGCACAACCTGGTGGTTGTGCCTCCCGGCAAGCACATGGACATCGGCATGGCAGCCGCGACCATGGGGCCGAGTGACAACAAGGACAAACAGGGCCGGACTTACCTGCCCAAGGGGCACACAGTGGTTGATGCCACAAAGTTGATTGAGCCCAACAGCAAGCAAACACTGAAGCTCGACGCGATCAATAAAGAGGGGCATTACGAATTCGTGTGCACCTTTCCAGGCCATGCAGCGTTGATGTGGGGCACTATTGTCGTTACCAAGGACGTTGAAGCCTTCATCGCAGCGAATCCAACGCCACAGGATCCCTCGGTGCATAGTGTCGCTGAGCACAAGGCTCATGGTTCACGTTAACCCAGCGCAAAGACACCTGCCGCAACTGCGGGGGTTCGGCGCGGACCCTCGAAATCAACAGTGAATTCCGAGGGGCAAGCTTCGAGAAAATGCGTGAACCGACTGCGCCTCGAGATGCAAAAAACTGAGGCTTTGCATGTCAGGCTGTGCACGGCCTTGTGCGCGGCATTGATCGCACCAAGATGAGGCGAGGCTGCCGAGGCCGGTGCGCACTGGAAGCCCGTGTTAAGCCGCAGTGTTTCGGTGAATCGCGTCATCGACGTTCCCGAATATGCGAAGCCTCTCGGTCCCGCGGCCTCGTACTTGGAGTTCGGTCTGGATTCCCGCTGGCGTTACGAGTTTCGCAGGGATGACTTTTCATCCCAGTTTCTGAACTGAAGTCACACGGTGGTTTCTCGAACGTGGTTTTGCGTCGGCTCAACTCCGAACACGTAGTTCGAGGTAAAGCCCGACAGGCTGCTAGTTCAAATTTCGAACTAAACGCGCGGACAGTCTGTCATTGGGCCCCCTCGGGAGCTGAGGAAGTGCTAAGGTTCCCCTCGGTGAAAATCAAGAATCGCTCGTTGCAGCAGATAGTCGTACCTCGACACAGCAAAGGCGATCTCCGCAGCTGTTTGATTCAGTTGGGCCTGCCCTAGCTCCACTATTGAAGAAGAGCCCAATTCGTAGCGCGACTGCGCAAGGCTGGCAGAATTTTGAGCGTGTTTGAGCAACTCCTCCTGGAGAACCAATTTTTTTTTTGAAAAAGTCACATTGTTATACGTGATTTTGAGATCACGTATGATTTGGTTCTCTTCGTCCCGCAAATTGGACTCCGTAACGCGGACCTTAATTTCTGCTTCAGCTCGTCGCGCCGAATTCAAGCCGCCGGCAAACACGGGAACGCTTACATTCACCCCGGCCGCCGCGTAATTGTGGGGTAACCGTTCATCTCGCACCGGAATGTTTCCAACACTCGCGAAGGCGGTCACAGTGGGCATGGACAGCGCTTTTTCTGCGTTGGCAGTGTGGCGAGAAGCATCGACCTCAAGGCGCAGGCGTGCCAGTTCCGGACGGTGATCGAAGGCGCAGGAGATCATCGTCTCGATCGGCGCCATTTCCTCTGGCGAACCATTTTCCTCGACGAGTTCGTAATTCCAGTCATCGCGGAGTCCCAACATCGCAACCATCCCGAGTTGGGCTGACTTCAAATCATTTTCGGACTTCGTAAGCAGCAATTCAGCGTCCTGATAGTTAACACTGGCAAAGCTCACATCCAGTTCCGACCTAAGTTGATTCAATGCGAGTCCGGAGACCTGTTCCAATACGGCTTTTCGTGTTGCGACGGTTTTTCGCGCCACCCGTACAATTTCTTGTTGTTGGAGTACCGCATAAAAATTTGTCGAAACCTGCAGCAACAACAAATTCCGGGCCCCACGCGAGGCCTCAGCCTCAGCCTGAGAGCGCAGCTTGGATCCTGCAAGCTGATGAAAAGTGCGCCCGAAATCGGTGACGAGTTGATTGATCGCGATTCCGACCGCGACTCGGT
>CAMDSZ010000328.1 GCA_945906945.1 Akkermansia muciniphila
AACGTCCAATTGATAGATGAGACCGCATTTCCTTTCCTCGACCCGAATCAGTCATTTGGCGCTTTGCAGGCGAAAGCCAAAAGTAAACGCGCGGATAGCAGGCTGCGATCGTTGAAACCCGACGATGCTTACCCGGCAAGGAAGACATTTGGACTAACCCAGCCCCCCGAAAACCATTCACCCGAAACAAAAGCAGTAATCGGTCACTAAAACACACAAACCCTAGCGGAAAACTCACACGTTAGCTTGACCAACCTCATAGCAGCAGGAGTTTCCTTTTGCCTCGTTTCCGCAGCTCGCGCGCGCGGTATCGTCGCGGGGCGCGCTAAGGGTTCGGTGTTTTGTTGATGGAGCCTTCATAGGCTCCGATGGTCCGCAACGCGTGGTCGTCACTGAACAAAAATAGAATGTTAGGCTTGGCCGATTCGGATTCAGCCGCGTGTAATTCCGATATTGGTGCGAGCGCCAATGCCGCGATGAGTGTGAGAATGGGTTTCATTATTTTGCGTCTTCCGCTTCCTTCTTATCTGCACGGTTGGCTTTGCGCTTCGCGGCTTTGTCGTCGGTTGCGGGTGGCTTGGAATCCGGTTCCTCGCCTGCTTCGGTGGCGGTGCCCCCGGATTTGTCGAGCACTGGGTAGTTGGCCACGGCCTTGGCGAGCTGTGCGGGATCTTCGCGGACATCGAAGGAGGCAAGGCAGTGATCGTGGGTTTCGATCATCCATTGGCGCAGGCGGTCCTGATATTTCTTCACGAGAGACTGCTGCTGCGGGTCATGGATGAGATTGTTTGTGCATCCAGGATCTTTCTCCAAATCATAGAACTCCTGCGGGACGCGATGACGGAACATATCGACCCGAGCCTGGATGGCGGGATCAGTTTTGCCGGCTTCCTCCATCGCGGCGAAGGTGAGGCCTTCGTTGTTGTTCTTGTATTTGAATTTGCCGTCGGAGAAGGCGTTGAAGATGTAGCTGTAGTGCGCGTCCTGGACGCAACGCATCGGCTTGGGCGGGCCGCCGATGGTGTAGTCGATCTGGGTGAAGACGTAATCGCGTCCGTCTTGCTCGCCGCCTTTGAGCAGCGGGACCAGGGAACGTCCGTCGAGCCCGCTGGGAATGGGAAGGCCCGTGGCGTCCATGAAAGTTGCGAAGAAATCGACCTCGGAGACGAAGTGCGTCTTATCCACTGAACCGGGTTTGATGACGCCCGGCCAGCGCACGAGCATGGGCGTGCGATTGCTCGCGAGATAGGTGTTGGCCTTGGCAAAGGGAAAGGCTGAGCCGTTGTCGGTGATGAAGACGACCAGCGTGCGGCTGGCGAGCCCGGAGTCATCGAGCGCCTGGAGCACGCGGCCCACGGTATCGTCGAGACGGCGCACGGAGTTGAAGTAATGCGCGTATTCTTCACGCACTTTCGGCAGGTCAGGGAGATAGCTGGGGATGACCATCTCGTCTGGTTTGAAGAGCCGCGACGGGACTTCCTCGCCATTCTTGCCGCGCCCGTTGGGATCGTAAAACGGGCGATGCGGGTCATGGGAGTTGACCATGAAATAGAACGGTTTGTTTTCCTTCTTGCTGCGAGCAAAAAACTCCTGCGCGAAGCCATGATACTTCGTCGGACTGCGACCCGCACCGAGTTCCTCGTAGTCGTGTGCGTAATCCCATTTGAAGGCCACATCAGGCGTGGAGTGACTGACCTTGCCGAGAACGCCGGTGAGATAACCCGCTTTCTGGAAGGTGCCGAACACCGTGGGGATCGGCTTGGTCAGTTTGTTGAAACCAAATAACCCGCTGTTATGCCCATAGCGTCCCGTAGCGATGATGCTGCGACTCGGACAACAAATGGCGTTGTTGACATAGCCGTGCTGAAAGCTGAGGCCCTCGGAAGCGAGCTTGCTGAGATTCGGTGTGACGCCCGGCACTTTGCCATCAAGGAAATCCATCGCCTCATAGCCGAGATCATCGGCAGTGATCAGCAAGACATTGAGCAGCGGCTCGGCGGCGCGCAGTGCGACCAGCGGTGTCAGCAGCAGGGCGGCGAGGAGTGTGAGGTGATGTTTCATGATTCCGCTCCAAAATGAATGAGTGAATACGCTGAGTTATTGCGTCATTCGTGGACGTTCCCAATCCGTGAAGTTTCTTTTCGCGTCGCGGGCTTCATCGGTCTTTTCAGGTTTCTCCACGCGCACGGCGGGATCGTTGGGATCAAAGAGCGGCCAATCGTCGGTTCGGAAAGGCGAAGCAGGCAGGCCTTCTTTGTTGTAGAGTAAATTGCGTTGTGAGGGATTCATCGCCCAGGCGTAGCGGACGGCCAAGGGAGACGGCACATCTTTGGATGAAACGATCACCTTGTTCCCTGCGATCTCGGCATCGGCCCAATGCCATTTCTTGTCCGCTCCAGCGATGGCGAAGGCATCCAGCTTGCTGGATTTTGCGGCCATCATGCCGCTACCGATGCTGTCAAATTCGAGAGCGATTTTGCTGCCTTCGATCTTCTGGCTGAGGTAGCGCGGGCCGCAGGCAACGATGTCTTTGCCATAGGCTTCTTTGAGCGCGAGATAGGCGTGGCGGATGCCAATGGGCTTTTTGTTTTGCGGATGCAGGGCAACTGGGTCGCCGCAATCAATGCCAACGGCCATGCCGGTATGCGGCATCTCCATACTGACGAGTCGCATCGATTCGCGGTTGACCGACCACGTGGCCTCGACGCCCTCGACTGGCTGTGTCTGCGGTGATTCCCAACTGGGCAATTGGGTGAAGAAGAACGGGAAATCTTTCGAGACGTTGCCGCCTGAGAGATCATGCCATGAAGTGCGATAATAGCTGATGAGTCGTTTCAGTTGTTCATGGTAGGCAACGGCTTGCGGTACGGTTTTGGAGTTGCGCTCGCCTTGATACCAGATGGCACCTTTGATTCCATAAGGCCTGATGGGATAGATCATGGCGTTAAAAATGTTGGCCGGATACTGGCTTCCCAAGTTGGCGGGCTTGGAAATGGAGGGAGGTTGCAGCGCCCGCGTCTTGTTTTTCATCGTCTCGCCAGCGGCGACCTTGGAATTGTATTCAGCGAGTTCGCTTTCGAACTGCTGGAGCGACTTTTCGCGGCTTTCGCCCTTGCCATCCAATTGCCGCTGCGCGCTTTGATCCATGTCTGTTTTTTGCTCCCGTGATTGCGCCATGTCCTGCTGAACCTCCCATGGCATCCAGCCCTCAATTGGCGTACCCGCGTAAGCTTCCTGGATGATCCCGACGGGAACATTGAGGGCGAGGTGAAGCTTTTTGCCAAAATTATATGCCACGACGGAGGTCTCAGCCGCAGACTCCGGATTGCAGGGTTTCCATTGACCCAGGAGATCGCGCTTCTCTTTTAGCGGCTCATGCCAGTGCTCTCGAGCGGATTTGAAGATGCGATAGTTCGGCAAGTTGATATTCGCCTCCAGATCCGCCTCGGCGGAATTGCCGGTGGACCAACCCATGTTGGATTGCCCAGCGCAGAGCCACACTTCGCCGATCGCGACATCGCTGATCTTGATACTGTTCTTGCCGCTGATGGTGAGAGAATAGCCCGTGCCAAACGCAGGCGTCTTCAGAAACACTTTCCAATCGCCCGCCTGATCCGCCACCGCACTGGCCTCAGCCCCCCAGCTTGCCGTGACGGTGACCTTCTCATTCGGCTCTGCAAAGCCCCAGATGGCGTTGTTGGTTTGCTGCTGAAGAATCATGTGGTCGCCGAACAAATGGGTGAGGCGAACTTCCGCCGATGCATTGGTGCAGGCAAAGAGGGTAAGGAATAGTGTGGTCAGTGTTTTCATAGTTTGATCCAAAGGATGGGTCTTAATTAAGTAGGGGTCAAAGCGGGAAATGTCACAGCATCGACAAAATAGGAGGAAGAAAAACCATGCGCTGCAGTTTGTTAGCGCACCGTTTGAGGATCGGACACATCCACGATGACACGAATTTGATCCAAGCCGTGCTTTAGCGTCTGCATGACCAGCCAGTCGAGTCTGAGCGTCCGGCGATCCTGACTTAACGAAATATGGTCGCCGTCTTCGAGCCCGCGTCTGGTTGCGGCGGGATATTGGACACCCTTCTTTCCCAACGAACTGTCGGTGGCCAACAACTGCTCGGTGTTCGCAATGATCGCGAGAATGGGACGGTCAAACGTCACCTCACCCATAAAGTGCTTTTGATCGGAGTTGGGTACGTCCGGCGCGTGTGGCGGGCGATATTGCAGGAGATAAGTGTTCACCTTCCGCGCGCCAGCTTAGTGATAAGAAAATGCTTTTCGCTCCGTTTCTGCAACTCGCGCGCGCGGTATCGTCGCGGGGCGCGCTAAAGGGAGAACTGCTTTTGAGGGTTGGGAACATGGGGCGGATTTCCTGAGCTTGACCGTGTCTCGCGCGTAAAATTAGGAATTTATCACCGTCGATACGTTTTTTCCCGTGACCCATTAAGCATCTGTCTTGGCAGATCTTGGCAAACGTCTTAGCTCACCCGGGAATTTGGGCGTGGTGCTTTCTTCCCTTGTTAAACCCGAAAACAAACAGGGGTCTGCGCAAGAGATCAGTCGGTAAACACGTTGTCGTAGTCGGGAAACGGATCCCGGGATTGTGGATCGTCTGCCTCCCAGTGCTTGGGAATGGCAGGGGGCGGTCCCCGAGGCGGCAGGAACGCTGGCAGTCCGCTCCACAAGTTGAGATGAAGCAGGATCTTTTCGATCAC
>CAMDSZ010000329.1 GCA_945906945.1 Akkermansia muciniphila
TGTCACCTGCCTAAAGATTGGAGACACGCGGATGCTGCACTTGCCCGGAGAATTGTTTGTCGAATACCAACTAGCCGCAAAAGCGATGCGCCCAGACCTTCACGTGATGATGGCCGCCTACGGCCAGTACGGACCCGGATACATCGGCACCGCAGCTGCGTATCCAGAGGGCGGTTATGAAACCGGACTAAACGCCTCAAGCGTCGCACCCGAAGTCGAAGCGGTTCTCACCGGCGCCATGAAAAAGCTGCTCAACGAAAATTAGGAATCGCCGCACCTTGTACCGGCGCGGCAATTCCTAATTTTTGCGTGACAGGACGCAGCGTTAATTGGCGCGACGCTCACGGACTGATGCCGCGAGGTCCGAAATCACCTCCGCGCGGGGCCGCGCCCCAAGATTGCCCTTACCGTGCAGCCGGACGCTGACGCAGCCCGCCTCCAAATCGCGTTTGCCCACAACCAGCATCGTGTGAACCTTGCTCTCCTCGGCGCGGAGGACTTTGCCGTTAATCTTGTCCGTGCTCACATCGCTTGTGACACGAATGCCCAGCGCACGCATTTCATTTTCCAAGTCGCGCGCGGCGGCCACGAGCTCATCCTCCGCGCCGATCGGCAGAATGCGCACCTGCTCGGGTGCGAGCCACAATGGGAAGTTACCCGCGTAATGCTCAATGAGGAAACCAATGAAACGCTCATGCGTCCCGAGCGGTGCCCGGTGGATGCAGAGCGGTGTCTTTTCCGTGTTGTCTCGATCCTTGTAAACCAAGCCGAAGCGCGAAGGCACAGCGAAGTCGACCTGATTTGTGGCGATGGTAAACTCTCGTCCGATGGCGCTCCAAACCTGCACATCAATCTTGGGCCCGTAGAACGCCGCTTCGTTTGGCACTTCCACGTATTTGATCCCAGACTTCACCAAAACGGCTCTGACCATCTCTTCAGTTTGTTTCCAAAGCTCGGGCTCATTCACGAACTTTTCCCCTAACCTCGCAGGGTCATGAGTTGAAAAACGCATCAGATAATCGCCGAGTCCGAAAATCTTGAAGTAGTTCAGGTACATTTCATTCACCGCCATGAACTCAGCCTCGAACTGTTCCGGCGTGCAGTAAATGTGCGCGTCGTTCATCTGCATGGATCGAACACGGTGCAAGCCGAGCAGCTCGCCGGACTGCTCGTACCGGTAGCAAGTGCCGTACTCCGCTAGACGCAGAGGCAGGTCCCGGTAGCTGTGCGGCACCGCCTTGTAAATCTTGTGGTGATGCGGGCAATTCATTGCCTTGAGATAGTATTTGTCGGAAACAGTGATCTGGCCGTCCGCATCCTTCTCAGCGAGTTCCATCGGCGGGAACATGCTCTCCGCGTAGTACGGAAGATGGCCGCTGGTGAGATACATGTTCTCGCGCGCGAGATGGGGTGTGCGCACCCGCTGGTAGCCGGCGGCGAATTCAGTCTCCTTTGCGAGCCGCTCTAGTTCCTCGATGAGCACCGTTCCGTTGGGCAGCCACAGCGGAAGACCCGGTCCGACGTCCTCGTCAAATGTGAACAGTTCCATCTCACGGCCGAGCTTGCGGTGGTCGCGTTTGCGCGCTTCCTCCTGCATTGTGAAATACGCCTCGAGCTCGGTCTTGTTTTTAAACGCAGTGCCATAGATGCGCTGCAGCTGCGGGTTTCGCTCGTCGCCCTTGTAGTAGGCGCTCGCAACGTGGGTGAGCTTGAACGCGCCGATGTTCCCGGTGCGCATCACGTGCGGGCCCGCGCATAGGTCGACGAAATCACCGTTGCGATAGAGCGATATCTCCTCGTGCTCTGGAATGCCGGAGATGATATCCAACTTGAACTTGCTCGCCGTGGCGCGGTCATCGAGCGCGCCGATACGTCCCTTGGTAGCGAGTTCAAGGGCTTCGTAACGTGAAACGACCTGTCGCTCGAAGACGTTGTTCGCCTTGGTTTCCTTGCGCATTTCTTCCTCTATCCGAGTGAAATCCTCCGGGGTGATGCGGTGCGACAGTTCGAGGTCGTAGTAGAAGCCGGTGTCTACGGGAGGTCCTGCGGCAAGCTGCGCCTCGGGCCAGATTTTAAGAATGGCCGTCGCGAGCACATGGGCGGCGGAGTGACGGAGCCGCTCCAAATCGCTCATTTGCTGGCGTTGTTCGAGTGTTTTGCGTTCTTCGGCCATAGGGAAATGAGAAATCGAGGGTTGGGGTAAAGGGTCCTGCGGTAAATGCGGGCTGGAAGGTTATGTCAAAGAAGGCCACCGGCAAAGCGCGTTTCTCGCAGCCCGCTGGAGTCAAAACGGCGCATCCTCCGGGTTTGCGGGGTTCACCGCGCAGACAGGCTAGCAGCGGGGGGGTATGTCATTGGGGTCGAATAGTAATTTGTAGTGGTGTTAATCGGCAGCCTCTGCCTTTCAAGGCGTGGCCGGAGCGCTGCTTCGAATTTTCATAAAAACGCTTCGTTCGTTCCACTGGAGAGCGTCGAGCCGGTTAAGGAGTGCTGTCTCCTTTTTCAATAGCGGCCAGATGTGACGGAGGCATTGCAGAGTTTGATCCGAAAAAAAAGGGCTCAAGGGGAGACGCCCCAGGTGCGTGGTTTCACGCTGGATTTGCAGCTTCCCGTTACTCACCCAGACTTTGAGCAGCATTTGCAGCTGAAATTCACGGCCGGCGTATTCGTGCAAGCTTGTCCATTCGATTCTCTCGTTGAGCAAGCGGATACCCGCCCGCTTGAATCGCACCGTTGCGTTGCGCGAGACCGCCGGCGCAAGCGCCTGGGTCAGGTGTGCGTTGATCTCGGATTCCAAAAGCTCGATGGCGGCGGGTTGCGGGCGCGAGAGCGTTGTGGCAAAGAGTGCGTCGAGTTCGCGGTTCTTCGCGGAAGATTGCGCAGGAGGCAGAGGCCGGTCTGGAGAGCGCAAACTTTGGATCGCGAGGCTGAGGAACCCGCTAGCCAGTACAGCCGAGCTAAGGAGCGCCGCAAGCTGGAAACCTGAGATCCAAGGGGTTCCCGCGCCCTCCGAATCGGTGCCTTTTTTGCGCGGGCTCGCATGGAGCGGCCGGGTGGGCATGGTTAGTCGGCTTTCTTTGGCTTTGATGCCGGCTTGGATTCGCTGCTTTTTGATCCACTGCTTGCCCCGCCCGACGACCCGCCCGAAGCGGAGCCGCTGGAACTGGCGGAGCCTGAACCCGAGGAGGAATCCTTTGTGGCAGAGTCGCTTTTTGCGGCGGACTTATAGTTCTCGGAACGGTAGTCGGTGATATAAAATCCGCTGCCCTTGAAGATGAGTCCTGCGCCTGAACCGAGCTGGCGTTTTACCTTGCCCTTACCCCAGTTTTTCATGCGGCATGCCTCTTTAGGGCATGTTTTGAAGGCGTCGTCCTTCATGGACTGGAAGATCTCGAAGTCTTTTTTGCACTTTTCGCAACTGTATTCGTAGGTCGGCATAGACTGATGAGGATGTGAGTGGAAGCTTTGAGGATAAAACACCAGAGGCTGGCGGAGGGAAATCAAGCAGAGTCTGGGCGACGGGCTTGAGCTTGCGCTGTGGTGGGGAGGAGTAGAAGGTGTTGGGGATGGATCGAGCAACAACGATAACGCAACTTCGCGGAGATTGTGATCAAATCTCACGGCTGATCACCCAGATGCACCCGGCGCTGCCGAAACTGGGTGATGCGGCGACGCAGGGGGAGGTGTTAAAGGCGCTTTTTGAGCTGACCAAGCAGGTGGAGGTGGTGAAGAAGCAGTTGATGCGCTTGGAAAGGCGAGACGATAGTACGGAGTTGTAAATCGATTAGCTCTTGCATTCCTCGGGGGATTCTCTAGGAAGAACGGGTCCGGTAGCCGCGGGTATAGCTTAGTGGTAAAGCTCCAGCCTTCCAAGCTGGCTAGGAGGGTTCGATTCCCTCTACCCGCTCCACTTTCTCTCCAACAAGAACTTGCGGAGATAACCTAGACGGAAAAAGAGACAGCTTGAATACATCCCCCAGGTCAGGGTTGTTTTTTGAAGCAATGATTGGCCGAATTGCCTGCCACTGAAGCTGGGATTGGCGTTTCGGTTACGCTGACGTACACCCAATCGCTCGCAAACCCGATCCCCGATTGAAGCAGCAGCGCACCCCTTCTCCGCTACCTGGAGCCTGTCCGTAAATAGCCGTTTTTCACCCACGCTGTATTATCTAGCTTTGAAGACCTCGTTTTTTTGAGATTTGGGCGCTTCTTTTCGGCCTCAAAATACAATGCGGGGCAAAAAGCCGGGAAAATCGGCTCTACGGAGGCATGTTCATCCCTTCTGCCTCGGGTAAGAGGCAAGACGAACCAAACTCAAAGCGCTTCAGCTAAGCTGCTCGCGATAAAATGCACTCCGACTCTCTCCACTTCACTCGCGCCACCCACCACAAATTGTGCGCCAACACAGCCCAGGACACCGTCACCCGCCGCCTGGTATATCCTTTTGCTTTCGGTGTCCCGCCCAGAAACACGTTTTTCAATATCGCTATCCGCCCCTCTGTTTGTGCCCGGCGCTTCAAATTGCTTCGAAACGACTCCTCCTCCAATCTGCGCTCCAGCTCCGCCGGCGATTTTGGGCACAGGTGGCATTCCAGCCCCGCATCAAGCAGCTCAGGTTTTAGCGCTGCGCTCTCAAATCCACGATCAGCAGTCACTTCCTCA
>CAMDSZ010000330.1 GCA_945906945.1 Akkermansia muciniphila
CATTCAGTTATATTTCCTCCAAGATCGTAAAACCCCAGCACGTTCATTTTGAAACTACCCACCGGCGCTGTTCCTTTGATTCCGTCCACCCCAACCTTCGCCCGATCATCTTTGCCATCCTCTGCCACTGCGTAATTCCCGTCATCCCAGTTCGGTGGATAGTAATCTCCCCACGGATATTTGCTCGTACCCACTGCAGCCTCCCATTCCGAGTTCGTCGGCAGCCTCCATTCTTTCCCAGTCACCTTGCTCACCCATTCGCAAAACTTCTTCGCATCATTCCAGTTCACGTTCACCACTGGATGCTCGTCGTTCTGCTCAAAATCTTTGCTCGGCTGCTTCCAATCAGGCAGCCCTTCTGCCTTCAGGTACAGCTTCCATTCCCCAACGGTAAACTCTGTCTTGCTCAGCAAAATCTTTGTTCCCGGGACAGGCAGCATCTTCGCCTCCAAACGACGCACAAGCTCAGGGATGACACTGAGATCTTTCTTGCGATCTTTCCAGAAGTCTCCCAACGCACTCGATAGGGCCATAGCCTCGTATTGGCGCCCTTGAGCGTTCAGCTCTTCAAACAGACGTCCTTTTGCCTTCGTGTCATTGGTGTCCTTCTCGGTTTGCTGAATGAGCTCTTCAGTCAGCTTTAGGTTCTTCTGCGCCTCTTCATCTTCTTTCGCCAACCGATACTCTTTCACCGCCTCTGGCCAACGAACCATCACCTGCAAAACGTTGCCTCGAATCCGGTGATACTCTGTCACTTCAGGCTGCAGGTTCACTGCGTTAGAAGCTGCTTCCAATGCGTCGTCCAAATTTCCACTCTGCATCGCATCGGCTGCACGAAGAGCAAAGGTAGGTGCACTCGCACGCAGACGAGCCAGTGCCGCGCTAGCCTTACGCCCCTCCACAACCACCTTGGCACTGAAGCTACTTACCACCACCAGCATGGCAACTGAGAATCCAGCCAGCACTTTATTGCGCCCCACCCACAATTTAATCCGCTTCAGTGTTCCAGCCTCCTCCGCATTCGTTGCAAAGCCGTTCTGATACCTCTCAATGTCACCCGCAAACAGTTCCACGCTCGCGTAGCGCTTGTTTCTATCAGTCGCCATTGCCTTGAGCGTCACGGCCTGCAACGCCTCGGGCACTTCAGCACCCATCGCAGTTGGCGAACCCACGGCCACCGCACCCTTCCCACCACGCTTCGTGATCATCGAGCTAATGCTCCCGTTCTTCACCTTGGTGAGCACTTCATCCAAGGTCGTCCCGTCAATCGGAGGACGCAGGGTAAGGATCGCATAGAGGATCCCACCCAGGCTGTAGATGTCAGAACGCGCATCCAGTTCAGCCACCATGCCCATTGCCTGCTCAGGGCTCATGTATTGGGGAGTACCCATCACTTCACCCTCCATGGTCATGCCGTAGTCACCAGTGTCGTTGACTCGCGAATTTACACCACTGGTGTTCTCCTGCTCACCCAGCACCTTCGCCAATCCCCAGTCCATCACGAGCACCTCCCCGTATTCACCCACCATGATGTTCTCTGGCTTGAGATCCCGGTGAAGGATTCCCTTGCTGTGCGCAAACATCATGGCATCACAAACTTTTCGAAAGATGGTCAGCAGCGTAGCGCGGGGGTATTCTTTGTTGGCGTTAGCATCACCATCACGGATAAGGTTTAACACCGCTTGCAGCGTGCGCCCCTTGATCAGCTTCATGCTGTAGAACGGCCTGCTCTGGGCATCTACTCCGATGTTGTAGATAGGAACGATGTTTGGGTGAGCAAGCTGGGCAAGGACCTTGGCTTCTTTAGAAAAGCGGGGATCTTCGCCTCCGTAACTCACGCTGCTCACTTTGACCGCCACCTGCCTCTCAAGCTGCGGATCCTCCCCAAAGTAGATCTGCCCCATTCCGCCTCGCGCGATTTCTTTCACCAACGCATACCTTCCATGATGGTCTGCATAAGCTTCAGTCTCCGCAGAGCTGACCACTGCCTTCGCTCCCGGCCGTTTCACGATGGTCTCCGCCGTGCTCGCGCTGGACGCACTCTTCGATACCGGTCTCTCAAGAATGGTCACCGCCGAAGAGGAGATGTTCACCGCCGCCACCGTCTCTTCCACAACCAGCGTGATCGAGCCCACCTGCACCGACGCAGGATACTCCACCTCCACTCGCTCCGTGATCGGATGCCCGTTTACCAAAGTCCCGCCGCCAAGATCCTCCACCTGCATCCGCTCGCCTGCAAGCCACACCCAGGCGTGTCTGGGAGCTACATCGTCGCCAGAGATCGTGAACACATCAGCCGCCTCTTCCGTGCCGATCACAAACTGGGTCTCCCCAGAATCAACCGTGCTCAGTATTCCGCTGGGGCCGTGCAGGGTGAGGGACCATTGTTTCACGGGCACTACACTTTCAAATATAAACAATATGAGCAAGCGCATGCTGACGCCCGCAATCTTACGGCACCCGATCGGCAAAGACCTCTTATCAGAGGTGAGACAATCGCTTTTGGTACTTGGTCTAAACGCGAACTGCCAAGCACGCCTTACTGCGCATCGAAGGACTTCGGCTCGAACACAACCGTCTTTCTGTCCGTCACCAGCAACCGCTGACCGTTGGGCGAAATGGTCATCCTTCCTTGCGCCTGCAAGCCGGTGAACTCCTCCAACATCCGGTAATCCTTCAAATTCCACACCCTCACACTATGGTCTTCCCACGACTGAGTCGCGAGCATAGGAAGAGTGGGGTGCCACGCCACATCGCTCACCGCGTTATCGTGGACGCGGAACTCCTGCAGCACAGACAGCGTCTTGGCATCCCGGATTCTCACCCGTTTATCCTCCCCTGCCTCCGCGATCAGCGTCCCATCGGGCGAAACACAAAGCGCTGCAATCCTCGGAGCAGGCACTGTAAGACAAGCGTCCCCGGAGTTCACGTCCCACAAGACCAGCGACTTTTCGAGCGCCGGGCTAGACGTCGCGCCCTCGTCCTTCTCCGACTTGCCCAAGTATCCGACTTGCAACACGCGATCCGCCCCCACCCATATCACATCGTTTTTGCCGGAACTGGTCGAAATTCCCTTAAAGCCGTTCAAATTTAAGATCACCTTTTCGCGCCCCGTTGAAAAATCCAACACTGACTCCCCCGTCCAAATCAAATCCAAAGTCGGGTGCAGCAAACAGGGTAGATCCACCATTTTTTTTTGAATCCTTTGCACCTTCCAAAGTTGATGCATGCCGCTGCCATCCACACGAAACGCCGTCGCACTACCGTCAATCCAAGCTACGAAACGATCTCCGTAGGCATTCACGGAAAGCATCGGTGACCTTGCCAAGCCAAACCCCTGATATTCCGCTCGACAAACCTCGCGGGTGCGTTTTTCATTAGGATCCGCCTCTGCAAGAACAACGCATGATTTTGCAGCCAGACTTCCCAGTCCTAAAACATGGCCTGCCAAAATCCTCGGCGCATCTCCGAAACTTCGCACTTGATAAGCACCTGAAAGAGGGGTGTCCAAGGTTGCCTTTCGAATGCCAGCTTCTAGACGCCATACGCGAATATTCTCACTAAGCATCAGAGCCATAGAATCCCCTTTGCTGCGAACTGCTGATCCGGAACTAGTAAGGATTCTACCATAAATGATGGGGATTTTTTTAGTGATATACCCCGTATTCCAATCTCGAAATTCAAGAACCCCGCTACGTCCACGCCCCGGGCAGAATCCGACGACAAGCGACTGTTTTGGCATCGCGCTTAAAAAAACAGCCCCTTGTCCAGAGGTGGGGCTAGCAAATTGAAAAACACCCTTCGCCCAGCCCCTTAAAGGACGATTGAAATCATTGCCCGCTCTGGTCGCAAAAACACGCGAACAGTCGGGCGAGAACGCAACGTTCTCCGGAGCATTTGGATCGACGCGCATCTCCGTCCCTACCACAGATAGAACATTCCCCGTTCGAGGATCCAACTGCTCCAACTGCCCTTTTGTGTGTAAAAGATAGACCGTCTTTTGATCCGGGCTGAACTCCACGCTCATTGTCGAACCATTTGGACCTGTGCGATCCCAAAGACGTTCTCCCGTCGCTACATCGAAAGCTGCAGCGAAAGCTGCAGCGAGAGGGGGTCCATCAGACACCGACCCGCAACAAATGACTATCTCGCCCGAGGTCCAGATTCTCTGGACACCAACACCCTTAACTTCGAAATCTCGAACCATCGCCCGGTCAGAGATTTGATACACCTGTACACGGAAAACGTTTGCTCCCTGAAAACCGATCGCCGCAGTTTTTCCATCCTTCGAAACGCAGAATCTCGAGGCCTTGAACTTGGGAATAGAAGACGTCCAGAGCGCATTGACCTCGCCGGTAGTTAGATTGACGGAACTAACCTCGCCTGCACTATCGAGCGCCAACATCGAATCCGAATCCTCAGGCATATTCTCCAAACCCAGCCATATGCGGCCCTTGGCGGGAAAGATATCGAGGTCTGACTTGTTCAGTCGTTCGGACATGTAGCGCCATGTGGGGTCTCGCAAATCTTCAGGCACCGCATCCAATGCGGAGCGCATCTGGATGGCATCGGCCTCATTCTCTCCGGCCTCCGCGAGCGCAAGTTGGGCGCGGGCTGCCTCGCGGCGTGAAACTTCT
>CAMDSZ010000331.1 GCA_945906945.1 Akkermansia muciniphila
ATCGACGAGTCCAGATACGGGTACCGAGAACTCAGTTTTGAGGGTGCAAAATTTTGCACCCTTACTAGCCCAAATCATCGAGACGAGAAAGCGATGGTTACTCTGTGAAAGTTACTGTATCACCTCATCTGGCTGTTTGCGATGCAGGAAGACGGCAGAGCAAACGGATTAAAGATCTTGGTGATATTGCACGGTTGGTTGAATCCCATGCTCATCTCTGGGATTCGCTGACACCGGTTCTCCAAGCTCAGATTCATAAGCCCGAGTAGGAAGAGAGCTCCCAAAAGGTTATCGAATCTGTAAGTGCTGCGGCTTTTCACTACGCGTAATTCCTTGAGTGTGGAGCTGGTTGCTTAAACTCCTGTTATCAGGTAACATCCGAAGATAAGCGCGCGACTTGCCTTGGTTTTTCAAGTAAGCAGGGAAAAAAGCTACAGCTTGTGGAAGAGCTTTTGGGATAGCATCGCGTATGAGTCACAACAGCTATTGGCTCAGTGGAAAATTGACGAACTAACCCGAGGGAAAAAGGCTTTTAGCAAGGATTCGAGTACCGTCCGCTATTGGGAACAGGTTAAAGCAAGAATTCTTGGGCAGCATGCTCGTAACTAGGATTTGACTGACGCACCCACGCTAAAATCGAATCCGACGGTTTACATTTCTTGCCAAAAAAGAACCGGACTAAACTTTTTGCATGGAAAAAGCCGTGCATCGAAGCTCAGTTGCCCCCAGAGCTCATGGCTATGGCCCGTGCTCTTTCGTCTGTCGAAGAGAGGTGGGTATCTAATCTGCACGATGCGGAAGCTGATGGTGGAGATAAGGTCGACCCCGAAGAAATCGTTGTGACTCACGGCCCGCAATTGGTTTGGGCTTTGTTCAAATTCCTGGCATCGGACGAATGGAAGGAGCTTTGCACAGGAAGACATATGATACTGGAGTTTCACGTTTAACTATTTGGCATGCACTCATGAGATTTTTGAGGAGCGGCCATGAAGAATTCCCCAAAGACATCCGTGCGAAAGAAAAGGTAACAAAAGGCAAAAGAGCTCAGTTTGAAAAAACATCCCACTCAGAAGGTGAGTGGGTGGGGGATAGCTGGCAAAAGCGTCACTGGTTTGCAATTTGATGAATGGTTCCGTGAAGTACTCGGTCGCCAATCTTCACCTCGCAGCATTGCGTTGGAGCGAGATCAGGAATCTCGAGAAACACGGTGCGCCTGTCGCTGCTCATTTTCACTTCGCGAATGCTGAGTTCCCGCTCGTCGTAGTGACTGGAGCCGTAATTTTTGCTCCGTTTCAGCGACCAAGTTTTGACGGAGCTTTTCGAATCACTCACCGGATCGCTGAATGTCACGCTCAACACGCCTTTGCCCGCGTGGAAGGTGAGTGGCACCTGAGCTGGCGTCGTGCCGCGTCGAATGCGGTGAAACCCGCCAGGCGACGTCGCGTTGCCGGCCCAAGCGTAGAGGCCACAGGTGTAAAGCGCGCCATCATCGGCAAACCGCCCTCGCATGATGCCGGTACTAAACGCGGGCATCGGTAGCTCGCACACCGCCCCCTGCCATTGGCCGTTTACCTCTTCGTGCGGAACAATGAAGACCCGGCCCGTGCCGTAGCTGAGATTGAGCAGTGAACCACCCAGATTACCCCACGCGTTCCTGGGAACCCGAATCATCTCAGCGGGGCTGCGGTCTTTGCTGTTGGTGACCCAAACCATCGGCTGCTCCATGGCTGAGTCCGAGTCGTCCGTTACATTCGTGTAGCCATACATATTCCCGTAGAAGCCTCCTGCTTTCACACGGTTAATGCGGTTTTTCGGAGTCCAGAACCCCTCCTGATCAGTCACAAAGAAGGTGCCATCGTCATTGACGCACAGCCCATTTGCTGCACGGAAACCGGTGGCGACAATTTCTGTTTTAGAGCCATCAGCGCTTATTTTAAGCAACGTCCCGTGGTGTGGAATCACGCTGTCTGCGCCGTGACGGCCGGACCTCGCATAGAAGAAATCGCCTGCTGCGTCCGTCTGGAGACCCATCGCAAACTCATGGAAGTGCTCGGTCACCTGGGCGTCGTTGTTGAAGCATTCGATGAAATCGATTTCGCCGTCGCCATTCAGATCAACAAGCTTCGCTAGCTGGTCGCGGCAAAGCACAAAAAGCTCGCCGTTGCGAAACTTCACGCCGAGGGGCTGGAACAGTCCGCTTGCAATCCGCCGCCACGTCAGCGTTGAAGGCGCTTTTTCCCTCAGCCCATCCACGCGCCACACATCGCCATTCCACATCGAGACCACAGCCGCCCGGCCATCCGGCGTGAAGTCGAAGCCGCCGGGACGCATCCAACTTTGGAACGGATTCTCGACGGGCAGAGGAAAATCATCGGTGACGAATGCCCCGTCCTCCTTGCCTGCGACGGATGTCGTGGTGACTGTCTGCGGCCACTGGGCCGGTCCTCCGTGGGTGAGCGCGGTAAGGTCGAGCGGCTCGGCAAAGCTCTGTGCCATCGTTTCAATCGAAGAAAAATCGGCGCGAGAGATGAAAAACCGGGCAGTCGCACCCGAAGACAGCCGTGCGACCCAGAAGCCGTGTTCGCGTTTCAGATCACCGTTGCCCTTTAAAACAACATTGATGTTTTCGGGAGCCACACGAAGGAAGAGAGGCTGAGCGGCATCCCCGACAACCACCGTGCGTACGAGGATCGGCGTGGCACCGTAATCGATCCACGCGGGCCAGTCTAGCACGCGCGTTCCATGGATGTCCGCAGTAAGGATGTGGCGGCTCTGATGTCTGTAGAGTCCGCGAAAGCGCAACCCGGGAACCGGACCGTATTTTTTCCCATCTTTAGCCGTAGCTCGCGTATCCTCGAACCTAGCATCCAAGCTCCAACCCGGTTGCGCTGGCAAAACAAACTGCGCTTCACCGGTGAGGTGGGTGTGCGTGCCATGGCTGCCGTCAAAAGCGATGCCTTTCCAGTTCACGAAGCTACCAGTGGTGGCGGCAACGTTGGTCATCGTGTCGTGATCGTAAACCATCCATGCGCGGCCCTTGGTCACGCCGCCGGGACCGTCATCGAGGCGGATGGCGAGGGCTTTCTGAGCGATGTTGCCAGCCGAGGCTTCGAGGGTCCAAAACAAGGCGTTCCCGAGCTCCATGCGTTGATAGGGCGGCACAGAAGTGTCCGCTTTTTCAGCTTCTGCCCGCACCATTCCAAACGGCAGACCTTCAAGGTCTGCGTCCTTGAGCTGTGACGGATTGTGCAGGCGCAGGAAGGTTTCGCGGATGTAATGAATGACCGCGTATTTCTGAGCGGTGGTGTATTGCGGCTGTGCGACCATCTGTCCAAAACCGTGGGTAAGCGTCAGGTACATCGAAAATGGGTCGCTTCCATTTTTGAACTGCCCTTCGCCGAAACGCAGTGCCGTTGGGAGCGAGCCGGGTTGCTCCATAGTGCCGTGGCAAACCACGCAGAGCGTCTTATAAATTGCCGCGCCTTCCTCAAGGGTCTTCTCGTTCCATCCGCGAACGATCTCTGCATGATCGCTGAGTTCGAGCGCTTGCACCCACCCGCTGCCGCCGTCGATGGTCGGCTTTTTCGCGCCTCCCGGTCTGTGTGTAAAATCCGGAGTATTGGCGCCCGCTCCGCCGTCTTCAAAGAGCAGGGCAATCTCCGCCTCCGCCAGTGCACGCTTCCAAATCTTCACAACAGAAATTTTGCCTTTGGTTAGGTCGCCGGCAAAGTTTGGAGCGGCGCGGCCGACCTTAAAAATATGATCTTCCTGATCCGGTTTTGTGAAGTCTGCCTGCTCGGCGATCAGCTTTCTATCCAGCCACAAGCGCGCGGTGCCGCCACTTACACTCAGTACTGCTGAATGCGGCTTTCCGTCATCCGCTTTAGCTTCAGACTGCATTGCCCCACGCCAACCGATGTCGTAAACCAGCCGGCTGTTGCGAATGAAAAGCGCTTTTGCGTTTGGTGACCAGTTGCCCACAGGCGAGCACATCGAAAACAGCGTTCCCTCGCCCGTTGATTCAAATTGGACCATCGCGGTGAAGTCCGCACCCAGATCAACTCCAGAATCGGGGAAATCCTGTGGTCCATGGATTCCCAGCGCGGGCACTTGCTCTGGGCCGCGCACGAGTTTGCCAGCGCTCCACACCCGCAGCACAGGTGCCCCTTTGGCCGGATGCTCCACTGCGACGTCGTGCGATCCGCCCGACTCAAAGGAAAGCGTCAAATCATCCGTTAGATGCAGTTTTGAGCCGCCCTCGAGATGCACGCGATAATGCAGAGGCCACTCAGGTGCGGCAAGTGAAAGGGAATTACGGGGAGTCGCAGCGAAGCCGAGTGATTGGAGAGCGAACACGGCGAGCAGACACTTGATGTCCGGCATAAGTGATAGATGACATGAGGTTGTCGAGCGGCGCGAGATCCCGCGATCTTAAAAGCCATGACAACCACATATCCATCCAAATCAACTGCCTCCTACGACTCCATCAAACTCGCTATTGACGCCCACGCCAAATATTACTGGGTAAGCCGTCAGGTCGACGGGGCGACTCCACAGCCCGTGCAGAAAATGACCTACGACGAGCTCATGCTCTTTGTGGTTAAACAGCAGAAGCTCACCCGTAA
>CAMDSZ010000332.1 GCA_945906945.1 Akkermansia muciniphila
GGCATGCGCTTGCGCCGCAAACCGGAGCGCCCCCGCTGGCAGCCATTCCTGCATATCACCTTCGACACCAAGCCTCAGGAAAGCTGGAGGCACTTCATCGACCTGGCCTACTGGAACGTCGAATTGGGCTAGCCCAGCCCCTTCCCCACCGTGGCTCCGGTGGGGATCCCGGTAGGGTCCGGGTGCGGCCCGGAATCTGAGTCCTTTCCCATAATCGAACATTCAGATAAAGCCGAGTGTCTCATTTTCGACGCTCATGCCAAATCCCGAGGAAATCACCGAACAAGTCCGTCTCACCAGTCACTGGGTGGGGCCCCTGCAAAAAGAAATTTCCCGAGTAGTGGTCGGGCAAAAGCAACTGGTTGAAGGCCTTCTGATCGGTCTATTGACCAACGGGCATATTCTGCTCGAGGGGGTGCCGGGGCTCGCAAAAACCCTGACCGTCAAAACCCTCGCCCAGAGCATCCACACCGGCTTCCAGCGCATCCAGTTCACCCCCGACCTCCTCCCCGCCGACCTCATCGGCACGCTGATATACAACCCGCGCACCGGGGAGTTCACCACCAAGCAGGGGCCGCTCTTCTCCAACCTAATCCTTGCGGACGAAATCAACCGCGCCCCAGCAAAGGTCCAGAGCGCGCTGCTGGAGGCGATGCAGGAACGGCAGGTCACCATCGGCGATAAAACCTATATCCTGCCAGACCCCTTCCTGGTCCTCGCAACCCAGAACCCGCTGGAACAGGAGGGCACCTACTCCCTGCCCGAGGCGCAGCTGGACCGCTTCATGTTGAAGCTCAAGGTGGGTTATCCGAGTCGATCCGAAGAGCGCGCGATTTTAGACCGCATGGGCACCTCCAGCCCGAAGCTTGAGGTCAGCAGCGTCATCGATCCAAAGGACATCATCAAGGCGCGCGAAATGGTCAACCAGATCTTCGTGGATGATCGGGTCAAAGACTACATCGTGGACCTCGTATTCGCAACCCGCGAGCCCGCCTCCTACGGCGTGCAGGGCCTCGACGGCATGCTTCGCTACGGGGCCTCGCCCCGCGCAACCATCGCGCTCACCCTCGCCGCCCGCGCCAACGCGTTCTTGAATTCACGCGGCTATGTCACCCCGCAGGATGTGAAGTCCATCGCACCGGACGTGCTGCGGCACCGCATCCTGGTAAGTTACGAGGCCGAGGCCGAAGATCTTTCTAGCGAAAGCATCATTGCAAAGCTACTGCAACACTTGCCAGTGCCCTAAGCGCTCACCTTTGCGACCCACCCTTTTTCGCCCCAGAAAAAGACAGGACGCCATGTAACGCGCGTCATTCCGCCCAACCGACGGACTTTCGATCCTCAAGCACCCATGGACAACACCCGGGAGATTCTCAAAAAAATCAGACGCCTCGAACTGCGTACCCGGGCTCGTGTCGAGGCGGCTTTTTCAGGCCAGTACCGGAGCGTGTTTAAGGGGCGCGGCATGAACTTCGAGGAAGTCCGCGAATACCAGGCCGGGGACGAAGTGCGTTTTATCGAATGGAATGTCACGGCGCGTCTGGGCGAGGTGCGCGGCGAAGCTTACGTCAAAAAATTCACCGAGGAACGCGAACTCACCGTCCTCCTGATGGTGGACATCAGCGGTTCCGGTGACTTTGGAAGCGTCGAGCAAAGCAAACGCGAACTAGCGGCGGAGGCGGCGTGCGTTCTCGCCTTCAGCGCCATCCGCAACAACGACAAAGTCGGGCTGCTCCTCTTTTCCGATCACGTCGAGCTGTTTATTCCACCGCTTCGCGGCAGACGTCACGCACTGCGCATCATCCGCGAAATTCTCTTCTTCCAAGCCAAGGGCCGCGGCACCGATATTGCAGGCGCCCTCGAACGACTCAATCGGCTCATCCATCGACGCAGCGTTGTGTTTCTGGTGAGCGATTTCCAAGCCGAAGACTACTCAAAGCAACTTTCCATCGCCGGGCGCCGTCACGATCTTGTCGCCATGACCCTCGTGGATCCACGCGAAGAAACGCTTCCCGACATGGGTACCGTACGGCTTGAGGACGCCGAAACGGGCGAAATCCTCGAGGTCGCCACGGGCAGCGCTGTGGTGCGCGAGGCTTACGCCGCAGCCGCAGTAAAACGAGCTGAAAAGCTTTCCCAAGAACTCCGCCGCGCCAGCGTCGACCGAGTGTCCCTCCGAACCGATCGCGACTGGCTTCCCGCGCTCCAAACGTTCTTCAAAAACCGCGAACGCCGCGCAGGGGTAAAGGCATGAAAGGCGAAACGCATTTTCAAAAAGAGAAATCCCTTTCCGCCGCGCCTTTTGCTTTCGCGGCCGCGCTGTTCCTCTCGTGCGCCCAGCTCCCAGCCCAATCCCCTCCAATCTCAAACGGTCAAGCCTCTCAATCCATCACGGCGGATCCGAATGCCCTCCCGCAATTTGGCGGACCGGGCGCAGGCACATCCGGACTGCCGGGTATTGGAGCCATGGCCCCCGGCGCTGCGGGGCAGGAGGAGCTACGCGACATCGCGCCTCCGGTCGACGTACCGTTTTGGAATTGGAAAAACATCGCAATCGCCTCGATAGCCGGCCTGCTCGCGCTCGCCCTCTTGATCTGGGGCGCGCGCAAATGGATCCTACGTACGCGCCCCGCTCCTCCGCCACCAGACCCCATCCGGCTCGCTCTCAAGGCATTGGACAACCTGCGCGGCGCCGAGGGCGAGCGACTCTCTGACCGCGACTTTGCTGCCGCAGTTGCAGAAATCCTGCGCGGTTTTCTAGAGGCAAAACACGGCTTGAACGCGCCGCGCCAGACCACGGAGGAATTCCTGCACTCCATCCAGGAGGCGCACCGTTTCGGCTCAAACGAAATTCAACTGCTACGCTCCTTTCTTGGGCAGTGCGATTTGATTAAATTCGCAAAAGGCGTTGCAGGAACCGCAGCGAGGGCGGAGTTGTTGCTCATGGCTGAGAGAACGGTGAGAGGAGAAAGCGCATGACCCCGGGTGCCGGACTTCTGGTTTGGGATACCCCGTGGGCATTTGCTCTGCTGGGATTCATCCCTATATTCATCTGGCGCTTCGGCCGGCCCGGAGGCGCGCCGGCGATTCGCTTTTCGGGGGTCTCCATTCTCAAGAGCCTCGGTACGCCGGTGAAAGAACGCTGGGGCCGGGTTCGGCTGGGGTTGCTGCTGTTGGGCTGGACGGCGATGGCGCTTGCCATGGCGCGCCCCCAGCTTGCGAAGGACGTGGAGGTCATCAAGGCGAGCGGCGTGGACATCCTGATCGCCTTGGATGTCTCGCGCTCGATGCTCGCCGAAGATTTCACCATCGGCTCCCAGCGCGCCACACGCATCGAGGCGGTGAAACAAATCACAGAGGAATTTATCGAGGGTCGCCACAACGACCGAATTGGAATCATCGCTTTTGCTGGGCGTCCTTACCTGGTGAGCCCGCTCACCCTCAACCACGACTGGCTCAAGCAGAACCTCAAGCGCATCAAAATCGGCATGGTGGAGGATGGCACCGCCATCGGATCGGCGCTCGCCTCGGCTTCGCGCCGTCTGGGAGACAACCCGGAAGCGCATACGCGCCTCATCGTGCTGCTCACCGACGGCGACAACAACGCGGGCCAGATCAGCCCGAACACGGCGGCTGAGGCCGCTCACGCGCTTGGAATGAAAGTCTATACCATCTGCGCCGGCAGCCGCGGCTATGCGCCGATTCCGGTGCGCGACATGTTCGGCAACACCACTTACCAGCAGGTGCTCGTTACCGTTGACGAGGCCCAGGTGCGGAAGGTTGCAGAAATCGGTGGAGGGAAATTCTACCGCGCAACGGATTCCGAGTCGCTCAGGAACATCTTTTCCGAAATCGATCAGCTCGAGAAGGTGCCCGTGGAGGCCCAGCGCTCCCGAAGTTTTCGGGAGCTTTTTTTCTGGCCACTTGGCTTCGGGGTGGCGCTGACAGCCTTCTCATTGCTTTGGTCGCTCAGTCTTGGGAGGAGGCTGCCGTGATCTTTCAAAAAAATACAATTCACTTCAACGCCGCGGCGCCGCGCGGGTCTAAGGTGGTAGGTGCCTGAGGAACTTTCTCATGACTGGCTTTCTCGCAAAAACACATCTCACGCTCGCACTGGCTGAACCGGCGATCAGGGGTTCGCTTTCAGGCGGGGCTCTCTCGCTGGACCGGCTCAAGTTCGCCGAACCTGCGGGATTCGCGCTCCTACTCCTTACACCGGTACTGGCAGCTCTCTGGTTGATTTCCGCCAACCGATCCAAGGCGCGGGTGGGTCAGATGGTCGCCTTGCGGCTAAGGAATCTGCTGGTGGGGCAGGCCCCGTGGCGCGGACTACAAACCGCTCTGCTTATCGCCGGGCTGGCTTTGGGATCCGTGGCAATTGCGCGCCCGCAACTGGGAGAGATTCTACAGGAACGCAAGGGCCGGGGCCGGGATGTGATCATCGCGGTTGATGTGTCGCGCTCGATGCTGGCGGGGGATCTTCCGCCCTCTCGGCTCAAACGCGCGCAGATGGCGGCGGAAGATTTGGTCCGCCAGCTCAAGGGCGACCGCGTGGGTCTGGTGGCTTTTGCAGGGTCCTCCTTCCTGCAGGCGCCGGTGACTGCGGACCATGCAGCCGTGCT
>CAMDSZ010000333.1 GCA_945906945.1 Akkermansia muciniphila
GCCCGCCAGCTCCGGTCTCCCAGACAAGACTGTCGGGAGATCCCCTGAGCGTGCAAAGGAAGTCTTCCATCGCACCGGAGCGTGTCGCCTTCGCAGGAACCGCAGCCATCTCGGCCCTCTCAGCTCCTGAACCTTTGCCTCCGCTCAAAACCGATGCGAAGGGAGACGGAACTGGCCCCTCAAGATCGAAGATTCTCGACCGAGTCGGTCCGAATACATAAATATCTCAAAAACATGACTGCCAAAACTTGGGCGCGGCCGTGATCCAGCTTCACCACTGAAGGAAAGTTGGCTCTGCGCTCCGGTTTATCCACACACCACCCGTATGAGATTCAATATCTCCAAAGACACATTCCTCGCCGGCCTCCAAACAGTCCAAAACGTTGTGAGCTCCAGATCGACCCTGCCGATCCTCTCCAACGTCAGGATTCAAGCCGATGCAGGCCAGCTCCGACTCACTACAACAGACTTGGATGTCGGCATCTCGGGGAGCGTGGAAGCTCAGACCGAGCGCTTCGGAGGTACGACGCTTCCGGTGAAAAAACTCTCAAGCATTGTCAGGGAATTACCCTCCGGCGAAGTGCATGTTGAAGTTGATGCGAAAAACATCGCGTCGATTAGATGCGGGCAAACTTTCTTCAAAATCCACGGTCTTCCTGAAGATGAATTTCCCTCCCTTCCCGAGTTTGAAAACGCGAAGGTCTTCACACTCAAACAGGGTGAAATCAAAGATGCCTTGCGCAAAACCGCGTACGCGATCTCCACGGATGAAACGCGTTACGTCCTCAATGGCGTGCTATTCTCTTTTAAGGACAGCCGCCTAACGATGGTGGCCACGGACGGACGCAGACTCGCGCTGGTGGACCTCGAGGTCGAGTTCCCGCAAAGTGATGAAGTTGAGATTATTGTCCCAACCAAATGCATCAACGAGCTCACCCGTCTCGTGAGCGAGAATGGCGAACTGAAGATGATGGTGGGCCAAAACCAGATCGCCTTCGACGTCGGATCTACAAGGCTCGTATCGAAACTCGTGGACGGCAACTACCCGAACTATCGGCAGGTGATTCCCACGGAAATTAGCGAGCGCGTCACCTTGGAGCGGGTCAATTTTCTTGCAGCAGTCCACCGCGTATCGCTGCTTGCGAGCGAGAAGAGCAACTCGGTGAAGTTGATTCTCACGAAGAACAATCTAGAGATTGCGGCGAACACGCCGGATGTGGGCGAAGCCCGCGAGTCGATTCCCGTGGTCTACAAAGGAAAAGACATCACAATCGCCTTCAACCCGGAATACCTGATGGCGCCCCTGCGGGCCCTTCCGAATGACGAGGTGTTTCTCGATCTGATCGATGAAATGAGCCCTGGGGTGATCAAGATTCAAAGCCCATTCTTGTATGTGCTCATGCCGATGCGCGTGGGCTGAGTAAAAGGTTCTTTGGAACCGATCCACTTTTAGGTTGCGCTAAGGGTTGCAACTTTTAATCTCGAAGCACTGCGCTTCATCGCGCAGGACAGATTTAAGGCTCACGTGGCGGAATTGGCAGACGCGTACGGCTCAGGACCGTATGGGGTAACCCGTGGAGGTTCGAGTCCTCTCGTGAGCACCACCCTCAAGCAGAGGAGTGGTCGCGGAAGTTGTGCGTAGCATGATCTTCCCTCCGTGGGATACAGGCTGACTGCATGATATCGACGGGCTCTAGATCTGCGCGTTTTGGCGCTTTATTTCGGTGCCCAATACTGCCCACATAATTCGGATTTGGGCCGTTCCAGCCCTCCTGTGGGCGACGTCACGCATCAACCTGTGCCCATCGTCCCTTTTCCACAAAAGACGCTTGTCAAAAGGGTTCTGCCCGCGGATTCTTCCCGCCCTCTTACGTCGGGCCGTAGTTCAGCTTGGTAGAACGCTTGAATGGGGTTCAAGAGGTCGTGGGTTCGAATCCCGCCGGCCCGACCACCTTGTAAATAAACAACTTAGGAATTACCTTAGTTCAGACTAAGACCATTTCTAAGACCGCGTCCGCCGTCGTCCCGTAAAATTCAGCAGCGTCCACGTCGACGCCTTCCTGTGCTGAATCTGCCGATTCGCAATTTACATACCAACTGACATACTGGCATCGATGAACTCTCCAGGCCCCGCTTCCCGAAAGAGATCCAAGGCGAAATCCTCGCAGTCCCGGCATCCCACTCCCGACCCACCAAATTCGGCGGGGCTCAAGTGGATGAAACGGAAAGATGCCCTCGACCTGCTTGTGCAGACGGCATGCAGGATGCACTGGACTGTGCCACCTCCACCCCCGCTGGAAAACGGTGACAACCCAGAGTCAGACGAACATACATCTGCAGCCATTGATCCTCTGCTTTTTCAAGCGGACGTAGCCATCGAACTCATCTCACGCTGCGAGATGCTTCTGGAAAAGCGTCAGGCAGAGCCACATCTACAGGCCCAGCTCTTGAACGAGACCAAGCGTGCCTTCGGCAGTAGTAGCGAAGCGGAGAAGAACTTTAAAATGGATCTTCAAAAGCGTGTCGGTGAGCCCTTAGGAAAGGACGGGCGCTTTAGCCACGCACAGGTGCGACTCATTCTCACCGGCCATGAGGCGGCCAAAAGGGGCGATGGGCCGCTCAAGGATATCTGGGCTGCTACCAGATCGATTCCATGGGTGCCCAAAACGTTTGACTCCCTTGGCGAGGATGAATTTTCAGAGGCTGTAGACCGCCATGTGCGTGACGAAGGTCTTACTGCGTGGCAACTGCAGATGCTCGCTCCATTTGCGACAAAGCTCGGCAAGAAGAACCTATCTCCAAATTGACCGCAGAGGCGCTTTGAGAATCCACCGCTTTTGGGAGAGCGGATTTGTCGGCCGCCACGGAACCCCGGCATTCGGAATCACGCTGCCTCGTTCGCCAGCATAGTGGGCTCGGGAAGAAGGCGAACATGCTTCCACCCATGAGTCTGGCGCCCTTCTGGAGTTCTGATGTCATGCCTCAGGCCAAGCTGGAACTTCTCGAACACGAGCTCCCTCGCCACCCTCTTGAATTCTTTGAATTCGACCCGAGTCAAGTTCCCCATCTGGCAGTAGCGCAGGAATTCTTGATAAGCCTCGCCAACAACCACAGAGCCCCCTTCTGCGCGTGTAAACGCATTGTGGATGAAGTCTTCAGGTGCAGAAACGGTAGCGGGCTGAAGGACTCTGCCATTCGCGTACTTGCGAGCCGCGTTGACTCCTTCGAAAAAGCGAGGATGCGCCTCCAGTACCGTCTTTGCCCGGTTCACAACGGCAGCCAGCACTGATGGCCGCCTGTGGTCATTCACCAAAAGGCTTGCGTCCACATTGGACCCCATGTCCCCGGCGCACTTTACAAGATAATTACTCAAGAGGATCTGTACCTTTTGGTCACTAGTGTTGGCAAAGGCGTCGACCTTCGGGTCGTGGTAGAGAAAGCCCTCGCCCGGCAGGTAGACCATGCGATGGCCGAGTCGCCTTTCTCCCCCAAGAAGAGCGGCAAAGAAATCCTCGTTAATGATTGCTGGACGGATCACAAGGCGGCCTTGGATGCCCACAACGGTTTCCTCGAAGAACGCATCGCCAAACCGTTCTTTCGCATCCGGGAATTTCGAACTGAACCAGCGGGTGGGCGTCCATGATTGTGCCTGTTCCAAAAGCGGGCGGTTCTGAGCAGAGCCTTTAACTCCACTGAACCAGGCCTCTACTCCCTCTGTGGTAGAGGGGACAGAGCCCATGGACCTGAGTATGCCTAGGATCCGCTCACTCTCTCGCCAGCAAGCGAGCATGGCGGACTGCAAATCTAAATCCTCTCTCTGTTGGCGCTGGTGTTTGAGCTGGGCTGCGGTCAAGCCGTTTGCAAAGTCCCTATAGCTCATTGATAAAAAGATTCCGCTATTCTTTTAGTTTGAAAGTCCCAGCGGGATACATCGCGGTGAGTTTTACAAATGGTTTAGTGTGACTATCCGTCTGGACGTGCGTGACACTAATATCCACTCTGCGGCCGGTCAGCTTATCTGCGTCAAAATCCTCATTCTCATCGATAAAAGATTCGACTTCGCTGCCGAACGCTGAGGACAAATGCTCCAAAAGTTCGCCATTTTTGTCGCAGTCAGTGCAATAGTTTCTGCCGACACGCTGAGCCAGTTTCTCTGGAAGCGGATAAAGCACTTCAAGAGTGAGTCGGATGGGAGACTTGCAATATGGGGTTGATTTTGCATCTGCAGGTTTCATGAATTCAGCGTGGTAGTTTCCTTCTGGCAGATAATAAGCGTCATGACTGTGGAATTTGAATTTCATAATTAATAGATTTCTGTTTTATATGTTTACTAACGAAACACAATTCTACTACAATGCACTATATAAATCAATTAAATTTATCACTTTTCATTCTAATTAATTAAACAAAAGGCCACAATGCCAATAGTAGGCACTTTGTTCAGTGGCCACAGAGGTGGAGGCAAGAATTGCGCAAGGATAACAAGTGTTTGAATGGTCAATTGACGCCGTCGGCAGCTTAGGCCGTTGTGCTACACATCAAAGAAGACACCCTCTCCGAAATGAACATGGCCAGTTGCGCAAACGCGGATTTCCGGCTCACAGG
>CAMDSZ010000334.1 GCA_945906945.1 Akkermansia muciniphila
GGCCAGATCCGGCAATACAGCTCGCCTCGTTTTCGACTCCGATGAGAATGTTCGCGTCATTTGCGATCGGAAGTAACTCGGCGATGTGATCGGCCGCGCGCAATAGATCATCCTTCTCGCTGTGGGTGCCTCTGCGCAGGAAGGTGAATATGCGGACCATGCCGGCGTCGAGCTTCACTGCGGTTTCCACCGCACGTTTGAAAAGATCCCGGTGCTGCGCGATTTCTGTGTCGCTGAAAAGATCGCATTTGAAGACTGGGCTGGCGCAGCCTGCGATTGCGAGGCCGGCGTCACGCGCTGCCTTGCCCACTTGTTGAATATCGTCGCTTGTGAGGTCCTTGAATGCCCGCCCGAATAAACTCCGGAGCTCGATGCCGTCGAGCTTGAGTTCCTTTGCGAAAGCGATCACGGCGTCTAATTCCTGTGACACTTCGTCGGTGAGAATAGCGAGTTTGAATGGTTGGCTGCTCATAAAATAAAAATCAAAGGGAGTGAAAGCCTGACGTTAATTCCGGCTTTGCCGCCTCTTTTAAAGATGGGAGGCCGAGGCTGCGTCAATGTAAAGCGTCGCGTTTGGGTGATTCCGTAGCGCCGTCGCCGGACACTCCCCGCTGATCGCATCTTCAAGCGTGTGTTTGATCGCCGCCGCCTTCCTCGGTCCGGGTACAATGACAAACATCTTCTTGCCTGAAAGGAGCGCGGGTACGGTGAGGGTAAGGGCGCGCTTTGGCACAGAATCAAAGTCTGGAAAGCAGCCATCGTTGACCTGCTGTTGGCGGCACGCTTCGTCGAGGTCCACTACCTTAACTGTATGCGGGTCGTTTAAGTCGGCGGGTGGATCATTGAACGCAAGGTGTCCGTTTTCGCCAATTCCAGCACAAACCACGTCGATTGGTGATTCTGCCAGCATGCTCGCGTACCGTTCGCATTCACCCGAAATACTGCTGCTTTCTCCTGTGATTCCGTGGAACGCCGCAGGAGTGATTTTGCTCAGCACATGCTCCTGCTGGTAGCGTCGAAAACTGGCGGGGTGCGTCGCGTCGATTCCGACGTATTCGTCCATGTGAAAAATGTGCACATTGCCCCACGGAATCGGTCTTGATAGCAGGGCGTTCAAAAAACCAGTCTGCGACGGGGCGCTTGCCAGAATGATCCGCGCCGCGCCTTTGGCTGCGACTGCTTGAATGATTGCATCTGCGGCATCTGCTCCGGCGCGCGCGTCGAGTGCTTCGCGCGTCTGGAATTTCAAGACACTGAGCAAATCGATATGGAAGTTTTCTGGAGCGGCAGGGGTGTGCATTGAGTGTTTTTTGGGATGTTTGAAAATGAGGCTGAAGAAGTTTCCAAAGGAGCGCACACTGCTCAGGGCAGGGTTTCAATAAAAGTCAAAAGATCCGCCATGTCCTGCACGCTCATGCCTGTTTCAATTCCTTCGGGCATCAGGCTCTGGCCGCTCGAGGAGGTGCCCTTGATTTGGCTGCGTTTGATGGTCTGCGTAGCGCCACCCGCCATTTTCAGCGTCAATGCATCGGCGTTGTCCTCAGCGATGAACCCCAACATCGTTTGGCCCTCCTTGGTTTCAACCTGGTAGACGATGTAGGCGGAGGCGACCTCTTTGTTGGGCTCGAGGATTGCGCTCAGCAGCGCTTCGCGGCCCTTGGTTTTTACCGTCACAAGATCAGGCCCGACTTGAATGCCGGCCCCGGCGGCCTGATGACACGCCTGGCAGCGCTGCATGAACTGGGATTTTCCGTTGCTTGCATTGCCCTTCGTAGCGATCGAACCCGCGTATTTAGCAACTGCCTCCGTGCGGGGCTGGGGCAAAACCGAAGCGAGGGCTGTCTTTGCGAGGTTCGTAATCTCGGGGTTTTTGCTTTTTAAAACACCCTGAATCTGAGCTGAACTCAGGGACTGTGCCGGAAGCATATTTTCTCTGATCGCTTTGAGCAGCGCAAGAGTGTTGCTGTCTCGGTCGGTGAGCGCCGCGATGGCCACGGTCTGGGCCGCTGGGTGGAGCTGTTTCCAGTGGGTCAGTAGACGCGGAGCCGTTGAATTTCCCGACAGCTTTGCGACAGCGTTGACCGCAGCCGTTTGCATCGAAGGCGACGCCGATTGCCTTAGGCAGGCTTCCAGTGCCGGTAATGCATTTGCTGCGGGGGCAAGCTTGAGCAACTCGATCGAGGCGATGCATGCGCTCTCTGATGCTGAACTCTTCTCTAACTCCGCAATCGCTCCCGCGAAGATCGGCTCCAGACGCCTCTCCCGGTCAGCTTTTTCAAGAGTGGTGCCGGCTCTCCTCAGACCGTCGCTAAGTGCCCTTAGTAGACTCGTGTTCAGTTCCCCGTCGGTGAGCTCTCGTATCAACGCGACGCGGGTCTCCTCGGGTCCGATCGCCGCTTTCATTTCCGTGAGTTGCGCTTGAAACGCTAGAGAGAAGGCATCCCTCGCAGAGCGCGCTTGATTTTTAAATGGTTCAAAAAGCGTTTTCACGACGTGCTCGGGAGGAGCGCTAAGGATCGCGGGCGCAATCCATGGATGCGCAAAGTCCTGCTCAGCCAGCCTCAGTAAGGCGTGATCAAGGGACGAGTCCTGCTGTTTTTCCAACAGCGCCGCCAGGGTCAGCGCAAGTTCGAAGCGGACTTTGATCACTTTGTCCTCGGCGAGTGTTGCGATTTTCTGCGCGAGCTGTGCGCGCTCTTTTAGACCGTGAAGTGTTTCATTGGCGGCGTGCTGTCCTGCAATGCGCAGTACGCGTTCCCTCACTACGGAATTCTTGTCCTCAAGAGCCGTAGTCATCTGTTTTACGGACAGTGTATGGAGCCCCTCAAGCACTCCCAGGGCGTGTAGTTTGGCGACGTCGCTCCCTTGCATGAGCAACTTGCCAAGTCCATCCGCGGCGTCCTTCGGCTGGCGCTCCACCAGAAGACGGTGCGCGGTCTCTCGATGCCATCCATTGGGATGCTCGAGCATGGCGACTAAAGTGTTGGTGTCGGCAACGTCGAGTCTGACCGTCGCTCCGATCCTTTCTGCGCCACCCTTGGGCGCAATCCGGTAAACCCGCCCACGGTCCTCTCCGCTGTGCAGGTTGATGTGGCGCTTTATTTCGTCTGGAATGGACCACGGATGTTCGATGACCTCGCGGTACATGTCGCAAACGTAGAGACAGCCGTCGGGCGCGTTGGCGAAATTTACGACGCGCACCCAGGTGTCATTACTCGCTGCGAACTCGAACCCGCGCTCATCCTCGGGGCGCTCGCCTTCAAGGTTCACCCCGTCCGCCGCGAAGCGTATTTTCTTTCGGTGCACCAGCTGTCCGCCGGCGTCGCCGGTGAAACTGTTGTTCACAAAATCCGGACCGAACGCGTCGCCTTTATAGATCGTCGTGCCGGTCGCACCCGTGAAGTAACCGCTGACGCGTCCGCCGCCCTCGACTCCGCCGGGTACGGTGCCTGCAACGCGCCAGCGCGTGCGTATGATGCGCCACGGTTCATCGGGGCTGATCCGGAAGACCTCTGCGGCGCCGCCGTCTACCGCGATGCTGCGCCGGGCTGCAGGCATGGGGAAAAAGCCACTTCTCTGCGTTGCTGGGCTGTAGACCCAGTGCTGTAAATGGTCGGAATTCGAGCACCCAAACTTCCGCCCGTAAGCGTCATAGCTCATCCCGTACTGCGCGCCGCCCGTCTCGAATCCAAAAGAATGCGTGATTGGATCAAACCAAAAGTCGCGTGCACCGATTTCTTCGGCCGCGATTTCAGGGTGCTCCACACTGCGGATTTCGCCGCGGTTACCGCTTCCGCCGAGCAGATGGACGCGGTTGTCCATTCCCCACTGCATGCTGTTGAGCATTGCCTGAACATTCAGAACCTTCAGTCCCGTGCCGAATCCGGTGAACACCTGTTTGCGGATCTCCGCCTTCCCATCGCCATCCCTGTCTTCAAACCTGAGAATATCCGGGGTGGCGGCGACATATAATCCGCCGTTGGCCCAGATGAGTCCGGTTGGCCATGGTAAATTGTCCGCAAAGATTGTTGCCTTTTCATAGCGGCCATCGCCATCGCAGTCCTCCAACATCGAAACCCTTCCCAAATGAGGCTGCGCGTCGCGGAACTCCGGATAATCAATCATCTCGCAAGCAAACATTCTCCCTCGCTCATCAAAGCAGATTGCGACGGGATCTCTCACGAGCGGCTCGTGGGCAGCTAATTGCAGTTCAAAGCCGGCCTTAAGCTTCCAGCTTTCGAGGGCCGCGGATGGGGTCAGTGCGGGGTATCGTGGCAGGTCCTTTGATGGCTCAACAGAGACGGTATTTTTGGTGGCACCGTAGGCCTCTTTATAAGTGGTTTTGGTGTTGATAGAGTCGGCCGCAAGGGCGGGAGCGAAAGCGAGAATGCACGACAGGGCGAGCTTGAAGGCTTGAAGAAAGCGCATAGAGGGGAGGGAGTTTAGTATTCTGTATACCATTCAGTCAAGTCGCCCTTTCGCCGCCGCCGGCGGTGCCCGCCCGTCCTTGGGATGGGTATCTTGCATTTCCTTCGGGGCCGCCGTATAGTCTTTTGATGATTGAATATATGCAAAAGGGGGGGGCTTT
>CAMDSZ010000335.1 GCA_945906945.1 Akkermansia muciniphila
TATAGATGCTTTTTTCGCCCAAAAACCATCCGCGCCCGAGTCACCAGGGCTGGCTCATCGGAGACCGGATCGCTGAAATCAAAAACTCGAACGTTCGAAAGCCGAGCGAGCGCGGAATCGCGTCTTCAACTTCGGAGTTCAGGTTTAAATATTAGCTTTGCAGTATTCTCCTTGCCGCCATTTTTTGCAAACAGGGCCCTTCACAGTCGCATCCAGAGTTCCGGAGCGGGCGATCCTATTTTGAGGTGGAAAGTCTCTGTATATCAGACGCTTTTGATGGGAGCAAAAGTCTGGTTGGAAACTCTCTGTGGGTCGTCCATATCCCCCCAGTTTTCTGGGTATCTCATATTTGTCACAGCAGTTTTATTGACATGCTTTTGCTGGCATATATCCCGATTGCATGCCAAAGGCTGCCGCCCTGCTCTTATCGGCTCTTGTTTTGTTCCAATCCGTACACCCCGGTCTCGGTCAGGATCGATCAGTGGAATCGGGTGGAGGGAACGTTCTGGGGACAAACGCTCCGACATCCGAGCTTCGTTCTTCCTCTGCGAGCAGTTACGCACTGACGGTCGGCAGCACCGGACTTTCTAGCCTTGCTGTTGGCAGGCCTGTTGGTTGGGACACCTTCCTGGTGATCCTGCGTCCGAGCCCCGGGGACGATTACTGGTATAGGTTACCGCACACGATCGAAGTACGCGGTGCGTTGCCTGAGGGCATTGAGCTGGTTCAGAAGGGCCCTGTATTTCATCAACTCGCCTGTTTCAAAGGGACACCCACAAAGGCGGGTGTTTATCCCATCGTGCTTCAAGCGACGATGGCCGACGGAATCAAGACTGCCGAACTTTCATTGACTCTCACCGTTGCTAATCCGGCAGACGATTCGAACGCGATGTTGTTCACCTACGGGCGCACACGATTTCTGGCTGGGGAGATGCTGCAGCAACCTTGTTTGGCAGTCTATTTTCCTTCGGGCGCGGGTGGGGTGCCAAGACAGGAGGGGTCGGGTTTAAAAGTAACCGGCCTGCCCCCGGGCTTGTCTGTCGTCGAATCCGGCGAAAGCGGATCGAATTTGATGTTTGAAATCGAGGGGATCCCACTCAACACAGGCGTCTATCCAGTGGCGTTTGAATGGGTCTCCTCTGGCAACGTGGTTGTTGCCCGCACCGAGAGGGAATTCGAGGTGCTCCCAGCGGATTTTACGGTGAGCAAAAGCCTCACGGTGAGCCCCGGGGTTGGCATCCGCCCTTTGAGGCAGTTTGAAAAGATCTGGCAGGGCACCCCTGGAGTTCCCATGTTTAATTTGACGGATAGTTTGGGCCGCTCGGTCGACTCGGGTTTCAAGGTCGTCGCGGAGGGATTGCCCAAGGGGTTATCGATCGGGAGCGGATTTCCCGCCTTCGAGGGAACCGCCCAGCAGAGCGGGCAGTTCAACGTGCGCTTTAAAGCTGTTTTTGACGAGGGAGGGGAAACCGAATGGCAGTCTGTCGAGCTGCAAATAGAGGCTTCGAATTGGAGTGCGATTCGTTCGGCTGCCGCCGGGGTCTATGACTGTCTTATCGAGCGGAGCGAGGAACTGAATCAGAATAATGGCGGACGATTATTCGTGACGGTGACGGCGTCTGGGGCGCTATCCGGGTACGTGATCAACGGGTTTGGTCGATTCCCTTTTTCTGCTCGGGATGCGGCGATTGAAGAGCAGTCGGGCAAGCTCTCGATTCGCCCGCCTGGATCGGGCTTGTTGTTCGAAGGCGAGATTCAGGAGGATGACCAAGGTTACTCGACGCCAAACCGGAAGGTGTTTGTACTGATTGGTACCTTGCAAACCGAGAGCGGTGCTGGATTCGTATCGATTTGTGGTGGCATGCAGGCCACCAGACGGGTCGGCAGTGCCCGGAGCCCCTACGGAGCTGCCCTGCCGATCAACCTGATGGTAATGGAGGGAGATATTTTTTCGATGGCAGCCGAGGTTGGAGATGCTCCCATTGGCATCAGTTTCATGACGGCGCGCGTGTCCAACGCGGGTATCGTTACGGCAACAGTGTGGCCCGCCGACGGCAGTGCTCCGGCTTCGACTTCCACCCGGCTGAGTGAAACGGAGTCGAACGGGGCGCGGTTCAACCTCCACTTCGGCCTCGTGAATTCGAGCGGCCGCAACAGCATGCTGGCTCAGATGTTCGTAAATCTCGACGGGGATGCCGCGGGGCTTTTGTCATGGTACCAGAATGCCTCGGCCCGTGGGATTTTCCCCGAGGGCATCCCTTTGATTCAGTACGGCGGGGTGATTGGTTCCCGCGATGTCCCAGCGAAGACCGGACTGAACCTTGAGGGCTTTGAAAAGGGCATTGCAAACGCAGAACTGGAGCTGTTGCGTTCAGAGAACGAGACCGACGCGGTGCAGCTGCTCACGATTGATGACAAATCGATAAGCGTTGCCCGTGTTGAAGCGCCTCGTCTCCCGGCCGGAGCTGCTGCTGCCGCTGCGCCCTCCCCGTCGATTACCGGTATGAAGATGCGTTATGACGCGCGCTCGGGCATGGTCACAGGGTCGGGCAGACTGAAACCCCAAGATGGCGGCCCCGCTCGGACCATTAACTTCCGCGGGATGCGGGCTCCGGGAGGCGAGTACCTCGCGGGGCACTATGTGTTGTCCGGGGTTGGCAAGACGGTTCCGCCTGTCGCAGGCCAGATGAGAATCACGCCCAGCAATTCCGGGCGTTAAAAGCCTCACGAATCAACCCAGCCGAGCACCAGCAGCAACCCATGCGCGAACGACTGCGCGTCTTAGTGTTCGCAAAACGAGTGGGGCTGCTCATCCTCATTGTGCGCTCTCCGAAGGTCGTGGCAAGGTAGTGAGTCGCAAAGCGCCGCGAAGGATTTCATGAATGACTTGCTGTCCCTGCCGGGTTCTTGGTCTTGAAAGTGCTGATCTTCATGTTTTCACGAAGGCTGGTCTTTACGCTTTGTTGACCCTTTGGTTTGATGTTGGCTCAATATGATTCCCAGAAATTTGCTTCTGTGCGCTGTCGGGCTGGCGTTGGTATGTGGGGCATTTGTTTCTGGTTTTTCGTGGCGCGATTCGGAGGTCGCAGTGGCCCGTCAACAGGCTGACAACGCCGCCAGAGCCGGAGACAATTTGCGGGAGAGCTTCGAAGCTTCGCTTGCCGAGCTCACGAGGGAACGCGACGAGGCGCGCGAGCTGAGTCAGAAACTCGACGCCGAAGTGGGGCAGCTCACCAAAAAACTCGACGAAAGCCAGGCGGCCGCCGTCAAGGCGGCTGCGAATGCAAGAGCGCAGCCTTCAATTGGAAACCAGGGAAGCCCGGGAAGTTCGATGAAAACCCTGGCCGAGGTCTTCAAGAAGCCGGAAATGAAGGATGTGGTCGTTCAACAGAATCTGGCGCAGTTGGACATGATCTATGGCAAGCTGTATGACAGGCTTCAGCTGGATAATTCTGAAAAACAGGATCTTAAAAATTTGTTGAGCGAGCGCATGCGGGCGGAGCTAGAGGTGAGCATGTTCATGATGAGCGGCGATGTTTCTCCCCAGAAAGCCGTCGCGTCGGGACAGGAGATTCTCAAGGCGAATGCTGAGAGCGACCAGAAAATCCGGGCGTTTCTCAACAATGAAACCGACTACCAAACCTTTCAAAAATGGGAGCAAAGCAAGCCAGAGCGCATGATCTTAAATATGGGAGCCGCGGTTTTCGCGGGGACAGGTGAGCCTCTCTCGATCGCACAGGAGGACCAACTGGTGTCGGCGATGTTCGCCGCCAGAACGCAGGTGAGTTCAGTGCCGGACATGACCAAGCCTGAGAACTTTACCCCCGGAAACCTGAGTCCACAGAGTTCCGAAAGGATCCTTGCCAACTCTGACGCGCAGGCAGCTCAAGTGGCAGCCGGTGCGGCGGTTTATCTCAGTCCAACCCAGATGGAGGCGCTAAAGGTTTTTCAAAAGCAGCAGCGGGCGATGCAGGAAATGGGCCTTAAAATGAGTGCGGCAATGATAGGTGGGAAGTAGGCGCTTGTTCTTCGCTCTTTGTGGGAGGGAGGCATCCCGCCGCCGTAAGACAGTCAATACTTGGCGAAGAAGCCGTGAGGGAAGGAAAAGTGCCTGTCCCCAGGGCCTCCACGGCCTCTAGCCCTCCAGTCCGCGCTGCGCGCTAACGCATTTAGCCGGATTCATTCAGGTGCGGCCCACCTGCTTAAGCGATCAACTCTTTGAGCTCCCCGGAACTGTCGCCGTGGCGTTCGAGCGCCAGACCGGAGCACCGGAGCAACGTTAACCAAACATTGCACAAGGGTGTGTCCTTTGAGGCAACAAGGTGGTGGCCCAGTTTGATTCCGGAACCACCACCGGTCAGGAGCGTTGGGCAGTTGGTAAGGTTGTGGACGGTACTAATGTTGCTGCCGAACGCGACGGTTGTGTGCTCGAATAAACGGCTGCCGTTGGGTTCAGTCACCGTCTTTAGTTTGTCGATCAAACCTGCAAGCAGATCAGCATTGGCTGCGTCCCGCTTTTGTGAGGCTTCCATGCGCTCCCCCGGATTGTAGTGGCTCATGTCGTGGG
>CAMDSZ010000336.1 GCA_945906945.1 Akkermansia muciniphila
GATCGTCGCACCCGCGAGCATGGTTTGCGTCCCGTAAACGTTGCTGATCACCACGAGTCCCTGTTCGGTTGCCACGTCGATCAGGTTGCTCGTGCCGATTGATGCCGCCGCCCAACCCAGCGGCCACGCAAGGATACCGCAGATGCCCATGATGTACCGGATTCCGATACCGCATGTCGAACGCAGGGCGAGCAGACCAAGAAAGAGCGGTGCGAATGCGTAGCTCAGTCCCACCAGAAACTGCTGCACGATGTAAGCCGCCCAAATGATGAACTGGGCGATCAGTCCGACAACACTCAGGACAGCCCAAAGCAGCGCTTCGAAAATTTGAGCTAACCCGGGCAGCCCGAACAAGCCCTCCTTTTGCCCTGGAATTTCGCGCGCGGTGAGAACCTCCGAATACCGCTGGGCCGCCCGTTCTGGATTTGCGTCCATTCGGGACGCGACGCTCTGGAGGGCGTCCTTGGCGAGGTCAGTCCATTCTCCGAAAAATGCGATCGTGATGACGATGCACATTGTTCCGCAGAGTGCGCGCAGCATGGAGCGCGGCGACTGGCAGTGCTGGAGCGCTCCGACAAGGCCGGCCACCAGGAGTACGATGCTGACTGGCAGAAGCAGCGTATAGAGGTTGCCGCACTGTTCCGGAAAGCTCGGGAACATGCGGGCGAAAGTGGGAAGAGCCGCGAGGATCATCGGTGTTTCCTAGTTCGAATGGCTTCTCCCGAAGCGCAGACTGCTGCTGACATCCGGCCTGAGCATGGAGCCGTACTTCAGGACCGCGTCGTGATGGTCAGTTGCAATGGACTCAGCATGTGCGCGCTGCTGTTTGAGCTGGTCGTTGCGGTTTGCGCTCTCCTGAAGGTTGGTTTGAAAACGTGCGTCGGCGAGTTCCTGCTCGCAGGAGTGAAGCTGTGCGAGCTGACCGGCGAGCACGCCCTGCAGCTTTTGAGTCTCCGCGTCGGTCGCGGAGTTTTGGATCGCCGCAACAGTGTCCGCGATCTGCGCACGCAGGGCGGTTCTGCGTGTTCTCACCGATTCCTGCACGGTTTCGTAGTTTTCCTGGGCGTTTTCGAATGCCTCGAACGGTTTGTATCCGACTGCCTCCCTCTGGATGGGGATGCCCGACGGGGAGGTGCCTGCGATCGGCGGATACATCCCGCCGCCATCAGAGCCAAGCGCGCCCTGACCCGATGCGCTACGGCGCAGCGCTTGCAGCGGCTGGTTTTCCTCTGAAGCGCGCAGTGCTGAAAACAGTGGCTCCGTGCCTGATAGGTTGACGATCGAAGAGGGGTCTCCGAATGCCTTGTTGTGTTGGCGCAGCTGCTCGAGCTGGCTGGTCAGATGCGTGATCTGTGTGAGCTGATGCTCGATCATTTGCACGTACTTCGCGATTTCCGCCGCCTGATGCGTCGCGCTTTGCGCGATCTGCGCGGTGTCGATGACGGCGAACTGCGCTTGTGCGATGGTCGTGCTGCAAAGCGCAGCAACGACCGATATGGCTGTTCTTTTGATGCTCATGTTCGGGTGATCCGTGTTTATCGCTTGTTTGCTATTCCTCGATCCGCAGGGTTCTTGTGCCCGGTGTCAGGATCACGCCGTCCACCTCGTGTTCGGGGAAGGGGACCTCGTAGAACCGTGCTTCGCCGGATGCCCCGCCGCCGGGCGCCCTGTGTTGATTGACCATGATCCAGTACTGCGCTTTGGCCGCGTCGCTCCTGCCCTTGTCAAACCCGCGGATGTAGGCCTCGCGGGACTTTGCGTCCGCCGCGTACTCAAGCGCCTCGCCAAGAAGCACGCCGGCCCCGGCTCCCGCCGCTGTGCCCAGTGCAGATCCGCCGCTGATACGATGCGCCGCGAGGGCTCCGGCTCCGGCCGCCATGCTGTTGATCGCTATCCGGCGCGCTCCGGCGCCGTTTCCGCGCGTGCCGGCGCAACCCGGGAGGATTAATGCAGCAGCCACGACGGTCACATGAAAGCGCCATTTCATTGTCTTTCGTCCTCGGTTTGGTCTGGCGCGCCTGCGTTCCTTGCGATCGCCTCCACAATATCCGGATGGTTTTTAAGCTCCATCGCCCGCCGCTCAAACCGTCCGCCGCTGGTGCTTCCGCAGTAGAGCATTTCGGCCGAAGCCACGTTGTGGACCGTGCCGCAGACGGGACGTCCTGCGTCGATGTGGTAGTACGTAAACGCAGAGTATTTCCTGCCGGTCTGCTGGTCGGGCAAAGGATAGCCCATGATGTTCTGACGCGTGATGTCGGGCAGCTCGATGTCCCTTGCCACGTCGTCCAGGTCCGAGCGGTCGTTTTGTTTCATCATAAAAAACTGCCGGCTGTTCCCGAACACCGCCGATCGGATACGGCTTTCTTTGAACTGCGCGTACTGCTGCACCACCGCGATGTTCCAAGTGTTGAATTTTCGCATCTGCGCGTAGCTTTCCCGCACGATCTTCTCGCCCTCGGGGATGTCGAGAAAGCGCGCCACCTCCTCGTACACGTTCCTCTTTCGCACCGCCCTCGGCAGCGAAAGGATGTGCTGGCGAGTGTAGTTGGTGATCAGAAACCCCGCCGCAGATTTCAGTTCACGGGCTGATTCCGGGATCATCCCCAGTTCGAAGTGCGCGATTCTGCCCGTGAGCCGGATGTTGGTTTCGCCGTCAAAAAGCGGCCCGTAGTTTCCGTCCCTGCACCACGGAGCGAGTAGTGTCGCAAGCTCGCGGACTTCATCCCGATCGGGCCCGGAGGCCTCAAGTTGCAGCAGCTCTTGGAACATCCGGTGTGTGGGAAATTCGCGGGGTTGGAACATTGAAAACGCTGTGTTCCGGACTTCTCGTGCGGTCGCAGGATGTTTTGCGAAGCAAGCGATCTCGTGTTCGGAAGCCGCCTCAAGGAAGTCATGCGCTGCGTCAGAGGCGCTTTTCCGCCAATCCCTGAAGTCGGCGAAGGCCTCCAGCGAGGTGGCTCCGGCGGGCATCCGCTGGCTGCGGTAGCGAGCTAGGGCGAATGCTAGCCGGATGGCGTTGAGAGCGCGTTCGGGATGCGTCCGGCACCAGTCCTCATAAACGTCGTCGTAGAGCTGGTTCAGAAGTCTCGCGATCTGAGCCTGGCGCAGCAGCTGCCGCTCCTCGTCGCGGGAAGTACCGGCCATGCGCGCAACCAGCGCCGTGGCCGTTGCGAGGTGCAGCGGGGTAAGTGGCAGCCCCGCGGTATCGAGATAATTGAGCGTCAGGGTACCGTCCGGCTGCAGCACGATCGGCTCAGCGCCCGGTTCCACCGTTTTGGTGTAAATCCCGTAGGACAGTCCCTCCTCGATGATCACCGTGTAGTCGTAATACCCTTCAGTCTGGGACAGCAGGTCGCACACCGTCACCGACTTTCCGGTGCCGCTCATTCCAAGAAGCACCGCGTGCTGCGGCGATTCCTCGCCCGCGGCTCCCGAAAAGGTTTTGATGCCGACGAGGTTTGCGTCCGCGCCGTCGTAGATCGCCTCGGCGCCGGCCAGGTGCCCGGTGAATGTGGAGTTCACGGGAAGCATGTCCGAAAGGTACTGGTGTTCGGCGTAAAGCTTGCGCAGCCGGTAGCTTCCCCAGAGCCATCCGGGCCAGGTCTGAAAGAAGAGTTTGCGCGTCGTGCTCGGCAGGTTGCTTTCAAAATACTGCGCGCCATTCATCGAGTTGATGGCGCTCTTGATCGCGGACGCCTTCGCGCACAGGCCCGCCTTGGTTTTATCCCAGACCCGCACGATGAACTGTGCGTGGAAGGGAAGGGTATGGCCGTGGGCCAGAGCCGAAATTTTGCGCTCCTTTTTCTCGAGGACCGTGCGCAGCGAAAGTTTGCCTTCGCTCGCGAAGTCCCCTGCGACGCGTTCGTGCGCCTTTTCTTCGCGCTCGATCTCCCCGCGGACAGAAAGGGGCTCCACGTTCACTGTGATGGTATAGTCCAGCAGCGCCAGATTGGTGAGCCGGTGGATGATTCCCGGGAAGGAGACTTTCGGCCAGCGGGTGATGGTGATCACCGAATGGTAGTATCCGTCCATCCAGAACCCGAAGTCGGGCTGTCCGCAGCCCTCGCTGTGCCAGCAGTTTTCGTGGATTGATGCGGTCGGCACGAACGAATCCAGCGGGTCGTAGCCGAATCGTTCGCAGAGCGAGGGGTTCAGGAAGGTGCAGTAATGCCGGTAATGGTCTGCATCCGTCATCGGTGTGATGCGCACGCCTTGGCCCGGAAACGTCGAGGAAAGCAGTCCGTGAATTTGAGCGTATTCGTCCACCAGTTGCTCGATGAGTCGCTCGTAGTAGTTGGCAAGCTCCTGCATGGATGCGCTGAAATCCGGAGCGCCTTCCAGCGGCCTTGAAAAGTAAAGCGCGAGCTTCTGCCTCCGCAGGCGCCGGTTTTTCATGGCGTCCCAGTGGCGGAGGAACCGTTCGTTGCGCACCCGCCGCGTCCATGCGTTTTTTGCGAGCCCGGTTTGCTCCGCGTAGCGCAGCAGCTCGCTTTGGTAGTCTGAGTCGCAGAACCACTGCACCTGCAGCCGCTGGTTATCCCGCAGCGAGGCCAGCATGGT
>CAMDSZ010000337.1 GCA_945906945.1 Akkermansia muciniphila
CACTGCCCACTGCCCACTGCCCACTGCCCCGCTCGGGAGTGGAAGACGCGGTACGTTCGCCCTAACGCTATGGAGTTTTCCTGCGCACCGAGTGGAGCGCAGCAAGGCGAACCGACGAAGAGATCCAGACAAATGCGGATCCCTTTTGATCAAGCGGAATCCGTTTGCCGCCAGCGAATCTCGCCCGTATCCGTCAGGCTATTGGCGGCGGCGTAGGCGGCGCGGCGCCACGGACCACAACCTGCTGTTCGAACCGCGGCCAAACCGCTTGGCTTTGATCGAGCGACCGGGCCGGTGGGCCTCCCAAGACAAGCTTGAGAAACTTGATCTCCCCAGATTTCTTCGAGGGAGCGAAATCCGCATCAGCGTCATCTTCATTGCACTTGCCCTCGGCGATTGCCGAACACATTGCGCAAGGATGCTGACCGTCAAAGGTGGATGAAAGTGCCTCGGACACCGAGGTGGAAATCGCACGCGAAACGAGCATTCCAGTCCACGCCGTGCCCTGCAGCACAATCCAATGCGCTCCGCTCAAATACAGAGCGCAACTTAAGATTATAATTTTGTGCAGGAAAGACTTCATCCTTACGCGAGAACGGCGACTCTGCTTCGGGCAGGCGGGTGAGCACAACATTAATTTTAAATTCCGCGCCGCACCGGTTAGCTGGTGAAACCTTTGCCTCTAAAGGTTTGCCCACTCCTTGCGACGGAGATCCAGCTAGCAGCGCTGTTGACAGCCCTTGAAATCGACCTAAAAGAGCGGCGTTGCGACTTTGTTAAGCGCCAAAGTTTAGCAAATGGCAGGGTCAAGCCTGCTCGCGTATTCATTTTCCAAAAAGCCCCCCCGCATGACCCTCCGAAAACTTGCCCCGTTTGCTGCTATGATCCTGCTGGCCGCACACTGGGCTGCACAAGCGCACAACCCTCAAGACCAGTTGAATGAGGCCGCAAAGCCACCGCCTAGGAGCGAAAGCGCTGGCTACGCGCTGCTCGAATCCGTCGAGGTCATCGGCAAGCGGTCCGATCTTCTCGACCAAGCGCCGGCTGCGTCGTTTGGCATTACGAGCGGCCAAGAGATCCGGTCCCGGCCCGTCTCCAGGCGCGGCGAAGTGCTTGAATTCATTCCGGGATTAGTCGTCACCCAGCATGCAGGCGGCGGCAAGGCCAACCAGTATTTCATGCGGGGATTCAATCTCGATCACGGCACTGATTTCGCCGTTTCAATCGACAGCATGCCGATGAACATGCGCACTCACGCGCACGGTCAAGGGTATGCGGACATCAACAGCCTCATTCCCGAGCTTGTCCAGTCGCTCCACTACACCAAGGGAACCTACGCCGCTCGCAACGGCGATCTCTCGAGCGCCGGCAGTGCAGACTTCAACCTCTACGACTATCTGCCGCGAGGATTCGCCACATTCGAATACGGCGCGTACAACTACGCACGAACCGCCGTCGGCCACACGCTGACCCTCGGCGATGGGAACAATCCGGGAAAACTCACCCTCGCGGGCGAATACAATTACTACGAGGGCCCGTGGGAACTTCCCGAGTATTTCAACCGCGCCAATGGGTTTGCGCGCTACTTCAAGGGAACCGAAGAGGATCACTTTTCTCTTACTCTCATGGGATACAACGGCCGCTGGCAAAGCAGCGATCAGGTCCCGCTCCGCAGTATCCAGTCCGGACAAATCGGAAGGTTCGGCAACCTGGATCCAACCAATGGCGGATCCAGCGAACGGCATAGCCTCCAATTGCATGCGCAGACGCAGGACGGCGAAAACGTCACGCAGCTCAATCTGTACGGGGTCTACTATTCGCTGGGCCTGTTTTCAAACTTCACCGGTGAGCAATTTGAGCAGTCCGAACATCGCTCTGTTCTTGGCGGTAATGTGTCAAGAACGTGGAACGGGCTCTCGGTATTAGGCCGGGAATCCTCCCTGACACTGGGCATCCAAACCAGGACCGACCTCATCCGAGGAATCGGCCTCTACGACACCACATCGCGTCAGCGAACCAACGTTCAACGGCTCGATAATGTAACTCAGAGCGACGTTGGAATCTTCGCCGAGAACACCATCAAATGGACCCCGTGGCTACGCACAATCACCGGCCTGCGTGCTGACACGCTATACTTTAAGGGAACCTCCCTGACCGGCAACGCCAACCAAACCGGAGACGAACTGCACGGAATTATCAGCCCAAAGTTCAGCGCAATCATCGGTCCCTTTCGCAAAACTGAGTTCTACGCGAATTTCGGAACAGGGTTTCACAGCAACGACGCCCGCGGCGTGGTGGATAAAACGAACCCTGCGGACCCACTTCCGCGCAGTGTCGGCGCCGAGCTCGGGATTCGCTCCAATGCGATTCCGACACTGACGACCACCGCCACGCTCTGGTGGCTGCGAAGCGAGAGCGAGCTCGTGTACATTGGCGACGCAGGAACCAATGAAGCCGGCCCCGGCTCCTCGCGTCATGGCTTGGAGCTGAATGCTTACTGGACTCCGTGTGAATACTTTTCGATGGATGCGGAGTTCTCTCTCAGTCATGCGAGGTTCACCAACAGCCCGGGCGCCAGTTATGTGCCCAACAACGTACCCCTCATGTTCAGCGGTGGGTTCCTGCTCGGAGCGAACGGGGAAAAAACCGGATGGTTTAGCGGCACTAGAATCCGCACCTTCGGGCCCAGACCGCTCACGGACGATAACCGAGTGAAGAGCCGGCCGCTTTGCTCGGTGAACACCAACATCGGGTACCGCGGGAAGAACTGGGAAGCCGCACTCGAGTGCCTGAATCTGCTGGATCGAAAAGATAACGACATCGAGTATTTCTACTCGCGGGCAGGAACGCCCACACCGCCGGAAGAACGGCACATTCATCCAGTGGAACCGCGCATGCTACGGGCGCGGTTCACAGTGCATTGGTAGCGCACCTGCTGACGGTCGAATACGCTCTCTAAAAGAGGTGCTTGTCTCCAAAGCTCAAATCGTAGTCGATTGTGAGCTCGTCACCTGTGCGGATTTTTTTCAAGGATTGCAGCGCGCCGCTCTTCTTGAATCGCAGATTCGGCTTTTTGGAGTGATTCAGAAAAATTGACATGTCCACCGTGTTCATTCCGCAGGTTGGAACAAACATGTATCCCTTCTTCACATAACAAAACTTGTCGATCTGTTTGGCGACACTTTTTGGCAGATCCGTGAGGTGTTTGAGCGAGAGTTTCGACTCTTTGCGGCGCTTGAAAATCTTCAGCGGGTTTACACCTTTTGGAATATCACGAATTGCAAAAACGCCCACGCCGTGTGTTTTGGAAACCCCAAGCCGGCAGTAAACATCGGAACGCAGATGCGCCAACAAAGCTTTCTTTTGAGGAGACATTTTATTGCGTGAGCGGGTGGATTCAGTGGATGACGAAGCAGGCATTTGGAGGGGGCAGAGCGCGCACCTGGCAAGCCCCCCGGCAGCTTACCCGAACGACCAACCCCGCGCGCGTATTGTTCGGATATCGGGCTGGGAACGCGAGTCCTATTATCCCTTCGAATGAACCCTTGGAAGGGCTTGAGCGCCGGCGTGCGGGCCGCCCCCTGAAACTGGCTGGGAGATTAAAAGCTCGTTTTACACAGGGCCAATTCAACCACCTCGGACGTAGATTAGGCGGGGGGGTGCGAATCGTGGGGCCCGAATCGTGGGGCCCGAATCGTGGGGCCCGAATATCTCGGGGCGGGGCAAACAGCGTTCCCAATTTAGGGGGGCAAGGTTTCAATTTATCGTAAACAAAGAGGGCACTCACATGGGCTATGTGGCAGGCGGGAAGGCAGGCGTGGTCGTGATAGTTGGGGAACTTATATCTCGGGTTGAGAATAGCACACAGCCCGGACCGCCCTGTTGGCTCTGGGCGGGTGATCGCCGGGGTGGCGGCCCGAACCCGGGATTAACCGGGCGCTTTGCTCGGACACAGCTTGAAGGAAACGCTGGCAACGCCCCCTCCAGCAATGCCCCCTCCAACAACGCCCATTCGACGTAACCCTTACTGCGACACACATGCGCGCGCTGCTCATTTCTCACACCTGCCAGTCCAGAGCCGAGGGCCAGCCCAAAGCGGAATGCATGGCTAGCCCCGGGGGGTTGGAGTTGATGGTCCTCGCCCCGGAACGCTTCAACCATTTTGGCGTCTGGCGCAAGGCCGAGCCCCCCGATGCGCCGAGCTTTAAATTTACCTCACACAAGGTTGCGCTGCCTTGGGTGGGCCCCGCTCAAAACTACCTCCACTGGTACCCGCGTCTGAGGCAGGTGCTGCTCGATTTCAAGCCCGACATTATCGACCTTTGGCAGGAGCCCTGGGCCGCCGTAAGCGCCCACTGTTGCTGGCTAAGGAATCGGATTCTTCCGAGGGCGAAAATCATCATGGAGTCGGAGCAGAACATGCTCAAGCGGTTCCCTCCTCCATTCAGCTGGTTTGAGAAGTACACCATTAGGAACGCCGACTACGCCGTGGGCAGGAGCTCTGCGGTACTCGATGTGCTGCGAGCGAAGGGGT
>CAMDSZ010000338.1 GCA_945906945.1 Akkermansia muciniphila
GGAAACGCCGGGCGGATCGGGTACTTCATGAGCGCCGACTCCGTTAAGTTCCGAAAACCAGTGGTGCCCGGAGACACCCTCTTCATCGAGGTGGAGCTTACCCAACAAAAGAGGAACGTTGCCAAAGCCAAAGGCCGGTGCCTCGTCAATCATGAGGTGGTGTCTGAGGCAGAACTCATGTTCGGGCTTGTCGACCGTTGAGCACCGTGAGCACCCAAGCCTCCATCCATCCCACTGCGATCATCCATCCAACGGCGTCTATTGGCGCTGGGTGCGAGATCGGTCCGTTTTGCGTGATCGGCGCCCATGTGGAGTTGGGCGAGAACTGCTGGCTGCAGAACCAAGTCACCCTCATGGGACCGTCGAAAATCGGGCGGAACAACAAATTTTTTGCCTTCTGCTCGATCGGTCAGCAGACCCAGGATCTGAAGTACGCGGGAGAACCCACCCACCTGCAGGTCGGAGAAGGAAACACCTTTCGAGAATTCGTCACCGTAAACCGCGGAACCGCGCCGGGCTCGAGCACAAGGATCGGTGACAAAGGAAATTTCCTCGCTTACAGCCATGTGGCTCATGACTGCACTGTGGGAAGCAGCGTGATTTTTTCAAACAACGGCACTATCGCGGGGCATGTCGAGGTGGGTGACCATGCCATCATCAGCGGCCTCACCGCAGTGCATCAATTCTGCCGGGTGGGTTCCTTCGCGATCACTGGAGGCTGCTCAAAAATCGTCCAGGATGTTCCGCCCTACACGATTGCGGACGGGAATCCGGCCAAAATCCGGGGACTAAACAAGGTGGCGATGGAGAGGCACGGCTTCTCGCAGGAAGCCCAGCAGGCCCTGAAGGATGCGTATAAAATACTTTACCGCAGCAAGTTAAATTTACACCAGGCGCTTGAGCGCATGGAGGCGGAGCTACCTCAAATTCCGGAGATCCGGTCCTTCGTAGCGTTTCTGGGCGCGAGCACCCGAGGGATCACCCTTTAGCGCCTTGTCGCGTCGGTGGCTTTGGGCCAAGAGACTGGGAGGACAGCACCCCTGAAGCAACCGCCAGACTTCCCCTCTTAATTCAGTGCTGATTGTTCTTTTGCACTGTCCCTTGCACAGAGGCCAAGCTCGGTTCATGGTAATGAGAAAGCGGAATGTACGTTGGCTCAGAATTTGAATGCGTCCCTGAAACGGGGCGTGTGCGATTTCTCAGAGCTTCTTGAACCAAACCCGAAGCAAAGCGGTCATAACTTTTAGAAGCATACAACTGCATTCCGCGCTTGAACCGATTGAGCCGGCACCTCCTAAAAATCCCAGCCATATGATGAACAATTTTACTCCCCGCGCACAGCAGGTCCTCACCCTTGCCCGCAAGGAGGCTGACCGCTTTAACCACAATTACGTGGGCACCGAGCACCTTCTGCTTGGACTCATCAAGCTCGGACAGGGCGTGGCAGTCAACGTACTGCAAAAGATGGGCCTCGATCTGGACACGGTACGGAGCGAAGTGGAAAAACAGGTTGGATCCGGACCTGAAACCAAGATGGTGGGCAACATCCCCTACACTCCCAGGGTAAAAAAAGTCCTTGCCCTTGCTGGCAAGGAAGCCAAGTCGCTCAACCACTCCTACGTGGGTACCGAACACATTTTGCTGGGGCTTCTGCGCGAAGGGGAAGGCGTTGCAGCGCGTGTACTTAAGAACCTAGAAGTCGACATCGAGCGCACCCGCAACGAGATCCTCAAGGAGCTCGATCCAAACTTCACGCCACAGGAGGCCGAGGCCGAGCAAACCGGCGTTGAAACGGCGGCGGCGGGAGGCGCAAAAAAAGACAGTAAGACCCCCGCCCTTAGGGCTTTCGGGCGCGATCTTACGGAGCTAGCCCGCAAGGGCGAAATCGACCCGGTGATCGGACGCGAAAGCGAGATCGAACGCGTCATCCAAGTGCTGTGCCGGCGCACCAAAAACAACCCGGTGCTCATCGGCGAGGCCGGGGTGGGAAAAACAGCCATCGTCGAGGGATTAGCCCAGGAAATCACCCACGGCAACGTACCTGAAATTCTGAGGGAGAAAAAAGTTATCACGCTGGATCTGGCACTCATGGTGGCGGGAACCAAGTACCGTGGCCAGTTTGAGGAACGCATCAAGGCCGTGATGGACGAGATCCGGCGCACCAAAAACGTTATCTTATTCATCGACGAGCTCCATACAATCGTTGGAGCGGGCTCCGCAGAGGGCGCCATGGACGCATCCAACATCATCAAACCGGCGCTGAGCCGAGGCGAGATGCAGTGCGTGGGGGCTACTACCCTCACCGAGTATCGCAAATACATTGAGAAGGATGCAGCCCTCGAGCGCCGTTTTCAGCAGGTGAAAGTAGAGGCACCCACCGTCGATCAGACGATCCAGATCCTGCGTGGGTTACGAGGCAAGTACGAGGCGCACCACAAGGCCCGCTACACTGATGAGGCGCTGGAAGGGGCTGCCAAACTTTCAGACCGCTACCTCACTGGCCGTTTCCTTCCCGACAAGGCGATTGACCTCATGGATGAGGCAGGATCGCGCGCCCGCATTGCCGCGATGACCAGACCGCCGAACGTAAAGGAGATCGAAAAAGAGATCGAGGACATCCGCGCTCAAAAGGAGGGGGCGATCAAGGCGCAAGATTTTGAAAAAGCGGCGGCTCTGCGAGACACAGAGAAACAGGCCAAAGACAAGCTCGAGGACATTCTAAACCAATGGCGCCAGCAGCGTGAGGAAAAGGAAGTAACTGTTGGAGAAGACGACATCATGCACGTGCTCTCCAAGTGGACGGGAGTGCCTCTAAGCCGGATGGAACAGGCTGAGACCGCAAAGCTGCTTCGGATGGAGGAAGACTTGCGCAGCCGGGTCATCGGACAGGAGGAGGCGGTGATTGCGATTTCGAAGGCTCTGCGCCGCTCACGGGCGGACCTCAAGGATCCAAGACGGCCGATCGGCTCGTTCATATTCCTCGGCCCCACAGGCGTCGGGAAAACCTTCCTCGCGCAGTCTCTGGCGGAGTTCATGTTCGGGGATCGCGATGCGCTCATTCAAATTGACATGTCGGAGTACATGGAAAAGTTCACCTCTTCGAGGCTCATTGGCTCGCCTCCCGGATACGTTGGGCACGAGGAGGGCGGACAGCTCTCGGAAGCGGTGCGCCGCCGTCCTTATTCGGTGGTGCTTTTTGACGAAATAGAGAAAGCGCATCCCGACGTGATGCATCTACTGCTGCAAATCTTGGAAGAGGGCAAGCTCACCGACTCGCTCGGACGCAAGATCGATTTCCGAAACACGATCATCATCCTCACCTCCAACATTGGGGCCGAGTTGATCAAGAAACAGGGAGTCATGGGCTTCGGTGCATCACAGCGGGACGAGACAAAGTACGACGTGATGAAGGATAAGATTTTGGAGGAAGCCAAACGAGTGCTGAAGCCGGAATTCATCAACCGCCTGGATGATTTGATCGTGTTCCACTCGCTGGCGAAAGCCGAACTAGTCCGCATCGTTGATCTGGAGATTTCCAAGGTCACCGACCGGATCAAGTTAAAGGAGATCTCATTGGAACTGGACGAAACCGCCAAGGATTTCCTCGCGGAGAAAGGCCACGACCCCGCGTACGGAGCACGGCCCATGCGGCGTGCAGTGGAGCGCTACTTGGAGGACCCGATGGCAGAAGAAATTTTGCGCGGGAATATCAAGCCCGGGGACATCGCTAAGGTGGTCGCTGAAGATGGCAAGCTGGCGTTCAAGGTGACGGGATCCACAAAGCCTGCCGAGTTGATCGAGGCGAAGGAGTCCAAGGAAACAAAACAAGAACCGGCATCCCCAAACCCGAAAAGTAAGTAAACTCCCGATCCGCTTAATGAGCGGATCTCGGAACTTATGAGCGACGCCCGAAGTTGCGCGAGAGGCTCTCGCGGACTTCGGGTGTTCTTTTTCGTCTGCTCATTCGCCTGCTCAGTATCCCATGATCCCAGAATCCGACCAGTCCCCACAGGCAAAGCACACGCTTTGACACTCTCCGGGAGCACCGCCGGCGAGAGGATCTGCGCGCTTTTTGAAGCAAAAACAGTGGAGATCAAACCCAGAGCCTCAGGCCCGTGAAAGCTCAGGAATGGGACGCCCCTCATTGACGATCGCCGTCGGACGCCCGTTAAGGTCGTTGATCATCACCTTCGAATAATCAATGCCGAGGTGATGATAAATCGTCGACAAGAAGTCTCCGGGCCCACAACCCCGTTCGATCACCTCCGCCCCGCGCTTGTCGCTTGCTCCGATGATTCCACCGGTGTGAATCCCTCCACCCGCCCAGATGTTGGAAAAAACATTCGGCCAATGATCCCGTCCCGGTTGCAGAGTGCCTGTCGGGCCGCTCCCGTCGCCGCCTCCCGTGCTTCGGTCGAAGGAAATCTTCGGCGTTCTTCCAAATTCACCGGTCACAACAACCAGCACCCGCTGGTCCAACCCGCGCGCGTAGATATCCTCGAT
>CAMDSZ010000339.1 GCA_945906945.1 Akkermansia muciniphila
TCATTTGTCCGGCTTATCGACATTAATCTTCGCGACGGCGGCAGTCTCACGCTACGCGGTCGCTTGGAACACAAATTCGAGCCGCGCCGGGCGGCCTTGATAAACGGAATCCTGACTTCGATCTCCCAAAAAGAATTGATCACCGCAAACATCGACGACCGAGACAAGCCTGAGGTGCTCTCGGAGGTCTCTCTTGCGTGGCCAGTGAATCAGGTCATTCAGTCTGGGAACTTCCTACTCCAAATCAGTGATGGCTCAAGCGCGGTCTGGTCAGGTGAATCCGCGGTCGTACGCATTTCAAAGGCTTCGTCGGAGAACGCAATCGTCGCAGACGTTGACCTGGGAGAAGGTACCGTACAGGACGCGGTCATACGGGATTCTAAGCTGTATGTGCTGCGCAGGAACTGGGGACCGTATATCCCAATGGTCCGCTTCGTCCGGCGCCCGGGAAAAATCGCACAAACCGCCTCGGAGCCTGAACTGGCATTAGACATTTACGACGCATCCGCGCTACCAGCTCTACCCCGTTTGGGATCGGCAGCGGTGCCAATGACAAACGCAGACACCAACTGCACGGTGAGCAATATCCTTTGGGCCACGGACACGATTCCCGTGGTCATCACCCAAGCTCGTCCGTGGTACGGATATTGTTATCCAATGATCTGTGGCGACGTTGCATTACCCGCCCTTGGAAGAATGTCAGTGAACGCGCTTGCGATAGCCCCTGAAAATGACACTCGAAAGCCCAGTCTTCGTTCAGCAGTGCTTCGCGCGTTCGATGTCAGCAACCCGAAAGCTCCTCTTGCTCTCCCCGGTCTGCAACTGCCCGCAACCAGTTCAACCGTCATCACAGCCTCAGGTGCAGCGGACGGCCTCGTGGTTTTCGGATATGGCGAGTCCCCATCTCCGTGGAGACCGTGGGGCTGGCCCTCGGAACTCGACCAACCGGTCGCTTGTCTGAACCGAGTAGGCATGGTCAATCTCTCAAACCCAAGAAGACCTATTCTCGGCACTCCGGTGGTGTTGCCTGGCAAACTTTTTGCTCTCACTGATATCTCTCGCTCAGGCTTTCTGGCCTTCACCGAATCCGTTTCCACCGAATCAATCCTAGCCGATAAGGACCCAAAAACCGGAGATGCAATCTACTGGACCTCGCCAACGCCAACTCGACAAGTGCAGGCGAGTCTTGTCGCCGACTCCCAAGCTTCGCTGATCGCCTCAATCCCAGTCGCGCTCGACGCGAAGCTCACCGCGCAGGGGCGCAGCGTATATACTTCGGCAGCTAACAAAATAGATCGCTACACGCTTTCCGACGCGGCGAGTTTCACCAACACTGGTTCCGCAACGACCGATTGGGCGCCTGCTGAAATCCAAATGCGGGGAACCAACCTTGTGGGATCTTACGGCAAACAGTTGATGCGTGTTTCGTGGCCGGGACTTGAGGCTGTGGTTGAAAACTTCGTATCAAGCCAGTGGTTTGAACTCACGCGCCTGACGCTCTGGCCAGATGGTTCCCTCATCGTGCCGATGGGCGATTATGGGGTTGAAAAACTCAACAGTGGAGACATCTCAGGTGCGGCGAAAGGAACTATTAGTTCGGTGGATGGTAGTGCCGGGATGATTTCATTGGGTGCTTCAGACAGGGGACCGGTCACCTTGGTCAGCTCTATTGCAAACAGCGACGCGGCTGAGAACAGCGCGTCTATTGGCGTAAGTGCGGGAACGCTGACGTTGAGCGGCTCGAACACTTACTCCAGCACGGTAAGCAACACTGGCAGTGTGATCAATACAAGCGGTGGGATATTAACCTTGGCGGGCTCGACTACGGGAACGGTCACTTTGAATGGCTTTAATACGTACACCGGAACCGTAGTCATGAAAATCGGAACAGTAACCCTGAGCGGCGGGACCGTAATTGTAAACGGTGCCGTGTCGGCGGTTGATCGCAGCGGTTTTTGAACACCACTAATCTCTGCTTTTGGGCGGGGCAAAATATCCCAATAGCGCCTCACTTCTCGTCGGCTCCGAGCGGAGCAAGCCCGTCGACTCCGATGAAATCATTCCGCCTGAAAGTTCCACATGAGTTTCTTTTTCTTCCACTCCAGGACGAGCTCACGGAACCTCTGTAACGGTGGAGAATCAGAGTCCTCCTGCCACACCAAGACAAGCGGTACGCTTTGCTTCGGACTCAACGGCACAAAGCGCAGCGGATGCACCGGTGACACGATTCCCTCGGTGACCACGCCGATTCCCGCACCGGCTTCGACGTAACTCAGAACAGTCCCGATCAGGCTCGGCGTCTGAACCAGCCGTGGCGTCACCCCTGCTTGGCGGCACCCCGCCAGCACCGCGTCGTGCAGCCCAACGCCCTCCCTGCGCGCAAGCACTACGAGCGGCTCGCGCTCGAGCTGTTTCCACGCGACAGCACTCAACCCGTCCAGACGATGCCCAACGGGCACCACCACCCCGAGCCGCTCTTCCCGCAGCAAAATTGTCTGCAACCCCAAATCCTGCGCCAACGGCACCGGCCTCGTGATACCAATCGAAAGCCGGCCCTTCGCCACCATCTCCCACACCCGTTCCGGAGTGCGCTCCTCGAGGTGAATCCCCACCCTCGGATATCGCTTACGATACTCCCCCAACAACCGCCCCAGAAACGGCTGGGTCGGTGGCCCGATATAACCCAGCGCCAGTTCACCCTCCTCCCCTGCTGCGGTGCCCTTCACCCTCCGCAACGACTCCTCCCACCGCTCCAGCAGCACGGCGGATTCACGCAAAAGCACGGCGCCCGCGGGCGTCAGCCGCACTCGGTTCCGGTTCCGGTCAAACACCTCTGCCCCCAGTTCAAACTCAATCTCCTTCACCGCCCGGCTGAGTGCGGGCTGGGCAATCCGGAGACGCTCCGCCGCGCGCGAGTAACTCAACTCCTCGGCGACCGCTTGAAAATACCGTAAATGTCTTAACTCCATATCCGGATATGGTTACAGGAAACCTTTTGCATGAAATGGCAGTAAACCCGCTGGCCAAAGCATGCATGGGAGCACAGCAGCCGCTCCGCGCAGCGCAAGATCGACCCCGTGATACCGAACCAGCATCACGATCATGCCGAAACGCTATTTCCGTTACAAGCACTCTTCCCCTATCATGCTGAGGTGGTCACTCACACCGGTAACGTCCATTTGGCAGTGCAGTTCTTCCTGCAACTGGCAGTCATCCTTCTGTTCTGCAGGTTGGTAGGCTCCGTCGCCGCCAGGTTGGGCCAGCCTCAAGTGGTTGCGGAGATGATCGCCGGCGTGCTCCTCGGGCCGTCCTTCCTCGGGCTATTCTGGCCTGAAATCCAGCATTCACTTTTTCCCTGGGACAAGACCCAGGCGCTCAGGGACACACAGAGTTACCTCTTTCCTGCGTCGCAACTGGGGCTCGCGTTGTACATGTTTGTGGTCGGGATGGAATTCCGCACGGACCTCATCCGGGACAGGTTGAAAAGCTCGCTAAGTGTATCGGCGGCGGGAATGGCCGCACCTTTTGTGCTGGGGGCTGGACTTGGCTGGTTAATCTTCCGGCACACCACGCTTTTCCCTCAAAAAACGAGCCTTTTTGAAGCGTGCGTATTTCTTGGCGCCTCGATGTGCATCACAGCGTTCCCGATGCTCGCGAGGATCATCCATTTCAAAAAGCTCAACGGTACAACCATGGGAACAGTGGCGATCGGCGCTGGGGCGATTGATGACGCCGCCGCGTGGTGCCTGCTGGCCATCGTGCTCGCGAGTTTCGACAAGCAATGGAACAACGCCATTCTCAATATCAGCGGTGGCATCGGCTTTGTTGCAGTCACGCTTGGATTGCTGCGGCCGCTACTCCGGCGGGCATTGTCTCTTTGCGCCAAAGACAACGCATTGTCGGAAGCGGGTCTCGCGATCGCACTGGCGTCCATGGCCCTTGGCGCGTGGTTCACCGACCTGATTGGACTGCATGCTGTGTTCGGTGCGTTCGTGATGGGCGCAGCGATGCCGCGCGGTCTTATCACCACTGAACTGACCGCACGCATCCAACCGCTGACGCTGGCATTGCTTTTACCACTGTTTTTCACCTATTCCGGACTGAACACCCGCATCAGTTTACTGAACACCGGTTCGCTCTGGCTGGTGTGCGGTGCGATACTGGTCGTCGCCATCCTCGGCAAAGGCGTGGCCTGCTGGCTGGCGGCTCGCGCAACGGGTTTGCCGAACCGTGAAGCGCTGGGCATCGGCGTTTTGATGAATGCGCGCGGTCTGATGGAGCTAATTATCATTAACATCGGCCTGCAGCGCGGTGTCATTAGCGAAGGTCTTTTCTCCGCGCTAGTGCTCATGGCCGTGGTGACCACGCTGATGGCGTCACCGATTTTCGAGCTCCTCGTCGGGTCCGGTGCGGACAAACCGCGAACCGATCCGAGTACCCCGGCGCAGGGAATACTGCCTGGGACTTCAGTTTCCTAGCGAGTCACACCAAAAGAACT
>CAMDSZ010000340.1 GCA_945906945.1 Akkermansia muciniphila
ATGGCTTCCTGAAGAAGGGCCGTATTCGCGGTCGTTCTGAGCGGACACCTGAGGGTAGGGGTGAGGCAGTCCAGCAGAAGACTATTCTTGGAGTATATCTGATCTTGGCACTGGCGCTCCTTCTTGGAGTCGTTCTGTTTATTGCGAGACGCAGTTGATTTTGATGCGTTAATCTTTCGAGCGTTTTGCAAGTGATCCCTATCAAGACAGGTCAGGAAATTGAAATGATGCGTGCCGCAGGACGCGCAGCACGGATCGTTTTGAATAAGATTTCAGCCCAAGTGAAACCGGGGGTTTCAACCAAGGAGTTGGATGATGCCGCAGCCGACTTTATGGCCGACGAGGACTGCAAGAGTGCTTTTCTCGGGTACCGCGGCTTTCCAAGGCAATGCTGCATTTCTGTGAACGAGGAGGTGGTTCACGGCATAGGTGGTCAACGTCGGCTGCAGATCGGTGATGTGGTAAAGCTGGATGTTGGGGTGAATAAAAGCGGCTGGATCGGAGACAACGCAACAACTATTGCTGTCGGTGCGATTCATCCCGGAACTCTTAAGTTGCTTCAGGCCACTGAGAGCGCATTGCAGGTTGCGATCAGACACGCGTACAGTGGCAAGCGACTTGGTGATCTTTGCAGTGCAATTGAAGAAGAGGTCAAAGCTAACGGTTTCTCAGTCGTTCGAGAATTCGTTGGACACGGGGTTGGGCGCAAGCTTCACGAGGAGCCTCAGGTACCAAATTTTGGCAAAAAAGGAGAGGGTCCGAAGCTCAAGCCCGGAATGACTCTGGCAATCGAGCCAATGGTGAATGTCGGTAATCCAAATGTCCGAGTGCTTCCAGATGGTTGGACCGTCGTGACTGTTGATGGGAAATGGTCAGCTCATTTCGAGCACACAGTGCTTATCACAAAGGGTGAACCTGAAATACTCACATGGAGCGAGACGACCTGATTGAAGCGGAGGGAGAAATAATCGAATGTTTTCCGAAGTCTCTATGGACGGTAAAATTAGAAAATGGGCATCGGTTGCTCGGTCACGTCGATCCGAAAATGCTGTTCGAGGCCAATCAGTTCTTGCCCGGGGCGCGGGTGAAGGTACAGTTGCGGGTCTTCGATTTGTCGGTGGGACGTATCGTTGCGCATTTGCGAGACGGGAGAGTTCCCGCTGTAGCCACATGAGTTTTATAGCCTTCCGTTCTCTGTGAGGAGATTCGAAGGACGGTTTTTTGTCCCCTAAAATAAGAGGAAATAAGATAATTATGAAAGTAAGAGCATCAGTGAAGCGGCTTTGCGAAGCATGCCGCATCGTAAAGCGCCAGAACATCGTTCGCGTAATTTGCAAAAACGCGCGCCATAAACAACGGCAAGGCTAGCCTTTAGAACCGGTTACACGCCAGCCAAACAATATCAATTGGAGATTATATTATGCCACGACTGCTTGGAGTAGACATTCCCGGTGACAAGCGTATCGAAGCGTCCTTGCCTTACATTTACGGCATCGGCCCAGTGACCGCGAAGCGCATCCTTGAACAGGCCAACATTAGCCCCGACATCCGGGCCAAGAATTTGTCCTCTGAACAACTCAATCAGATCATCCAAGCGATCACCGCTAGCGGTCTTGCTATCGAGGGTGACTTGCGCCGTGAGTTGCAGTCGAATTTGAAGCGGCTACAGGCGATCAATTGTTATCGCGGTATCCGTCATCGTCGCGGCTTGCCTGTGCGTGGCCAGCGAACTTCAACCAATGCCCGTACCCGCAAGGGCCCCCGTAAGACTGTGGGTGTTCAGCGCGCGAAAGACGGTAAGTAAGCGAATTTTTAGATTAATTAAGTTATGTCCGACGAGAATCAAAACCCCGAGGCTCCTGTGCCCGCAGAGTCACCTGTTGCTGCTGCTCCAGTTGCAACGACAGCGGAATCCCCTGTTGTTGCCGCAGTAGCCCCTGTTGCTCCAGCCGAAGTTAAGGGAAAGGCCCCGAAGGCTGCAAAAGGTAAGTCCAAGAAGGATGCGTCAGCGCCCGCATCGGAGGAGAAGAAAGCTGAAAACCTGTCTCTCGACCCGAATTCGGTCATCGAGCCTATCAAGGTGATCAAGGCCAAGGGTGCAAAGAACGTGCATTCCGGTATCGCCCATATTCTCGCGACTTTCAATAACACGATCGTGAGCATCACCGACGCGACTGGAGCAGTTATTGGTTGGTCCAGCGCCGGCAAGGTGGGGTTCAAAGGTTCTCGCAAGAGCACCGCTTATGCCGCCCAGATGGTTGCTCAAGATGCCTGCAGGCAGGCAATGGGACATGGCCTACGCGAGGTAGAAGTGCGGGTGAAGGGGCCTGGTTCAGGCCGCGAATCAGCCGTCCGAGCTATCCAGGCAGTTGGCTTGGATATCAGTACGATTAAGGATGTAACACCCGTTCCACACAACGGCTGCCGTCCTCCAAAGCAGCGTCGCGTTTGATGCTTCGGTTTCAGATTTTAACACTTAACACTTTATTGTAATGGCAAGGTATACGGGTCCAAAAGATAGAATAAGCCGCCGATTTGGAGTGCCGATTTTCGGTTCCAACAAGACGCTCGAACAAAAAAATTATCCTCCGGGGATGCATGGGCCTAAGGGCTCGCGTCGTAAGCACAGCGAGTATTCCCTCGCTCTGGCGGAAAAGCAGAAGCTGCGTTATCAGTACGGAATTTTGGAACGTCAGTTTCGGCGTTACTTCGGGATAGCCCAGGCCAAACGCGGAGTGACTGGGGTAATTCTCCTTCAGTTGCTTGAGACTCGTTTGGACAACGTCGTGTTTCGGATGGGCTTTGCTAGTTCCCGTTCTGCCTCCCGTCAAATGGTTGGGCACGGTCACGTGCAAGTAAATGGACGGAAGGTTGATATCTCATCATACAACGTGAAGCCTGGTGATAAGGTTTCCGTGAAGGACCATCCTCGTTCGCGCGGAATGGCGGCTCGCGGTCTCGAGTTGACTCAGATAGCTCCGGTTCCTGACTGGCTGGTGGTGGACAAGGAGAATTTCTTTGGCAGCGTCGTGCGCATTCCAAGCCGCGAGGAGATTGCGCCTATTGTGAACGAGCAGCTGATCGTTGAGTTGTATTCGCGATAAACAATCGTCTATCTAGCTTAAAAAACGCAGGTGCTTCGGCTCCTGCGTTTTTTTTTGACTTGGTTAGTTGCTTAAGCCAGCGATCCTCAAAGCTCAGGAAGGGTCATCTAGATTGTGTTAGAGCTCCAAAATATAAGCTTAAATATTGGCACTGAGGAGGAGTCGGTGTGCTTGTTGGACGGCGTTAGTTTTCGATTGAAAGACGGGGGCCAGTTGGTTGCCGTGCTTGGCCCATCTGGATGCGGGAAGAGCACTCTTATTAAGGCTATCGCTGGATTGAAGGAAGCAACCTCAGGTACGGCACTTTGGAAAGGCCGAGATCTTTCTGATCACGATTTTGAACCGCGCGAAGTGGGGTATGTCCCGCAGTTCAGTATTGCTCACGAAAAATTGGAAGTCTGGGAGTGCATTGAGGATGCCATTCGCTTGAGGTGTGCTGGGTTGTCAGCGGAGGAATTGAGCGCACGCGTGGATGGAGTGCTTTCAGAGGTGGGGATGCTTGAGATCGCTGAAAAGCGTGTGGAGGTTCTGTCAGGAGGTCAGCGGAGGCGGTTGGCGCTCGGTCTGGAGTTGGTTAGTTCGCCAGATCTTTTGTTGTGCGATGAAGTCACCAGCGGCCTTGATCCTCGTGCTGAGGATGAAATCACTGAGCTAATGCGGGCAGTCGCGCTGAAGGGGCGAATCGTGCTGAATATCACACATAGCTTGAGGCACCTTGCTTCGCATACATCAGTCATCGTCTTGATGCGTGGTCGATTGGTGTATCATGCCGCTCCCGAGCATTTGTTGTTTTATTTCGGTGTGGAGCATGCGGAGGACTTGTATCCTCGGCTGGCGACGAGGAAGCCCGAGGAGTGGGCGCAGTCTTGGGAAAAGCGGCGGGACTCGTATTACGAGTTAGAGAAAGGGACGCCTTCACCGGAAACGCCACCCGCCGCCACTGAGCCGGAGCCGTCTGCCTCAGTGGGTTGGATTGCTCAAATGACGGTGCTTTTGGCGCGTCGATGGAGGCTGTTTTGGAGGGACGCGGGGCAGGTAAAGCTGCAACTGGCATTAATGCTTGGGTTCCCTTGTTTAGTCGTGATTTTTGCGTTGCAAGGATTGCCCGCGCTTCGTGCTGCAGCTGAGTTGCCCGAGGATCCGCTCAAGCAGATGGTCGCTGACTTTGCGGCGAAGCTCGAGTATCTGCGGGTTGGCGGAATGGTTTCCGGTTTGATCATGTTTCAGGTGGTTCTGCTCACGCTCATGGGAGCGAACAATGCAGCCCGCGAGGTCGCGGGAGAACGGCTGATTTTAGAGAAAGAAAAATTTTCGGGGCTATCCCCCTCGGCATTTGTCTTTTCACGAATGCTTTTCCTCGCAGTGCT